>CALVBW010000024.1 GCA_944325945.1 Candidatus Gastranaerophilales bacterium | reverse complement strand
TCAAAGTGCTTCAAGCACAGGTTACCAAGTTTGTCGGTGACCAAGAGTGAGGAAACCACCCGTTCCCATCCCGAACACGGTCGTAAAGACTCATTTCAGCGAAAATACTTGGCGGGCCACCGCCTGGGAAGATAGCCCGTTGCCGACATCTAATTTTAAAAAAGAGGAATGACGTAAAGTTGTTTCTCTTTTTTATGTGAATTTTGTTGCGGCCAGCGGCGAAGATACTTGGCGTTGTGTCTACGTGCGTAGCACCCGCCTGGGAAGATAGCCCGCCACATCTAATTTTAAAAAAGAGGAATAACAAAAAGTTGTTCCTCTTTTTTTTTGTGCGAATTTCGTTACGGCGGCGAAGATACTTGGCGTCGTGGCTACGTGCGTAGCACCCGCCTGGAAAGATAGTCCGTTACATCTAATTTTAAAAAAGAGGAATAACAAAAAGTTGTTCCTCTTTTTTTTATGCAAATTTTGTTGCGGCAGCGGCGAAGCTAAATAGTTTTAAGTCTCTTCGCATAAATCACGTAAAATTTTATATATTAGTTCAAGTTTTGGGCGATTGCTTTTTGCAGAGTTTATGTATAGATTAATTCTGTTTACGAGTTCGTCATCTGTTTTCAAATGCTCTGTTTCAAAAAGTTTATTAGTTGAAATATCCAGTGTCTCTATAATTTTTTCAAGTGTTTCAGGTTTTGGATAACTTAAACCGAGTTCAATGTTACTCAAGTTTCTTGATGAAATATTTATGATTTCGGCAAGTTTTTCTTGCGTAAAGCCGCTTTTTTTCCGTAATCTTTTTATTTTTTCACCAAGTTCTTTTTTTATGTCCATATTTCGCCTTTGGATGTACTACATCATTTTATTACTTGTTTTCTAATTGTTGTATCATTATATATTAATTTTTGTAAAGTCTGAATGTCGCACTAATTCAGTATTTTATAAAAAATAGAAGTAATACATTGAAATTTTGGGCAATTTTTGATATTTTTTATTTTTATATTAAATGTGTAGAAAAAAGAAAGTAGGTTAAAATGACAATTGATGTAAGCTATCAAAATGTTCCTAATATGCAAAAATATGCGGCACCCCAAAGGCACAATGTTGCATTTACTTCTTTTGCCGCAGAGGAAAGAAAAGGTAATAAAGCTTTATTATATACAGCTTTAGCAGCTCTTGCCGCCGGTGGTATTTTTATTGCAACACGCGGTAAAAAAATGGTTAAACCTAATATGCCTTTAAAACCAAATATTCCGGAAAATTTGACTCATATGGATATGGATTTATTTAAACAGTTCGGAAAATTTGAAAAAGGAAAAGCAATATTCAACGGAAAAGAATTTACAGGTTCTATTTACACTAAAAACGGTTATGAATTAAGGTACTATGGCGGTAGGTTGTCTGAGTCTAAAGGCCCAAGAGGCATAAAGTATTATTCGGATGGTAAACTCAGGGCTATTGAGCACAATTATTATTTTGTTGGTGATCCCAAAACGACTATAGTTGAAAGACATGCAGATGGTACCCGTGTTATTACAAAAAAACGCGGTGGGTATGATAATAAATATTTGGACAATGATATAAACGGAAATTATAAACAAGGCGACAAAAATCACGATATAGTAACTACTATTAAACCGGATGGTACAGTTACACGACTTACAAGAAATTTAGAAACTTATGCTAACGGCTTAGAGCAAAAATATACTTATGATAAGTTAGAACATTTAAATTCAGGTAAACGTGAACTTATCAAAAAAGGTGTTAGATCCACTGTTTCTTTCCATGAACCAATGAGGCAACAAAGAATTGTTGACGGTAAAAAGGTAACCGAAGAACTAAATGAAAAAGGAGAAGTTATTAAATCCTGGATAACTGAATTTAACCCTAAAAACAATGTTTCCTCTCAAATTATTACAGAAAAGGGTAGGTTTCCGATAACTATCTTTAGGGATAAGCAGGGTAATGTTCTTGAAAAATGCGGAGCAGATGAAAATACATGGTATTATTTCTGGAATGAGAATAAGCCAAATATGGGAAAATATTCTACGCTAAATCCTTATGGCTCAGGAGCGGGAGTTTCTAAGGAGAAAATCCTGGAATTAATCCAAAAAGAAAATTTACCATTTGAAGTATAAGTAATATATTGTAAAAAAGCGACAGAATTATCTTGTCGCTTTTTATTTTTTTATAATATCTGTGGAATTTTTATATAAGTCCCGAAAATTTTCGGTTGATTTTACTCTTCAGATTCTTTATAATAATCTTATGCGCAGGAAGTATCAAAATAAAATTATAACTTTTGCCGTGACTTTTTTATTAATGTTTACCGGGCTTTATTATTTGGGATTAAATTACGTACCGTTGGAACTTTATGAAACTCAGCAGATGCCTGCAGATAAAACAGAGGATTTTTATGTAACCCAATGGTGCAAAATGGATTTCGGAAGAAAAGAAGCTGTTCTGTGGGATATGACACGGGTTGATTGCCTTACAAAAGATTATGCAATAGAATTTGATTTTGCTAAAAAATGGGCTGAAAGTGTCGGGCAGTCCTTGTATTACGCAGAATTGACGCATAGAAAACCTGCTGTTGTCCTGATTTTGAATAACTGGGCTGATTTGAGGTATGTCAAAAGGGTTGAGAGGTTAAATAAAGATATTCAAATTTTTCTTGTGAAAACTTTTTAGCAAAATTATTTTTGTTTGGTTTTTATTTTATCAGGAGGCAAAATGTCAGTTATAAATCCTATTTCACCTGTATTTACGGGAAGTCAAGGTAAAACGGCAAAAAGTGAATTAAAAAAGACAAAAACTATAATGCCTAAAAAATTAACGCCTGAACAGGTCTTATTGGAAAAAGCCCTGGGTGCACAATATGCTTTGACTCATGATGCGGAAGAAATAAAATACCGTGCTATGAATGAAATACTTTTAGGAAATATGGATTTTGTTGACGGTATGAAAGAAGCTCTTGCTATTTATTCTGCGCTAAATAGTTATAAATAATATAAGGATTTATGTATGTTGGCTGTTACACCTGTATCTTTTTCAAATTTCAATAAAAATTATTCGGTTAGAAAACCTGTAAATGGTTCATTTGTAAGGTTGAACAGAACTGCTCAGGATTGTTTTGTAAGCAGTAAAAATATTACATTTTCGGGTAATGAAAGATTAACTGAAGATATTGAATATGAACAGTATATAAATTTAACCGAAAAACAAAAAGAAGATTTACGCTATAAATATAATAATTATTATAACCTGATTGATATAAATGAGTTGTATTCGCCGGTAAGACCTTTGAATAATAGGTTACCGTTAAGTAAAGAGCGGGATATGAAGGACTTTTTGGGCGTCGCGGAATCTTATAATAAGTTTAGACCTAATAAAATTGTTTGTGTAGGCAGGAGCCCAAAATGGTTTTTGAATGCTTCAATTTGGATGAAAGATGGTATTGAAGATTACGCATTGGCGGCGTTTTCGTCAAATTGGTACCGCAGAGATCAAATGGGGTTAGGTCAGAATTTATACAAAATAGATGAAAAACAGCCTACAGAAAGTGAAATTGCTGCCTACAGACAATATATGAAAAGGATTAAATGTGATCCTGTATCTTTAGTTCGCAGAGCGCAAAAATCGGGTTTGCCTATAATAATAACTGATTATATTCATTCAGGTGCAGGTTTAACATCATATTTGGATTTGATGTCTCAATTTGCGGAAAAGGCCGGTGTATTAGATGACTTTGGGCAATCAATAGAACTTTTTACAATGGGTTCTATTGAATATCTCGATGATTTGGGATACGAAAATTATTTTGCCCTGCCGACTGCTTTAATGCCTGAAAAATTACAAAAATATAATATAAAACAGGTTTATCATGATATGTCTGCGGATGTTTTGCAAAGTATTCTTGATAATAAGAATACTAATGAATGCAGATCTACTTATTATCCGCCGGCAGCATGGGGGATTTACAACCCCATGAAATATAAAACCGGTTTAATCCCTGATGAAAGACTCAAAAATATGCCAAGAATTAAAGACGGTATTATTAATAACTATTCAACTGCAATGAAAGATTATAGAAATCTAATGAACTTTAGAATTCTTGATTATTTATATACAACAGGCCGTTTAAAAGATAACCATAGAACACGATAAATTGACTTTTTTTTAATAATCATTATTATCTTTGTATGATAATTATGGAGTTTTTTAAAGGTAAATGTAAACATGATAAATTTTCACCGGATAAAGATTTTGGCTATTGTCCGGATTGCGGCGAATTGATTGAAAATCAGTGGTTTATTGTGCGCTGCGCCTGCTGCGGGGTTAAGCATAAAGCTGTTATCAAAAACGGTCAAATTGTTCCCGTCGAAAAATTTTGTCATAATTGCGGTGCAAAAGAATTTATTACGGAACGTATTAATAAAATTAATTTTATTGATATAAATTATGCTGTTTTAGTTAAAACAATAATTCCAAACGAACACTTTGAATATACTCAAAGCTGGGCAGAGTCTAAAGAAACATCCAATTACACACACAAACTGCTGCAACAATTCCGATAAAATCAGCCAGAAGTCCTACAAGCAAGGCATACCGGAGTTTTGAAATTCCGACAGCTCCGAAATATACAGCTAAAACGTAAAAAGTTGTTTCGCTTGAGCCAACCATTATTGCTGATAATTTTGTTGCGTAATCATCAGGACCGAGAGTGTTTGCAATGTCTGAGAATACTCCGAGTGCAGCAGAGCCAGAAAGCGATCTTACAATCATAATCGGGATTACGTCTGCAGGAACATGAATTCGGGAAAGTATTCCGGATAGTGTCTGTTCAAGCATTTCAATTATGCCTGAGGCTCTGAACATTGATATTGCAACGATTATCGCGACTAAATACGGAATAATATTTACGGCAACCTTGAAGCCGTCTTTTGCACCTGTTGTAAATGTTTCATATATAGGAACTTTTTTTGCCAGTCCCATTGTTAAAATCAATAAAAGAATCGCCGGAAGCGCCCACAGTGACAGGAGGTTCATTATTTGCTGGAACATGTTTCACCACCCCTCACCCGCATTTGTAGCTCGCTTTGCTCGCACAACTGCTCCCTCTCCCCCAATGGGCGAGGGTTTTGTATAGTCCAAAATCTTTGGAAAATTTTCGCTAAAATAATTGCCGATACAAATGCTATTGTTGTGACTAAAAGTGTCGGTGCAATTATTTCCGTCGGATTTTTGTAACCTATTCCGATTAAAACAGCAAGTACTGTCGCCGGAATTAGCTGAAATCCCGCCGTATTCATTGCAAGAAGCATACACATAGCGTTTGATGCGGAAGTTTTATCAATATTTTCCTTCTGTAATTCTTCCATTGCCTTTAAACCGATTGGTGTTGCAGCATTGGTTAAGCCAAAGGCATTTGCTGCAAAATTCATTGCAATGTCGCCAAGAGCCGGACTTTCTTCCGGTATTTCATTGAATAAACGTTTTGTGACCGGCTTTATAAGTTTTGCAATAATTTTTATAAGTCCGCATTCTTCGGCTATTTTCATCATCCCCAGCCAGAATGCCATTATGCCGATTAGTGAAAATGCAACCTTAACCGAAAGTTCGGCACCCGTCAAAATTGAATTCACAACATCCGTCAATCTGCCGTTTATTGCGCCGAATATTATTGAAATTACAATTAAAAAATAAAATATGTAATTCATAAGTTGATTATAGCATTTAATAATTTGTCAAATGCATATTGTGAATTGTTCGTTACAAATTATATAGGTAAAGTTGAACGCGGCGAGCAAAATCTTACAGTCAAAAAAATTGTTGCTCTGGCAAATTCTTTGGAAATTCCAGTTAAAAATGTTCTAAATTTGTAAATTAAGCGTTTCAAGCAGATTTTCTTTAGGACTGTTTTGGATTTCTTCCGTAAAAATTAAATCATTAAGCCGCTGCAATGTTGATTTTACCCTTGGAACATTAGTTTCCATCAAAATTTCATGGTCATTCATCCATCCTAAATCTATAAAACCCAGTTTTTTATACTTTGAAACATTATCAAACGGACCGTTTGTTATTGCTTCAAGTTTTATTTTATCGGCTTTTGATTGGATGAAAATCTCAAACAATTGTTTAAAAAGAGTTGAGCCTGCCAATGTTACTTTTTTGCCGAATTCTACAGGCCATGTACAAATACAATCGAGGTGAAATTTATTTTTACCTGGTAAAAATACGGCAATTCCGCAAGGTTTGTTATCTGTTGCGGCAATTAAAGTTTTTTTGTCCTGTTCCAACGCACCCATAACTGCAAATTGAAGCATGTCATGCCATCTTCCGTATGCATAATCCGTCATATCAGGCATGAGATTTTTCATATTAATGGCGCCAGGCAGTCTAATTAAGAACGGACGGTCATTTTTAGCGTCTAATGAATATAATTTTATGTTTGTTTCCGTATTTTTAATTATATTTTTACAGTTCGCAATATGGATTGCCTGAAAATTAATTTTTTGCGGGGTGTGGTTATTAATTTGCATTATTCTTTCTCATAGTCATTCATAATTGCCATGTATTCAGCAAAATCAATTGTTTTTTCATCTGAATTTTTCGTATTATAGTTTTTTGCAAGTCTTTCAAACGTATCTTCTGCATAATATTCTTCAACAATTGGCATTTCTTCACCTTTATGGGTGTTTTTCCAGAGTTTACGCGTTGCTAAAACCACTTCTTCAGAGCTAAGTTCATTATCGGGTTTTGAAAGATTATCTATTTCAAAAAATATTTGTTCATAAGATTTGTTTTCAGTTTTATCAATCCCATAAATAAAACAATCAGGTAATGCCGGCGGCGTATTATTTTGAGCATAAATTGGCGTTGAAAGTATAAGTATAGCAGCTCCTGTTTTCAAAGAATTATTTCTACCGCTAAATGCAGGATTATGTCTGACCGGCAAAATTTTCATAGATTACCTCCTGTTCTTTTTCAAAACTCCTAAAAAAAAAATTTGCTATTAAAAAAGCCCCGTTAAGGGGCTTTTTTATTTTTAATTTAAATAAATTAGCAAGAGCAAGCAGCGCATTCACAAGCCAGAGCTTCTTTAGCTTCTTTCATTCTGACCTTAATTCTGCCGTCAACTGCAATGCCTTCGCCTGTTTTTTCACTGATTAACAACGGGTTAATATCAAGTTCGTCAATGAATTTGAAGTCATTAACCAGTTGTGACAAACGAAGAAGAGTTTCTTCAATTTGATCCATATCAGCGGGTTTTGTTCCTCTTGCACCTTGAAGTAATTTGTATGCTTTAACTGATTTAACCATTTCTTTTGCATCCTGATCTGTCAAAGGAGCAATTCTGAAGGTTACATCTTTCAAAGCTTCAACAAACACACCGCCCAGACCGAACATCATCATAGGACCGTATTGCGGGTCTGTTGCAATACCGCAAACCATTTCGCGGTTGCCTTTTACCATTTCCTGAATAATTACGCCTTCAAGTCCTTCAATAAGTCCTTTTTCGGTTAATTTTTCAATAAGGTCTTTGTATTCTGCGCGGAGTTGTTCTTCTGATTGAATATTTACTCTAACACCGCCGACATCGGTTTTGTGTGATGTTGTTTTAGAAGTCATTTTCATAACAACAGGGTATCCGATTGAGTTGCCAAGTGTTACGACTTCTTCTTCGTTAGTTGCAAGACCGTATTTGCAAGCTCTGATTCCGTATGCTTGTAAAACATCAATTGATTCCAGAGTTGTTAATTGATCTCTACCTTCAGAAAGCGCTGATTTAATGATTTTTTCAACTTTGGCTTTATCAACATCGTAGCATGGAACTTTGCCCTGCGGTCTTTCCATCCAGAGTCTTTGTTGATTTAATCTGTTGAATCCGTCAGCAGCTTCTTCTGCGTACATAAAGAATGGCATATTAACTTTCATATCTGAAAGTTTTGTAAAGAATTCGTTCTTAGTCATAAATACGCCGATAACAGGTTTGTGCGGATACTGTTCTTTGATTTCCATAACAGCTTTTGCAACGTCAATATCTTTCAAACCTAAGAACGGCAGGTAAATTACCATAATCATATCAACATTTTCATCAGCAATAACCGTTTCAAGAGTTTGTTTATAGTGTTCAA
Source organism: Candidatus Gastranaerophilales bacterium (assembly GCA_944325945.1). Lineage (GTDB taxonomy): Bacteria > Cyanobacteriota > Vampirovibrionia > Gastranaerophilales > Gastranaerophilaceae > SIG32. The sequence goes on along the minus strand of CALVBW010000024.1, from coordinate 24,097 downwards.
TAGGTGCTGATGCAATCATGTCGATAGGGTTTTTAACGGATGCGGCAGATGGCAGAAAGCTTCTCAATTTTTCTTTTGTCGCGTCAGAAATTTTAGCCATTTGCATACCGTATTCGCAAACCGCATCGGTTGCCATAATTCCGGGACCGCCTGAGTTAGTAATAATAGCTACTCTGTCACCTTTCGGAATCGGGCAGTTAGCAAAAACTTTTGCTGTTGCAAAAAGGTTTTTCAAAGAGTATTCTCTTATAACGCCGGATTGCTGCAAAAGAGCATTTGCAGCTTTATCAGCACCTGCTAAAGAGCCTGTGTGTGAAGATGCAGCTGATGCACCGGCTGCTGATCTTCCTGCTTTTAATGCCAGAATCGGTTTTTTCTTAGAAATTCTTGATGCTAAGTTTCTGAAGTTAGACGGATTTTGAATAGATTCCATATAAAGAAGAATTTGTTCAACGTCGTCTTCATTTTCCCAGTATTCCATAGCTGTTTCAGCATTAACATCGGCCTGATTGCCAATTGATATGAATTGAGCAAAACCTAAATTCAAGTCTTTTAATATATTCAAGATACCGCCGCCCAAAGCACCGGATTGAGATACAAAACCGATGTTTCCGCGTTCAGGTAAAGATTCTGCGAAACATCCGTCCATTCTGATATCAGGGTGAGTGTTTACAACGCCGAGGCAGTTCGGACCTACGCATCTCATGCCGTATTCTCTGACTTTTGCCAGCAATTGTTTTTCGGCTTCTGCACCTTCTGCGCCGGTTTCTTTAAAGCCTGCCGTGATTATACAAAGACCTTTGATACCTTTTTCGTGGCATTGGTCAATTGTTGATAAAACAAATTTTGCATTTACGACTATAATTGCAAGGTCAACTTCTCCGGGAATTTCCAAAACGGAGGTGTAAGCCTGCAATCCTTCAATTATCCCGCCTTTCGGGTTTACCGGATAAATTTTTCCGTTGAAGTTGTATTCCTGTAATCTTTTCATCAAGTCGGAACCGATTGTGTGTTCTTTTGTTGACGCACCGATAACCGCTATTGATTTCGGTTTCATGATTTTGTCTAAATTGCTGTTCATTGTTTAGTCCTTTCTTTTATACATTTATATTATATATCAAAGTTACTAAGATACTAAGGCACTAAGTTACTAAGTTCTTATCATTAAGTTGTTTTTCGTAATATTTTGCAAGTCCGATTAGCAAAGCTCTAACCTTAGAAATTTGTTGTTCTATAGTATCATAATTATTTATAAAATTAAGATTTTGGGATATAAGCATTTGAGTATCCAGTTCAGCTAAGGAGCCCAGAGCAATATCCAAAAATCTTAAAGATTCTTTGTCCGAATGTTTTACAGAGCCTTCTGCAATGTTTGAAGGAATAGAAATAACAGATCTTCTTATTTGATTTGTTAATCCAAAAAGTTCGGATTGAGGATATGTTTCTGTAATTTTATAGATATCAGTTACAAGCTTTATAGATTCTTTCCAAACTTCCATATCTTTGTAATACATCTTTTATCCTTTGTCTTAGTGCCCTAGTGCCTTAGTATCTTAGTAACTTCTATTAGTATCCGTTTTCTATCCATTCGCGAACCCTGAGTGTTGCGCCGAGTTCTTTTGCAATATTTTCGCAGGCTTCTATATCCAGATGTCTGCCTTTGTAACCTTCTACAATTGTTGCAATTGTTTTAATTCCTGCATCTGATGAGGCTTTTATGAATTTTTTAACTTCATCGTAAGCACCTTTGAATGAGGGTTTGGACAGTTCATTATATTCTTCTTCTGTCGCGCCGTTTAAGCTTACGGAAATTGTATCTATCAAGCCTTTTAATTCTTCGCATATATTCCTTTTATAAACAAAATTTGCGTGACCGTTTGTGTTGATGCGCAGTTTAATATCAGGGTGCTTTTCTTTAATATATTCTGCAACTTCTTTTAATATATCAAGTTTTAATAAGGGTTCACCATATCCGCAGAAGGTGATTTCTGCGGACAGCGGCAGCTCTTCAATTTGTTCAATCACATCTTGTGCCGTGAAATTTTCGCTGTCAAGCCACATATTTTTGCCGCAAACATCGTCTTTGTCGTTTCTGAGACAAAAAATACAGGAATTTGTACATCTGTTGGTTAAATTTATATAAATTTTGCCGTCTAATAAGTATGCAAGAGTATTTGACATGTCATCCCTTCCTATACTGTATATTATTGCACGTCAAAATATTTTTACAAGGAGATTTTTGCTGGACAAAGCCTTAATTTTTATGTTATAAATGAATTTGAGGAGAAAGATTTATGAATTATTTTACAGGATCATATATAGTAACGGCGGCAGGTCTTATAGGCGCGTATTTCTGGGGCGAACGTGTACACCCCGGAACAGGCTGGCTGTGTGTTTTTATTGCAATTATACTTGGCATACTTGAAGTTAGTTTGTCGTTTGATAATGCGGTTGTTAATGCCATGAAGTTAGAAAAAATGACACCTGTCTGGCGTCACAGATTTTTAACATGGGGTATTGCAATTGCTGTTTTTGGTATGAGGTTTTTGTTCCCGATATTAGTCGTAGCTGTTTTTGCTAAATTAAGCATGTTAGAGGTTACAAAAATTGCCCTGACAAATGTTGATAAATATGCTTATTATCTGCATCAAACTCATGCGCCGATTGTATCTTTCGGCGGAATGTTTTTGATGATGCTGTTTTTGCATTATTTCTTTAACCATAAAAAAGATGTTCACTGGATTAAAAAAATAGAGGAACCGCTTGCACATCTGGATCATGTGAAAAGTATTGAAACTATTTTATCAATGTTGATTTTGCTGGTTTTATATGATGTTGTTCCGGCAGAACAAAAGCTGAGTGTTGTCATTTCCGGTTTATGCGGAATTTTAGTTTATCTGATGATAGACGGGCTTACTCATTATCTGGAACACCATGAGCAAATGCGGCTTGCAAAATGCGCGGAAGGTGCTAAATGTACCGGTTTGGTAAGTTTTATTTATCTTGAATTGATTGACGCTTCTTTTTCTCTGGACGGGGTTTTGGGTGCTTTTGCATTGAGTAAAGATATTATCATTATTACAATCGGGCTTGCAATCGGGGCTATGTTTGTAAGGTCATTAACTATTATGCTTGTTGAAAAGAAAACACTCGCCCGGTTTATTTATCTTGAACACGGCGCGCACTGGGCTATCGGTGCATTAGCGGCAATAATGTTTATTTCAACCGTAAAAGAAGTGCCGGAGGTTGTGACAGGTTTGATTGGCTTTGGTTTTATTGCCGCTGCCTTCATTTCTTCTGTAATGTATAATAAAAAACTTGAAAATCGAATTGCCGAAAAATAAAGTTTTTTGAATACGGTAACTGTAAATGGTATTATAATCCGGCAAAATGTACACAAATATTAGTTGTTTAATTAGTCATTGTAAATTAATATTTTATAAAGATGTGTTATTGTCGTGTTTATGTTGTATAATTATGTCAAAGAGGAAATAATGATGCAGGAAATACTGGAAAAAAAACAGATAAAAAATATAGATTTCAATTGTGATTTGGCGCAGAGTTTCGGTGTTTACAGAAACATTTCGGAATACCGGTTGTTGGATTATGTAAGCTCGGTAAACATATCATGCGGATTCCATGCGGGTGATCCTATTAGTATAAAGGAAGCTCTATTGCTGGCAAAGGAAAAAAACGTTGTTGTCGGTGCACATATAGGTTTTGATGACATTCAAGGTTTCGGCTATCGTCCGATGCAATTATCCGATGATGAAATTGAAGCACTTGTCGTTTATCAGGTAGGGGCTTTAATGTCTTTTGCAAAATCTTACGGATTGGAAATTGAGCATGTAAGACCGCATGGTGCTATGTATACTATGGCGGCACAGGATTTTCATTTTGCGTCTATGATTGCCGGTGCGATCAAAAAATGTTCCGAATGGCTGGTATATTATGGCGCGTCCGGTGATGTTACCGCAAAAGTAGGTGAATATGTTAATATTCCGGTTGCACATGAAATTTCTCTTGAAAAATCATATAATGTTGACGGAACAGTTGATTTTTCCGCAAAAGATATTGAAAACACAAATGTTTCAATAGGAAGATTGAAAGAATTGTTAAATAATTCACAGGTTATGAATAATGAATGCGGCAAAACAGTTGTTAAAGCGGATACAATACATTTTACAAACAGAATATCTAATGCGCTGGATTTGATAACACAGGCAAGAGAAATTATAACACCACTCCCGGTAAATTATAAAAATGCGTGTGCGTCAGGCTGGGTAGAGTAAAGAGGGTTAATTATAATGAAAAGATTTACGGCAAATGTAAGAATACCTAAAGATGCAGGCTGGCTGATACCGGGTTTGCAGGTGAAAAGATGGTTTGCACTTATATTATTCGGTGCTATTTTAATGACTCTCGGAATATTGATTTTAATTGATATTAAACCGATATTTTATACAATGGAATTTATAAGAAAAATCGCAAATAATGTATCCACAGAGTGGCTTGCATTTGCTATTTGTATGTTCGGAGCAGCAATATTTTTTAAAGGATGGCAAAAAACCAATCTTTCAATATTGGATCTTAATGATGAAAAAGGTGATAATTCTTTATTGGAACATTTATACAGAAGAAGAAAACTTAACAGAGGTCCCAAAATTGTTGCTGTCGGCGGTGGTACAGGACTTTCAATGCTGTTAAAAGGTATAAAACACATAACAAATAATATTACAGCAGTCGTCACAGTTGGTGATGACGGAGGAAGTTCAGGAAGGCTTCGTGAAGAAATGGGTATTTTGCCGCCGGGGGATATAAGAAACTGTATTGCTGCGCTTGCAGATGACGAAGATTTGGTTACAAAGCTTTTCCAATACAGATTTAAAACCGGAGAAGGTCTGGAAGGTCACAGCTTTGGTAATCTATTTTTGACAGCATTATGTGCAATTACCGGCGACATGGTTCGTGCGGTTAAAGAGTCCTCAAATGTTTTGTCAATACGAGGCCGCGTTTTACCCGCAACGCTTGATGATATGAAGCTGATTGCCGAAATGGAAGACGGTCGAATAATTAAAGGCGAATCAAATATTCCGGAGGCTCATGGACGTATCAAAAGATTATATACAGATCCTAAACATTGTAAAGCTCTGGAAGATGTAATCGCCGCAATTAAAGATGCTGATTTGATAATTTTAGGCCCCGGAAGTTTATATACAAGTGTAATCCCGAATTTGCTTGTTAATGAAATTTCAGAAGAAATTGCAAAATCAAAAGCTAAAAAGATTTATGTATGTAATATAATGACTCAGCCGGGTGAAACTGACGGTTATGCCGTGTCTGATCATGTTAAAGCATTAATGCAGCATGCAAACAGCAGAAAAATTGTTGATGCGGTTCTTGTAAATGATTATTTGCCTGCGAATATGGCTGAAAAATACCAACAGGCCGGATCCTTCCCCGTTAAATTGGACCGCGGAAATTTGAAAAGATTAGGCGTAACGTTGTGTTCTAAAAAATTAATTGAAGACAGCCGTGAAGGTCTTGTACGGCACAGTTCTCATCGTGTCGCAAGAGCAATTTTATACTGGTACAAAAAAGTTCTCAGAGATGGCTACGGATGTTTTTCAATTCAAGAAGACGAAAAACAGGAATGTAATGTATAATGATTAAAAAAGTTTCTGTAAATACAATCCAAAAAATTAAAAATAACGGTGAAAAATTTTCGGTTTTAACAGCTTATGACTATTCAACCGCAAAATACCTTGACGAAGCAGGAATAGACATAATTTTAATAGGCGACAGCCTTGCAATGGTGGCTTTAGGATATGACACAACCCATAGCGTCGGGGTTGATGAGATGTCAATTTTTACAAAAGCCGTTGCACGTGGAGTTAATCGTGCTATGGTTGTAACGGATATGCCGTTTATGAGTTATAATATTGATATTGAATCCGCTTTGATAAATGTCTGCAATATGGTTAAATATGGCGCCAATGCCGTAAAAATTGAAGGCTGCAGTGATTATATTCTAAACGTTATAAAAAGATGTGTTGAATCAGGTGTACCTGTAATGGGGCATCTGGGCTTTACTCCCCAATTTTTGAATACAATCGGCGGATATAATATTCAAGGTAAATCTTTTGATGCTACATTGAATATTCTTGATCAGGCAAAAGAGCTCGAAAAAGCAGGTGTGTTTTCAATAGTTCTTGAAATGGTTCCGGAAGAAAGCGCGCAGTATATTACGGAAAATTTAACAGTGCCGACGATTTCATGCGGCGCGGGAAGGTATTGCACGGGACAGGTCATGGTCTCTGATGACATGCTTGGAAAATTTTCCGAATTTAAGCCAAAATTCGCACGTAAATACGGTGATATGAAATCTTTGATTTTAAATTGTGCTAAGCAGTTTGATTATGATGTAAAACATGGCTTTTATCCTGCAGATGATGAAGTCTTTAAACTGGCCGAAGATGAATTGAAACAATTAAAAATGCATTCTATGTGAAAAATTATATAGGATGTTATTTCTATTAACAAAAAATATTTTTTATATTTTAAAACAGACAAAGGAGATATACATATGATACCCAAAATTAATTCCATGAATTTGAATACAAATTTTACAGCGCGGTTTGAACCTTCACCGGAATTGAATATGGCTTTTAATCAGGCTTATTTTGATACCCATAGTAAATATGATTATAAAACAACAGGGAAATTTATAAATTCGGTTGATTATTTGTTAAATGACGGTACAGATGATATATATAAGCTTGAGTATAAAGATTATAAAGCTGTATTATATAAAAATGATGCTGCTGTTGCGTCAAGTAATGTTAATGCTTTAACTTTGCTTAACGATTACGTTAAAAACACTTTAGGTGCGGATATTAATAAACCGGTAATTAATAAAAAAACTGCCGCCAATATTGCGAATTTGAATGAAGCAGAGCTCAAGGTTATGCAAAAACTTCACAACATCAGGGATCTGATTCATAAAGAAGAATCATATGCTTGCGAAGAAACATTGGAAAAGTTGAACGGGATTAAATTATCTGTTTTAGGATAGGAGTAAATTATTATGATTTTACACAGTATAGCTGAAGTTAGAGAGAAGATTAAAAGTTGGAAAAAACAGAATTTGTCAATAGGATTAGTACCGACAATGGGGGCTCTTCATAACGGGCATAAAAGTCTTATTGAAAAATCTGTTGAAAAATGCGACAGAACCGTTGTTTCTGTTTTTGTAAATCCGATTCAATTCTGTCCCGGAGAAGATTTAGATAAATACCCGAGAACTCTTGAGGAGGATAACAGGCTTTGTGAAGATGTCGGCGCTGATATTGTTTTTGCACCCAGTCCTAAAGAAATGTACGGTGAAGGTCATATTTTGTCTAATGATTTTTTAACGTATGTAATCCCTCCTTATTTTTATGTCAATAAATTGTGCGGAAAATCCAGAGTGGGACATTTTGACGGGGTTTGTACCGTTGTGAATAAATTATTTAATATTGTTCAGCCTGATTTTGCATTTTTCGGACAAAAAGATGCCCAGCAGCTTATAATTATTCGTAAAATGGTGCGGGATTTGAATATACCTGTGGAAATTATTCCATGTCCTATAGTAAGAGAACCTTCAGGGCTTGCTTTGAGTTCCAGAAACAAATACCTGACAGATGGTGCAAAAGAAGATGCACTTGCGTTAAGTAAAATTCTGTTTAATATTAAAGCGTGTTATGATAAAGGTATCACTGATGTTGAGGCTTTAAAAGATACAGCCTATAGTTTTTTAAATGAACATCATAATCTTGAATATCTGGAGTTTATGGATGCGGATACTCTTGATGAAAAAGCTGTTGCTGATGATAACACACGAGTTTTTATAGCTGTAAAAATCGGCGATGTACGGCTTATAGATAATATCATGTTATAAAAAAAAGCTCCCGAAAGGGAGCTTTTTTTAATTTATGCATCTTTGTTGATGTCTTTGATGCTCAGCGCAATTCTGTGTTCTTGAGGTGTGAATTTTTTAATTAAAACTTCAACACTGTCGCCAACTTTGAATTGGTTAAACGGATTAACGTTTTCTTCTGCCATTTCAGAAACCGGCAATAACGCTTCAACACCGGGGAAAATGTTAATAAATGCGCCGAAACCGGTTACTTTATTAACTGTACCAGTAATTACCTGGCCTTCTTCAAACTGACCTTCAATTTGCTGCCACGGATCTTCACCCATTCTCTTTAAAGATAATGAAATTCTTTTTAATTCATTATCAATTTTTATAATTTTAACTTCAATTGTTTCACCTAGAGAAATTACATCTGACGGGTGTTTGATTCTTGACCATGAAATTTCGGAAATCGGCAGTAAACCGTCAATTCCGTTGATATCAACAAATGCGCCGAAATCAGCGATTCTTACGACTTCACCTTTAACGATTTGATCTTCTTCAAGAGTTGACAAGATATTATCAACAACCTGATCACGCTGTTCCGCTACAGCCATACGCTGAGAAAGGATTAATTTATTTTTCTTAGGATCAGCTTCAAGAACTTTAACTTCAATCTTCTGATCAACCAGACCGTCGAACGGAGTGCCGGTTCTCAATTGTGATGACGGGATAAATCCTTTCAAATCAGCCACGTCAACCAGAACGCCGCCTTTTACGATTGAAACAACTTTTGCTAAGATAGTGTCGCCCTGAACTTTTGCGTCATTCAATTGTGCCCATGCTTGAGCAAATGCAATACGTTTAAGTGACAAAATCATTCCGTCTTCGTCATTTTCTTCTTTTAAAACGTAGAATTCTTTTTCGTCGCCGATTTCAAGAGTTTCAGCGCCTTCGCCTGACGGAATTTCTTTATTCGGTAAAAATGCTTCTGTTTTTGCACCGCGAATACTGATTAAATATCCGTCCTGTTCTTTTTTTGCAACCGTACCTTCAACGATATCGGCTACTGAATAAGATTTTGAAAAGCTTTCTTCCAAAAGTTTTTCAAATTCATCCATTGATGTTTTTTCTAATGTTGCTGTCATTTTATTCTCCTTTTCTAATTTTATTAATTACTTTTTCAATAACTTCTTGAGGGGTAGAAGCCCCTGCGGTGATTGAAATTTTTTCAGCATTTTCAATTAATTCAACATAATTTTCCAATTCTTCGTCGTTTTCAATGTGAATTGTTTTTGTAATATCTTTCAAAATTTCAGCCAAATGGGTGGTGTTGGCGCTTTTTTTGGAACCAACAACAATCATAAGGTTACTGTTTTGCGCCAATTCTTTTGCCTCGGTCTGGCGCATGGAAGTGCTTGCGCAGATTGTATTTGCTACGTGTAATTCTTTTGCTATAGTCGTCAGATATTCCACAATCGGCGTCAGGGTTGTAATTCTTTGAGTTGTTTGAACAACCACTCCGATTTTTTTGTGTGATTTTAATTCAGCCTCAAGCGGTTTTAATTTTTCAACGGAACTTGCAACAACTACTTTGTCGGTATAGAGTTCGGCATTTGCCTTAATCGCAATGACTTCGGGGTGTTCGGATTTCCCGACAATAACTACATAATACCCGTCTTTTGCAAGTTCAATTGCTTTTTGCTGTACCTTTTTGACGTCTGGGCAGGTCAAATCCACAGGTTCAAAACCTGCTTGTTTAATTCTTTCAATAACCTGCGGGCTTTCGCCATGACTTCTGATAACACAAATCCCTTCGCCTTTTTCAGGAATTTCGGTTAAGGTTTTTATCCCTAAGCTTTCCAATTCGTGAATAACCTGAGTGTTATGGATAAGTTCACCCAGCACAAAAACATTTTTATCAGGGTTTTCGGCTTTTAATTTTTTAGCGGTTTCAACGGCTCTTTTCACGCCGTAGCAAAATCCCGCGTGTTTTGCTAAAATAATTTCTTTCGGCAATTTAAAATTGTCTTCTTTCTTTTGGACTCGCGGATTAATATTTGTCATTCTGAGCTTTACAAAACGAACCAACGAGGAACGAGTTGTGTGAGCCTGTATCCGTCGGCGTAGCCGGTAGGTGTTTCAGAATCTCATAAATAAACCGCTGTAAGACAATTAAATTACAAACATATCAAAAAATCAACCAATTCTTTCAAAATCAACAGTTTTTTTAGGTTCATCAGGCTGGTCTTTTCTTCCTAAGACTGCCTCTTGAGTCATCTTGTTAAATTCCTCAGGATGTGCTGTCATATATGCTTGAAGTTGTTTACGGGTTTTATCGCCGCTTGTATTCATATATTTCACCGCAGAAGTTTTAACAAGACTGGAACTGCAGCGGCTGAATATTTCTGTGCCTCTTCCTGTATCAACAAAAGCCGGAACAAGTTCAGGGAAGTTGTCACATATTGTAACAGGCAATCTGTCAAATAATTTTTTAGGTAATGCTTTTAAAAGATTTTCCTGTTCTGCTCTTGTTAATTGTTTGAAGTTTTTGACGGCATCATCATGTGAAATCATACCGTCAGTAGTTTCAATTGTGTTATAGACCGTTTGAGTATTCGGAGTCAAATCATCATAAGAAACCATTACAGAAGGCTGATTGTTAATAATAGTATTCGTAACAGGACTGTTGTTATAAGTTTCAGATACCGGATCAGAATTATTTGCAGATGTCCTGTCCGAAATATTATCAGGTGCAGGAGGCTCGGTTCTTATGGCATCTGTAAGATTTTCTTTGCCGAGAGATTTGGTATACTCGCTTGCCCAATCTCTGACGCTTTCGTCCAATTTGTAGATATTACTTGCGGCATATTCCTGAACCTCGTCGAATTTTGATGACATTGTTGTTTTAAAAGCATGGCTCTGGTTTTCAACAGCCAAATCACCAACTATATCAAACAATTGCTTTTGGAATTCAATTTTGTCATTATCATCTTCAAAAGTATCGGCATAAGACAACATGTTCTTATCAAATTCAGAAGATTGAACACTTGCAGCCAATTGCGGCAACATTGTTTTTAAATAGCCGCCGACAGCTTTTGAATTTTTAACTAGTCTTAAACCGTCACCGACGAATTCTGTGTATTTGTCGTTTTTATACATATTGTTAAATTCATCACTGGGTTTCACACCGTAATCCGCAAGCATATAGCCCTGTATAGTAGCAATATCTTTAGCTAAATTTTTTTTATGAATACTTGGTGCTTTTATTGTTTTATGGATTACTCCGGATAAATCACCCAACGCTGCATTTAAAGTTTGAATTTCTTCTTGAGATAACTTCTCTCCTCTAGCCATTCTGTCGATTAAATCTTTCGTAATACCCAAATCTGTAGCTGTGTCTATTATAATATTTAAATCATCTTCCGCTTTTTGGCTTACTTTCTTGTTAGGAGATTGTGTTTTCTCTGCCAATTCCAGAACTACTCCATTAAAATAACTAAGTCGAGCCATTGTCTGTTCTTCCTGGGGAAGTTCTTTAAATTTATTCGCCATTATTTTTTTAAATTTAGTTATGTCAGCCTCATTTTGGGCATCAAATTCATGTCCATACAGCGTTTTAAAATCTCTTTCAAAAGATGTTTTTTCCTGTTCCCTCTTTGTTCCGGGTAATTCCGGATAAATCGGCACTTTGGAATCCCCAGATTTATTTCCAGATAGGACTTCTTCAAAATTTATTACATCTTGTTTATATTTTGATAATTCAGCTACGGGATTGGTTTTAATATCAATAGAAGGTTTTATTGAAAGAGTCTCACCAAAAGATTTTATAGCCTCAAACAACTCATCATTTTGAATCATTTTTTCTTGGTCGGCTTTTAGTTTAGCTATTAATTTTTCTTTATTTTCACGTACCTCTTCAGGGTTTTCTATGCTGCCGGCTTCATAATTTATTGACATATCTTTTAAAGACTCGGTTAATTTTTTAATTTGTTTGTCTTTTGTCTCAATATCTAAATGGAGTTTTTCTTCATATGATAATGCCGAAATATCTTCTTTTGTAAATCCGTTTTCAATAACCAAATTATAATCAGACTTGAATCGTTCACGCAAACGTTCTTTACGTGCATCAGACATATTCGCCCAACGCTCGTCAGAAAATCCACGTGTTTGTTTTATGCGATTGTCTAATAGCTCTTGTCTTGCAGCATCTTTTTGATCTTCAGGAACATCTTTTAACAGTTCATCCATTTTGGCCTGCGCAAGAGTCCACCTCTGTTCCGGCGACAATTGTTTCCAGTCTTTTTCTGTTATAGTTTGCTTAGGAATATCATCACGCAGAATACTTTCTTTATTTTGGACTTCGGCTTTTACTTCTATAGGATTATCTGTTGGTGCTAATTGGTCATCTGTAGCCTTTGTATTCGTTTTTTCTACAGATAAACCTGTTATCCCAAAATTAGGCTCATCAGCCTTATTTATAATTTGCTTAATCTGATTATTTACTTTAGCTTTTTCCTCAGGCGAAAGCAAAGTATATTGTTCCGGTGTCAAACCCAATAATTTTAATGCTTCTTCATCAACAGAAACAGGCACGACAATTGCAGCACTATCCGCCGTACCGGATGTAACAGCACTTGTATGTGCGTTTTGCGTAGGAGTTACACTCACATTCTGTTGAATTTTACTGTCACCAAAAGCCATTATTTTCTCTCTGTTTTTAACACTTATTTATATAAAAACATTCCCAAATGCTCTATTTCAGCATGTTTTCATGTTGTTACATTTGTTTACATATAATTATTCATCACCAAGAGCTAAATTTGAGGTTTTACTTGTAATTGATATTGTACCTTTATCCTTATTATATTCTGGTGATGACATGGCATCAACAATTTCCTTTGCAAGTATATCATCAGTCATGATATAAGGCGTTTCACCTGCCGCGGCAGCCATAATGTTGGGCTGAGACAAAATAGCATAAATTTGTCCCATTGATAACATTTTGTCTACACCATGAAGTCTGCCATCTATTTGATTAATTCCTGTAATTAAGAATTCTTTGCCGCTGTCATTTTGGATATAAATATGCTCATAATTATCTTTATTACCGTCTATGTCATAAAATCTTAATTTATAATTTCCATATAATCCCTCTACTTCGATATTCTTCAATTCTTGAGCATTTAACTGCTCTTTCATCTTACGGTTGATTATTTCATCACCTGATGAAGAAATTTCAAAAGCTTTTTTCATAGCTGGCAAAAATACCTGATTCAAATATTTATCATCAACAAAAAGCAAATCGCCTTTTGAATTAGCAATAATAAGATTATTATGAGCTTTACGGACACCTTGAAGATTACTTTGGTTTGTCGGCTGAGACACAATAGCTTCCACATAATTTACAATATTAGGATCAAGAAAACTAAATCTTTCTTTTTTACCTTCAATCTCAGTTTCAGCAATAACTTCTTTATACGTTAAAGGTCCTTCTTTGCCTTTATTTCCGGTATATAAATAAATTTCTCTATCCACAAGATCCTTAGCCTCAAAAGTAAACTCACCGGCTTTCAACAAAATTTGATCAAAGCTGTCGGTGCCGCCTTTTGTGTTGAACGCCATGACAGCAACTTTTGTTCCGTTTTGTGAGGTGAAACCTTCGGCATACATAAGCACTCTGGATTGCGGATTTTGAGCAAGTTCAATCGTATTTGCATTGCTTTCGGCTCTCATAATATTTTCCGCATTTGTTGTTGTCAAAGGGCTCATTGCTATTAATACCGCAAGCGGAACCGCTTTCATCGGACTTGTAACGTTATGATTTTTTACAGGTTTTTCCCCGCGTTTTCCAAAACTTATATTTGAATAACCCTTATTCGTAACACTTGATATTGCTTGAATTGCCATAACAACTCCTTGTTTTTAGTACTTTTTCATCAGAAAACACCTAAAAACCTTTTTTGCTACCATTAATATTTAATTTTTTCAATTCACTAACCTTTTGAGCCTATTATAGCAATGTTTTTCAGGTTTGTAAAGAGTTTTGAACAAATTTAATATATCTTAACGATATCCTGAAAAACTTTTTTGCTTGTAATCCATAAATGTTTGTAATACACTTGATGTGTGTAAAATTTTACAAAAGAAGGAGAACTCAAATGAGTGAAAGAAAATTAGTTGGAACAGGAGAGATGTTCAAAAAAGCATTGGCAGGCGGATATGCTATCGGTGCTTACAACGTAAACAACATGGAAATTTTGCAAGGTATTGCAGAAGCTGCTGAAGAAACTCAATCACCTATTATTTTGCAGGTTTCAGCAGGTGCAAGAAAATATGCTAACCAGACATACTTAATCAAATTGGTTGAAGCTGCTCTGGCTACAACTACAGTACCTATCGCTTTACACCTTGATCACGGTGCTGATTTTGAAATTTGTAAAGCATGTATCGACGGCGGTTTCTCATCAGTTATGATTGACGGTTCAAGATTCCCGCTCGAAGAAAACATCAAATTGACTAAACAGGTTGTAGATTACGCTCATCCGCGCGGAGTTTCAGTTGAAGCAGAACTCGGTAAACTCGCAGGCGTTGAAGATGATGTTAAAGTTCACGCTAAAGATTCAACATACACTGATCCTGAAGAAGCAGCAAGATTTGTTAAAGAAACAGGCTGCGATTCATTAGCGGTTGCTATCGGAACTTCTCACGGCGCTTACAAATTCAAAGGCGAAGCTAAACTTGATTTTGAAAGATTGGCTGAAATTAAAAAAGCTGTAAATGCAGTTGTAGGCTATGATTATCCGTTAGTTTTACACGGTTCTTCATCTGTTCCTAAAGAATTCGTTGAAAAATGCAACAAATTCGGCGGCAACTTGCCTGACGCTCAAGGTGTTCCTGAAGAAATGCTGGCTTACGCATCTAAACACGGTGTTGCTAAAATTAACATTGATACAGACTTGAGACTTGCAATGACATCAACTATCAGAGAATTCTTTATTGAACATCCTGAAAAATTCGACCCGAGAGAATATATGGGACCGGGAAGAACTGCTGTTAAAGAAATGGTTATGCACAAAATGCGTGACGTTCTCGGTACAGCAGGTCATGCTCAAGACTAATTATTTTTTTCAATATGAAAAGACCGCTTTTTTTAAAGCGGTCTTTTTTATGATAAATATCACACTATGCGATTTGTTCAAGTTTATATTCCAAAACGTCTTTTCTGGTTTCTAAACGAATTCTACGTATTTCTTTTTGTGCTTCCTGTCTAATTGCACGTATTTCTGCATTTATTGCTCTTTGTTCCGCAGCCTGTGCCTGTCTTAATGCTTGTGCTTCTTCAAATTTAGCCTGACGTTCTGCACGTTTTATTCTATTTCTTGCAGTTCTTTCTGCACGTTTAATGGCTCTTTCTGCCTGTATTTGTGCCCATTGTTCTTTTCGTGCTTCCTGTTCTGCCTGAAATTCCGCTAATCTTTCCGCTTGTCGTTCTTTACGTTCTGCTTTGCGAATTTCTTTTATTTCGTTACGTAATTCTTTATTTTCTGCCTTATTTGCACGAATTTGATCCTGTAGTGAGCCAATAATAGCTGCATTTTCATTTGATGGTTCAGCAGTCGGAACTTCCGGTTCTGCCTCAGGTTCTTCATCCTCAGGAACAGCCGCAGGCGTATCTTCTTCCGGTTTTACCTCAGGTTTTTCATCCTCAGGAACAGCTGCAGGAGTATCTTTTTCCGGTTTTACCTCAGGTTTTTCATCCTCAGGAACAGCCGCAGGAGTATCTTCTTCCGGTTTTACCTCAGGTTTTTTATCCTCAGGAACAGCCGCAGGAGTATCTTTTTCCGGTTTTACCTCAGGTTCTTCATCATCAGGAACAACACCTGCAGGAATTCCGGAACCGTCAGCCGGTTTAATTACATCAGCAGTCGGTGCATCATCCGGTTTTGCCTCCGGTTGTTCATCTACGGGCACTGTTTTGTCCGGTTCTTTAATTTCAGGTATAACAATACCATCAGTTTTTTCAGGAACAGCTTCTTCTTTATCTTTTTTCCCGCCAAACAGAGCTATTCCGCCGCCAATAAGAAGTGCTGCCGCAGCACCTGCAATCGCATATTTACCTTTTGCACCTTTAAAGAAGTTGCCTAATGTACCAAATTTGCCACCCTTAGTTCCTAATGCCTGTTTGAATTCTTTTGCATAAGCTTCCAACTGCTGGGGTGTTCTACCGGAACCGATTCTCAGAGTTCTGTCTATTTGTTCGGCAGTTATGTGTACCGGTTTGCTTGCTTCTCGTGCAGCTTTTAAAGCATCATTTCTTAAAAGTGCCTGTTCAAATTCTTTTGCATAGGCTTCCAACTGCTGGGGTGTTCTACCGGAACCGATTCTCAGGGTTCTGTCTATTTGTTCAGCAGTTATGTGTACCGGTTTGCTTGCTTCTCGTGCAGCTTTTAAAGCATCATTTCTTAAAAGTGCCTGTTCAAATTCTTTTGCATAAGATTGAACTTGGTTATAAGATCTGGCTCTTCCAATACCGACCAGATCATTTATCTGTTGAGCATTAATTCCTCTTGTCTGATTTGCATTGACATAATTTAAAGCATCACGTCTTAAAAATGCCTGTTCAAACTCTTTTGCATAAGATTGAACTTGATTATAAGATCTGGCTCTTCCAATGCCGACCAGATCATTTATCTGTTGGGCACTAATTCCTGTAGTTTGATTTGCATTGACATAATTTAATGCTTTTGCAGCGTTTTTCCATGTTTTTCTTTGTTGTTTTCTTAAAAGTTTCAAATTGTGCAACGGTGATTCTCCACCAGCAAATGTAACGCCATCTGTTGCCATAATATCCTCCAATATGTTTTTAATATCCCCTATGTATCTATTAAAAATTTTTAGAAGAAATTATTGACTTTCTCGCCAAAAATTCAAACGAACTATACCCTTGTATGCACCTTGATATAAGGTTTTTAATCAAGTTTACATATCGTTACAAATATAGAAAAAAGGGACGAATTACTTCGTCCCTCACTTTTTCATACTTCTATTTTGTTATTATTTTTTCAAGAAGTCCGGAATTTCAATATTTGTAAAACTCGGTGAAACTTCCGGAATAGAAGTTCTTCTCGGTTGATTGAAAGAACCTGTGCTTGCAAAGAAATCTGCAGCATTCAACTGTCTTGTTTCAGGTTTTTCTTCAACTGATTGATTTTTTAATTCAAATCCTGTTGCAATAACAGTAACCTGAATTTCTCCCTGAATATTTTCATTGACTGCAGTACCGATAATAACTGTTGCATCATCAAGAACTGCATCGTGAATAATATTAGCAGCGTCAGTGATTTCATGAAGAGTCATATCAGGACCGCCTGTGATATTAACAATAACGCCGGATGCGCCATTGATTGAAGTTTCAAGCAATTGAGAGTTAATGGCGATTTCAGCAGCTTTAATAGCTCTGCCTTCACCCTGACCGCGACCGATACCCATAAGTGCTGAGCCTGATGCCTGCATAACATTTTTAACATCGGCAAAGTCAA
Organism: Candidatus Gastranaerophilales bacterium; assembly: GCA_944325945.1. Lineage (GTDB taxonomy): Bacteria > Cyanobacteriota > Vampirovibrionia > Gastranaerophilales > Gastranaerophilaceae > SIG32. Next base: position 6,658 of record CALVBW010000024.1, on the reverse strand, counting down.
CGTTAATAAGTCCTGGAACGGTAATGATATCAGATATACCCTGAACACCTCTCAACAGAACTTCATCAACAATGATGAATGATTCTGTCAATGAAACCTGTCTGTCAACTACCTGTAACAATTTATCGTTAGGAATTACGATAACCGCATCAACAGCTTCTCTGAGTTTTTCCAAACCTTGGACAGCCTGATTTTGTCTTTTCTTACCTTCCCAGGAGAAAGGTTTTGTAACAACAGCAATTGTCAAAATTCCTAATTCTTTTGCAATTTTAGCAACTACAGGTGCTGCCCCGGTACCTGTACCACCGCCCATACCTGCGGTAATAAATACCATATCTGCACCTTCAAGGGCATTTGTAATCTCTTGCTGTGCTTCTTCTGCGGCTTTTTCACCGATTGACGGATCTCCGCCTGCGCCCAAGCCGTTTGTAGAAGATGCGCCAAGCTGAATTTTATTTTTAGTTTGACCATATTCTAAAACTTGTAAGTCTGTATTCATCAACCAGAATTCTACGCCTGATAATCCGGCTTTAATCATTCGGTTTACTGCGTTACCGCCGCCTCCGCCTACGCCGACTACCTTGATATTTGTAGGGTTGATTGGAGACCTGTTTACGGGAGTGCTTGTTGTGTCATCTTTTTTTGCAAAGATATCTGATACGAAATTTTCCACTATTTTTACCTCTTATATATTGATATTACTTGTTTTTGAGTTATTTTGCCCACATCGACTAAGCGGGTTCGACAATAATATAATAACATACTATTTTAAATAGAAAAAAAGTACAATAATTTCCATGCCAATTATGAACAAAAATTAATATATTTTTTTAAAATCAATTAAATATTGGCCGGAGAGATTCCCCAGTGAAGTTTATTTCTTAAAATAGAATAAAATTCCGCATCGTCTAAAAGTGCCAGTTTCGCTGTATATTCGGATTTTTTAATTTCAATTTCTTTAGCGAATTCATAAAATTCCTGACCGTCAGTTGATGCAACGTAATTTGTCAAGTCTTTATCGGAACAAATTGTAATAATTTCATTATCAGGGATTACAATAGGACGTGCAGTCAATGTATGCGGGCAAATTGGAACTATAACGAAGGCATTTAATTCTGGTGAAATAACCGGTCCGCCTGCTGAAAGTCCGTATGCGGTGGAGCCTGTCGGAGTTGTAACAATAATTCCGTCAGCAAGATAGTCGCATATAAGTTTACCGTTAATTTTCAGGGAAAACCTTGAAGTTCTGCCTGTTGTGGTGCCTTTTACAACAAAATCATTCAATGCAACTTTGTCACCGCTTTGAAGCATAATTCTGTTTTCAATCCTGTATTGTCCTTGAAGAATTTTTTGAACAGATATTTGAATATTTTCTTTTGAAGATTGGGAAAGATACCCTAATCTTCCCAGATTTATCCCGAAAATCGGAGTAGATGTTTTGGCGTAAAATCTTGCAGCTTTCAAAATCGTTCCGTCGCCGCCTATTACAAAAACAAAGTCATACCCTCTTTTTAAATCATCTATATCAAGGACATCCGCAAAATAATTATTGTCGGCTAAAATACTTTTCAGCTCATTCATAACTTCCACGGAATGCTCAATCGACTTATTATAACAAATTGCAAAATTTTTCATAAAAAATTTATATCACAAAATAAAAAAAAAGGGAATTTGAATTCCCTTTATATAACAACTATCTCTTCTCATACCCAATGAATCTATTGTTTATCTCCTACTGTAAAGGAGCTCTCCACAAAGAATCATTAAATTTATTCTGGTTTGCATTCAATTCAACAGACAAAGTTACATTACTCGGAGTGAATACAAATACTAAATCGCCTACTTTTTGGGGTTTGCCGTTTAATGCATGTGCCGCACCGCATACAAAGTCGATTGTGCGTTGTGATTGTTCTTTATCCAAAAGATGAAGATTCAAAACAATTGTTTTTCTGTCTTTTAAATATTGAACAATATTTGCAGCGTCATCAAATGAACGCGGCTCCATAACTATTACTTCATAGCCTCTGAAATTCGGATGATTAACAACCTTCAAGTCATTTGATCTGTCTGTAGTTGCTTGATATGAATATTTCGGATCAACTGCAAGGTTATCCTGAACTTCATATTCATCACCCATCTCTTCGGCCATTTCATCAAATATTGTTTCTCTCGGTTCAAATCCTTTTACCAAGAAGTCTACTACTGATTTAATTTTGTCTGTTACTACTGCCACCGTTATTCCTCCGTTTTATTTTACATAAATAATTTTCTACCAATTCTTAACATTGTTGAACCCTCGCGGGCTGCTATTTTGTAATCCTGACTCATACCCATAGATATATCATTCAGCTTACAGTCAAATTTTTTTTCAAGATTATCTCTAATCTCCCTTATTTCCCGGAAAAGTCTTGTTAATTCGTCGTCCTGTGCTCCTAAAGGAGCCATATTCATAACCCCTTTTATGTCAAGGTTTTTTAATTTAATTATTCGGGCGAAAACGTCAAAAACTTCGTCTTTGGATAATCCGAATTTTTGTTCTTCGCCGGCATTATTTATCTGGACTAAAATCTTTTGAACTTTTCCGATTTCGCCTGCTTCTTCAGATATTTTTTCAGCAAGCTTTACAGAATCCACAGAATGTATATAATCAAAAATTTCTATTGCTTTTTTCACCTTATTAGTTTGTAAATGCCCTATAAAATGAAATGTTGAATTTTTTCTTATTTCCTGCGGCAGATTGTTAATCTTTTCTGATGCCTCAATTACTCTTGATTCTCCGAAATTCCTTAACCCTGCGTTATACGCTTCAATTATGGCATTTTCGTCGAAATATTTTGTAACTGCAATGATATTTGGTCTATAAGGTGCAATGTCTTCTTGTATTTGTAAAAGATTTTTTTTGATTGTCTCTTGCACTATCTTCACCTCTACAAGAAATCCGCCCCGTGTCAGAGCATATTTTAATTTTACTCTAACCTTTCAAGGTGGACAACTATTTTATTTTCAGGTCTCTCACCCCCTTTTTATCTACTCCCGAAACCATGATTTTGACATGATTTCAGCCTAAATTAATATTTCTTAATTTTTGGTTACAATTCGTAATACTGACACTTAACGGGCATGCCCGCCATGCCATTTTGTTTACATTTTGTAAAAGTCCGGTAATAAATCGGGATTTATGTTATAAGAATAAACCTTTTTAAAACAAAATTTATCCTTCATTTATATGAGATTTAGCTTTGTGTTATAATAATCGAAAACAAGGAGAAAAAATGCTTAAAGGACCGTTTTTAGACAGAAACTGGATGGGACAAAATCCTGATTACGATTCATCCGATATAATTATGCTGGGACTTCCGTTTGACGGGACAGTGTCATACCGTCCGGGTTCCCGATTTGCACCTGAGCAAATCAGGCTCGCAAGCTGGGGGTTGGAAGAATATTCGCCGAATTTTGATAAACACCTTGAAAACGTGAATTTTCATGATGCCGGCGATTTGGAATTGCCGCTCGGAAATACTTATAAATCTTTAGATGTTATAGAACAAAATGTCGAGGATATTTATAAAGACGGCAAAAGAGTTTTCGGAATCGGCGGTGAACACCTCGTAACACTGCCCGAGATTAAAGCTGTTTCAAAATTTTATAAAGACCTTGCAATAGTTCATTTTGACGCGCATACGGATTTGAGGAAAGAATATTTAGGCGAAGAAATGTCGCATTCCGCCGTAATCCGTCACGCATCTAAAATCGTCGGACCCGAAAATATTAAACAAATCGGTATTCGCTCAGGTATGAAAGAAGAATTTGAATTTATGAAACAGAATAATACCCTTATTCACGAATTTCATGAACTTGACGTTCTGAAAAATAAAAAAATCTTTGTAACAGTCGATTTGGATGTATTAGATCCGTCGGTCATGCCCGGTACAGGCACACCCGAAAGCGGCGGAATGCAGTTTAACGAACTTATCGGCTGGTTTAAGTATCTGAAAAAATTTGACATAATCGGCGCGGATGTTGTTGAACTCGCACCTGATTATGATGCTTCAGGTGTATCAACTGCAGTTGCCACTAAAGTTATCAGAGAACTTTTGATGATAATGTAAATTTATATGTCGGGCATGTATATTAAATTTTTTTTGGATTGGTAAAATGTAATATAAAAAAGCACCTCGCTTGAGGTGCTTTTGGCTTTTAATCTTATTTTGCTAATTTGTTTACAGCAAGTGTTAATCTTGATTTTTTTCTTGCTGCCGTATTTTTGTGTAAGATACCTTTTGAAACGGCTTTGTCGCATAATTGGTATGCTCTTGACATTGCTTTGTTTAAAGCTTCTTTGTCATCACCTTTTGCAAGTTCTAACACTTTTTTAACTGCTGTTTTAATAGATGTTTTGAACGCTACATTTCTTACTCTGTTTTTTTCAGCAATTAATACTCTTTTTTTAGCAGATTTAATATTTGCCATTTTTATTTCCTTTCACATTTTGCGGCAAGTAATGACTTTGCCTTTTGAGGATGTGAGTAATTCATATTTTATCCGAAAAAACTTTATTTGCAAGTGTTAAAAAGACAATATATTAATATTTGTAAAATTATTCATTAGAACTAATTCTAAAGGGTTATATTTTATAATCATTTGTGCTATATATATAATATATAAAATCGGGTTATATTAAAGATAACTTATAGGAGGCGTAAATGTCAACAGGACAATTCGTATTTATGTTACACAGCCATCTTCCATACTATAGAAAGGCGGGTATGTGGCCTTTCGGGGAAGAAAACCTTTATGAATGTATGGCAGAAACATATGTACCGCTTTTGAATGCAATTGCGGAATTATATGATGAAGGTATCAAGGCAAAGTTGACTGTCGGTATTACACCGATTCTGGCAGAGCAGCTCAATGATGAATATTTAAAACATGGTTTTGTTAAATATCTTGATTCCAGAATAGCACAAGTTTCAAAGGATCTGGAGAGATATCCTGATCCGAAAGTTGCGCATTCACAGCATTTAAAATATCTGGCAAAATATTATTTTGACTGGTTTAATCACATAAAAGATTCTTTCGTAAACAAATACGGAATGGATTTAATTGGCGCATTCAGAAAGTATCAGGACTTAGGATGTATTGAAATTACCACATCCGGTGCAACTCATGGTTTTTCACCATTATTGGCAACTGATAATAATTTGAATGCTCAATTCAAAGTAGGTTCAGATACTACAAAAAGACTTTTCGGTAAACAGGCAAAAGGCTGCTGGTTACCTGAATGTGCATACAGACAAGGTTACGAATATACAGGTAAAGACGGTAAAAAACACTGGCGTCCTGCTATTGAAGTTACGCTTCAAAATAACGGAATTGAATATTTCTTTACAGAATCTCATGTAATTGAAGGCGGAAAGTCAATCGGAAACAGACGTGTAATCGGTGTATACGGAAACATTGAATATATTCCGTTGCCGGAACGTGCCGCAACGGGTTATGATACATATTCCGCATACTGGCTTCCTGATGCACAGGTTGCGGTTATGGGAAGAAATGACCGCGCAGGTTATCAGGTTTGGTCAGCTGCTGACGGATACCCGGGTGACGGATGTTTCAGAGAATTCCACAGAAAAGACGATAAATCCGGCATGCATTATTGGAGAATAACTTCTCCGACAACCGATTTGGGCGATAAAATGCTTTATGATCCTGTATTGGCATTGAACAAAGTAAATGAAAACTCTGATCATTATACAACACTTATTTACCACCTGTTGAATGATTATAAAATGGCGCATAACGGTAAAGAAGGGCTTGTAATGGTGTCTTTTGATACAGAATTGTTCGGACACTGGTGGTTTGAGGGTGTGGAATTTATTAAACAGGTTATCAAAAAATTCCATACATATCTGCCGGAAGTTGAAAGAATGACAGCAGGTGAATATATTCATGCTCATCCTCCGACAGAAGCTATTCAAATTCCTGAAAGCTCCTGGGGACAGGGCGGTCACTTCTACGTATGGAATAACCATTTAACTGAATGGATGTGGCCGATTATTCATTCCTGTGAAAAACGCGCAACAGAAATTGCGTCTAAATATGAAGAAATTCCGCAGGATAAGCTCCTCCATAGAGCTTTAAATCAGATGGCAAGAGAAAATCTGCTTTTGCAAAGTTCTGATTGGCCGTTCCTGATTACAACATGGCAGGCTAAGGATTATGCAACAGACCGTTTCAGAGAGCACGTTGACAGATTTGAAAAAATCTGCGATATGATTGAAAGCGGAAATATTAATGAGGACGAGTTAAGAAATATTGAAAGCATAGATAACTGTTTCTCAGAAATTGACTACAGGGTCTATCTGCCGATAGAAGAGGGAGTAATTCCGCAGCAGGCTAAAAAACTCGCTCCGTTATATAATTAGAAAATTAAAAAGGCTCGATAATAAATCGAGCCTTTTTAAAAAAAGTTATTGCAATTTTTTTTTCAGCATTTTATAATAATAAATGTCAAATGGGAGCGTAGCTCAGTTGGTTAGAGCGCATGCCTGTCACGCATGAGGTCGCGAGTTCGAGCCTCGTCGTTCCCGCCATTAAAATAGCCGCTTTATGCGGCTTTTTTAATGGCTGAATGATAGTGGCGAGAAACGCATATTGC
>CALVBW010000023.1 GCA_944325945.1 Candidatus Gastranaerophilales bacterium | reverse complement strand
ATGACAAATTTATGCAAAACCTAAAATGTTATCGTGCCTGTGGCACTTCAGGGTGACATGAGCGAGTTTACACGCCTCTATGTTGAGGCGTACAAGTTATTAGTGAACGCAGCGTGCGGTGGTTTTGCGTCGCTTTTGACACCAAAAGCGACCGCCGTGCGCGCAGCACCCGCCGGAGGCTCTGAAAAAAGAAAGAGTGAACAAAATAAGATACCTATAATAGTTTTTATGTAAAGCGATAATAACAATACTTGTATTATTTACAAATAATTGAATAAAGCGCCTTTACTAATATTGGCATAATATAATGTCCTGCCTCAGGCAGTTTTTATGGAAACATAAAAGCGCCCCCTTTTATGGGAGGCGCTTAATTACAAATTATAAATTAAACTCCGACTTTGGATTTTGATTTATTAATACAGTCAATCAAAGTTTTTGCAACTGTTTGTTGTTCTTCTTCGGTAAGTTCAGGGAACATCGGGAGAGAAATAACCATTTCGGTATTTTTTTCGGTAACAGGCAATGAGCCTTTTCCTACACCCAAATATTCATGAACTTTTTGAAGGTGAAGCGGAATAGGATAATAAAGCATTGCACCTATGCCGTTTTCCTGAAGCATTTTATGAACTTCATCTCTATTGGGAATTTTAACCGTATACTGGTGATAAACACAATATGTATCGTGCAATTCTTTCGGAGTCTGAATATCTGCACAATCTTTAAACAATTCATTATAATAGTAAGCATGCTTGCGGCGCATTTCATTCCACTGTTTAACATGCGGGAGTTTTACACGCAAGATTGCAGCCTGAATTTCGTCAAGACGGCTATTAACACCGATTTCGTCATGGTGATAACGAATTGCACCGCCATGGTTACGTAATGCAATAACTCTATCTCTTAATTTTTCATCATTAGTCATAATAAGACCGCCGTCACCCATGCCGCCTAAATTTTTAGTCGGATAGAAACTTAAACATCCGAAATCGCCGAATGTACCGACCATTTTGCCTTTATACAAAGCACCGATTGCCTGACAGCAATCCTCAATTACATGTAAATTATGACGTTTTGCAACATCCATAATAACATCCATATCACACGGCTGACCGTAAAGGTGAACCGGTATAATAGCTTTTGTTCTCGGAGTAATTGCAGCTTCTAATTTTGAAACATCAAGGTTGAATGTATCAGGATCAATATCAACAAAAACAGGTTTAGCACCCACAATTCCGATAGCTTCCGTTGTAGCAACAAATGTAAATGCAACGGTTATAACTTCATCACCTGCACCTATATCCAGTGCTCTTAATGCCAGATGTAAAGCGTCAGTTCCTGAGTTTAAACCAACAGTATATTTACAGCCGATAAAATCAGCCAATTCCTGTTCAAGCGCTTTTGTATTAGGTCCTAAAATATAAGAACCTGAACGTAAAACTTCACATACAGCTTTTTCAACTTCCGCACCAATTGTTGCGTACTGACGTTTTGAATCTAAAATAGGTATCATATATAATTCTCCTTCTTAACTACCCTTAATTTAAGTTTACCACACCTTTTTCGTGTCTTTATAAAAGCTTAATAAAAAAGCGGGAAGATATTCCCGCTTAGCCAAATAAATATGTTTTAATCGGATGTTTGAGCTTTTCACAAATATTCAAAACAGCCTCATTTGTTTGATTATTATATATTGACAAACCGCCATGTACATTCAAATACTGAAAAGAGTCGCCCAATACTGCCAGAGGAGAGCCTTTTTGCAACGGTCTTGTAAATCTTAAAATTTCATTGACTTGTTCAGTAGGCATATTGACAAAACCTTCACCGTAGTTTTCAGCAATCACCGTATCCAATTTTCTTAATTTGTTAGTAGGTACTAATTGCACCGAACCGTTTCCAAATTTTACTCCGCCATATTTAACCCCGCGCATCCTGTTGAACAAAAATTTTGCTGCCTGACCTATTTTAGTAACTGTTGCCATACCAAATCTCCTTTCTTCCCCTATATCACTATGTATTTATTTCTGTTTTTTTACCTTGTTCACATTCTGTAATATTAAAATTATATGCACTTATTACTGCCACCATAGTCCAGAAAACGAACTGAATCTGCGGTCTGAAAAATACCGTATCCACAAGCCCGTGAAACATTACGGCAAGTATTGATATCAAAGCCGCAGATACAAAAATTATTTTTTCAATATCAATAGAATTGAATATCATTTTTACGGAATCTTTAACCAGCAGAATTAAAAATCCTAAAAACGCAACAAGGGCAAAAATTCCGCTTTCAACAGCGATTTCCAGAAAAATATTATAAGCGCTTAAAGCGTCAAACCCCGTTTTCATATAAAGTCCGTAAATTTCCCTGAAATTTCTGTTTCCTACACCAATTCCTAAAAGCCAATTGTCTTTAAACATTTCAATTGAAGATTGATATACGTTAAATCTGAAAGAATTTGATGAATCCTGACGCATTGCAAAAATAGATAAAAATCTTGCCCTGAGCGACGTAACAAATATCAATGCAGCCGTAAACATCCCGACTGCAGCACCAATTAGGGATAAATAAATTGTCTTATATTTTTCCCAGAAAAATTTTGCTGAAACAAGAAACGTAAGAGCAAGGATTAAAAGCAAAGCAAGATATGCCCCTCTGCAGCCTGTCAAAAACAATGCAAGAACCGCCAGCAAAGAAAAGCCCGCAAAAATCGCCATACGTTTATAATTCTTATGAAACAGGAAATATGCACACATTCCGAAAAGCGCAGGAATACCGACAACAAAATACCCGCCTAAAAGATTCGGGTTAAACGGCTTCAAAGTTCCGTAAACCCTCGTCATAATTTCTTCCGGATTATGTCCTGTTGTATCCTGCCAGCCGGATATTGCCTCAACATGCGCAGAATTTTGCAAAACTGCAATAATACTTTCAAACCCTATACACAATGCTATTGCGGCAATCACGTATGGAATTTTAGACAAATTATTTTTAAAATAATGCGCGGCTGAAAAATAAAATCCTATATATATAAATGTTTTTAAAAATCCTTTGAGGCTCAACGCAAACAAACTTGAGCCTGCAAGACTTATAACAACAAACATAAAATAAGCAGCAAGGAATAATTCAAAATGATTAAACGTAAATTTGTCACCCTTCTTTGTCATAATTTTTACAAAGGTCAAAAACATGGTTACGAGCGCAATGAACCCTATATAATCCGATGACAAAAAAGTTGACACGATAATTACTGCAATGATAGAGCAGAAGATAAATGTATCTATCTTCTGCAAAAAAAGGCTGTTATCATATAAATATTTCAGTTTATCCTGAACTTTGAATATTATTTTACTGAACATCGTATGCTGTACTTTGATTATTAATTACGTCATGGCTGTCAGGATCCGGCACAAGCTGCAAGTCGGAAACTATACCGTTAAACTTGTAATCTTCTCCCTCTAATGTAATCGGCAGACCCATTTTAATTTTGTTACCGCCCACAACAGCACCGTCTTTTGTAATTTTAGCGGTATCTTCAAGAGTTACGATAATATCATAAAGACTTGCCTGTGAAACATCTTCAACCACAACAACTTTTTTTGAATTAAATGTCGGCAAAACTATTTTTTTTCTGTCTGATTGAACGTCCACTATATCCAGATCCGAATAAGGAACATTTCTTATGCTGATAAACGTTTTTTCACCTTTTGCCATAGGAATTTTGTTGCTGGTCAGGGTGACACTTCTTATATAAACCTGAAATCTGATTTTAGAAGTTGCTTCAATCTGTTTATCCGCAGTTTGTCTAAAATTTGTAAACGTAAAAAATCCGACAATTAAAGCAATCACAACACCGACAATTATAATTATATCAATCGGTCTGACCTTTTTAAGTAAATCCAAAAACTTTTGCATAACATTCTCCTATAATTTTGCGGCAGCATCCAGCAATTCATGAATAGTTGTCGTTGCACAGCCGAATTGTCTTACGACAAGGCTCGCCGCTATATTACCGATAATTGCGGCATGGACAAAATCCGCGCCGGCCGCAAGTGCAAGTGTATAAACCGCAGTAACCGTATCGCCGGCACCTGTCACGTCAAACACTTCCGACTTATTAAATACCGGAATTTTTGTATATTTCTTTTTGGGTTCTGCGACAAACATGCCGTCAGCCCCGCAGGTTATCAAAATTGCTTTTGCCTTTGTTTCTGAAAGCAATTTGTCGCCTGCTTTTTTCAAATCTTCATCATTATTCAACTCAAAACCTACTGCTTTTTCAGTGTCAGGAAGATTCGGGGTCATTGAAGTTATATTTTTATAAATATTCAAATCTTTTTGCGCGTCAACTATAACAATTTTATTATATTTGTTGGCAAGTTTGCTTGTAGTCTCAATAATTTTTTTAGTCAAAGTTCCTATATGATAGTTTGATAAAATAACCGCATCATATTCAGGGATTGCCTTTTCTATATTATCAATAATTTTATTTTCAGTTTCGGTGGAAACAGGCTCATTTGTTTGTCTGTCGACACGAACAATCTGCTGGGTAATTGATGTTGTTATAGACCCTGAAATACGGGTTTTTGTCGTTGTTTTTCTGGCAGAATCTTTAACAATATATTTACAATCCACATTAGCTTTTTCAAAAGTATCAATCAATTGTCCTGACTGATAATCATCGCCGCAAACGCCTATTACACCGACTTTTCCGTTATTTAAAGTAGAAACGTTATGTGCTGCATTTGAGGCACCGCCAAGAATCAATCTGGTTCTTGTATGCTGCAAAATTAAAACTGGTGCTTCCCTGGAAATTCTTTCCGCATCACCGTAAATCATTTCATCTATAGCTAAATCACCAATAACTAATATTTTTGGTTCGGTTAGTTTCTTAATGTAAGAAACGAGTTTTTCTTTATCCATATTCATAAAAATCTGCTTTCTAAAAAAATCCTCGCAACTACACTATACCACAAAAATAAAAATTACAACTAGACGTGACGTTCTACAGGATTTATAAGCAATTCAGCCAGTTTATCGGCACCTTCAAAATTTCTTACCCGAACAAGTTCTGCTGCTTTTTCTCTGTCGTAATCAACAAATTTATGTCTGATATTAAATACACCATTTTCCAAATCAATTACAACATAGCACGCTAAAGGCGTAGGTGTCATAGGTCTGCCCACACTGCCGACATTAACAACGGTTTGTTTATTATTTGTCTGATATCCGCATGGAATGTGAGTATGACCGCACAAAATCAAATCCGCATCATAATCTGAGATAATTTCTTCAATTTCTTCCAGCGGTCTGTTAGGCAAAATATCTTCATTATTTGCACGAGGAGAACCGTGAACCAGAAGAAGTTTAATTCCATCAATATCCATCTCAAGTTGAGGAGGAAGCTCGCTTAAATATTTTTGATCTTCTTCTGTTACATAATTCATATCGTCGACAATTGCATTAGCCATTACCGGATATTTTTCTTTCATCATATCAAGGACATCATCACTGTATTCGGCAATAAGTTTGTCAGTATTTCCCTGAACGATTGTCCAATTTTGCTGTTTGACAAAATCCAAAATACTAATTGGCTGCGGACCTGCTAAAACCAAATCTCCAAGACATATAATATGTTCACAATTTTCCTTTTCAATATCTTTTAATACTGCTTCTAAAGCGATAAGATTAGCATGGATATCAGAAATAACGGCAACTCGCATATGAAATTCTCCTTTTTGGTATTTAGTATAACACAAATAATTATTTTTATAATAAAATATAAATATGATAAAAAGAAGACAGTCAAAACAAATTTCAATAGGCGATATAAAAATAGGCGGAGATGCACTTATAAGCGTTCAATCCATGTGTAACACAGATACGCGAGATGTGAATACGACTTTGAAACAAATTAACGAACTCGCTGCAAAAGGATGCGAAATTGTACGGTTAGCCGTATTAAATAAAGATGCTGCCGAAGCTATTAAAGAAATAGTTAAAAAATCCCCTGTACCGCTTGTTGCAGATATCCATTTTGATTACAGACTTGCCATTCAATGTATTAATAACGGGATAAATGCGCTAAGACTTAATCCCGGTAATATAGGAAAACGCGAGAACGTGGAAAAAGTTGTTAATCTTGCAAAACAACAACAAATACCAATAAGAATAGGGGTTAATGCAGGATCTTTAGAAAAAGAACTTATGGAAGAGAATATACCTCTTTCCGAAAAGATGGTCAAAAGCGCGATGAAACATATCCAAATTCTTGAAGATTTGGATTTCGATTTAATAAAAGTTTCACTGAAATCATCCGATGTTTTGACAACAATAGAAGCCTACCGCTCAATTGCAGAAAAAATTCCTTACCCTCTGCATCTGGGAGTAACTGAAGCAGGAACACTCAGAGGCGGTTTGATAAAATCATCCGTTGGATTGGGAACCTTACTTGCGGAAGGTATCGGCGACACAATAAGAGTTTCATTAACCGAAAATCCGGCAGAAGAAGTTACTGCAGGATTTGATATTCTCAAAAGCCTTGGTTTAAGACAGGGCGGAGTCAATTTTATATCATGCCCCACCTGCGGAAGAACACAAATTGATTTGATTGGACTGGCAAAAAAGGTTGAAGAAAAATTCAAGAATCTGGACAAAAATATAACCATTGCAACAATGGGTTGTGCGGTAAACGGTCCCGGCGAAGCCAGACATGCCGATTTCGGTATTGCCGGCGGTATAAATGAAGGCTATGTATTCAAAAAAGGCGAAATCGTAGCTAAAGTTCCGGAAAATAAACTGCTTGAAAAATTGGAAGAAATTATAATAAAATCATACGAATAGTTCATGCAAGTGTAACAAAAATATAATATAGTTGTATTAAATTTAAAAATTAACTATAATAGAGGTAACTATGAAAATAAAACTTTTAATTACAGCATTATTTATTACATATGCAACTATTCCGACCTTCGCCGGAATAACACCTACAGATGCTGTTTCTCCAGATTATCTGCGTAATCATGGTCATTCTAATGCCACCGTTGAAATAGTACAAAAAACAAGAGCAAGCGTGAACGGGGAACAATATTTGAATACTACAGATGCTGAACAGGGTAAAAAAGATTGCAAACTGGTCAGATGGATAAAAAATGTCTTTATCTATTTAGATCCGGCACTGGATGACGGTTCTTTCATGAATCACGATATTAAAACAACACCGAGTTATGAGGATCTGTAAAAAATTATTATATCTTTGTATAAGCTTATTAATCTTCGTACTTCCAAGTTTTTCAATTGAAAAAGGTTCAGTGAAGTACGAAGATAATTTAATGGACTATTCTGTTCTGGACGGTCAAAAAATTTTAGAAGAAGCTGACGGCTATTTTGAACAATACGAAACCACAAAAGATCCGAAATATTTAAGCACTGCAATGGGTAAATATTATATTGTTACTAAAATTTATCCGGTAGAAATTTATCCGATGGTTCAGCTTGCAAGAACATATGATGAAAAAAAATTAGACAGATTTGCAAAAGAATATTTCAGTATTTGTTATGACATTAATAAAAAAGATCCCTATTTGAATTATTATCTCGGAGATTTTTATTTTAAAAGAGATGATTACAAAAGGGCGCTGAGATATTTCAAAAGAGCTTACGAAAACGGTTATAGCGAATACTTTGACTTAAACTTAAAAATTGCTACGATATATGAAAAATTTGCCGATCTTTTGACCGCAAAGTATTATTATGAAAAGGCCTTTTCATTAGACAGGACAAATACGAATCTAAAAGACAAAGCCTTACAAATAGAATCTCTAAATTACGGCAATTCCGGCTATTATAACAATAATTCTATCAGGAAATAACAATGAAATTAAAACAACTTGCAATAATATTTATAATTACCATTTTGACATCAAAAGTTTATGCGTCTGATGATATTTATAACCCCGTAAAATTTGCACGTAATGAAGTTACATTTTCAAATTCATCTATATCAATAAATGTAATTAATCCGACCCCTAAAAATAATGCAACAGGAAGCATTTTCCCCGGAGGACGAGGCGCAAACCAGCTTGTAATATACACCTCCGATTTTGGAGAAAGAACAAACACAAATGAATACGGTACTGAAGCGATTGTTCAAAACAACATTGTAACAATGATAAGCGGAGCCAATTCCTTTATACCGCTTGACGGTTTTGTAATCAGCGGTCACGGTTCCGCTAAAAACTGGATGAATAAAAATATAACGGTAGGTACAAAGGTTTACATTGATAAGACTAAAAACACTTTAAATGTTTACACAACATCTGAAAGTTACATGTTTGAAGCTGAAAATAAAATTACCGAAGCTAAAAACATGATGGATTATTACAAAAATAAAGTGCCTTACTACAATTCAAAAACTCCAAATAACCACATAACCGCAGCACAAAATTATCTAAAAAAAGCAAAAAAAGACCCCGACAATCAGGATCACCTGAAAAAATATTCAAAGCTGGCTGTAGAAGAAGCTAACGATACAATCATTTCTGTATTACCCTATATTCCCAAAGAATTAAAAGGCGTATGGATACGTCCGACAGAAACATCTTCATTTCAAATAGTTTCTACACTTAATAAAATGCAGGATATAGGTATTGACAACGTATTTTTGGAAACTTTTTACCACGGCAAAACCATATTTCCGAGCAAAACAATGAAAGATTATGGATTTGTTGTACAAAATGAACAGTTTAACAAATTTGATCCGTTAAAAATCTGGATACAGGAAGCGCATAAACGGGATATGAAAATCCATATATGGTTCCAATCTTTTTACGTAGGAAACAGCAATCCTGCTAACAACTCTAAAAGCATCCTTGCAGTGCATCCGGAATGGGGAAATAAAACAAAAGCGGATTATTTGTCAAAAACTCCGACCAGTTCCAAATCAGAACACAACGGATATTTTTTAGATCCTGCAAACCCGAAAGTTCAAGAATTTTTACTTAAACTTCTTTCCGAAATAATATGTACCTACAAACCTGACGGCATAAATCTTGATTATATAAGATACCCTCAGGCAATTTCAAAAAACGAATCAGGAAGCTGGGGTTTTACGGAATATGCACGAAAAGACTTTAAAGATCTGTATAACACAGACCCTGTTAATATAAAATATAATGATAATCTCTGGCAGGATTGGGAAAACTACCGCAGGGAAAAAATTACAAACTTTGTAGCCAAAGCAGGGACTCTCGGCAGAGAAAATAATGTGTACGTCAGCACCGTAATTTTCCCTGATATTGAAAGTGCGCTCAATACAAAGCAACAAGACTGGCGAACCTGGTCAAAACGAGATTTTGTAGACGGTTTTACTCCGCTGTTTTTAACTTATGATCCTAAAATGGTTGCTGAAATGATGAACGACGTAATGAATATAAAAGGCGGAAAAACAAATATCTATGCAGGAATATTTGTAACATTTATGGGCGGTTCCAATGAAGATTTAATAAGACAAATTCACGAAACAAGAAAACTTAAAGCTGATGGCGTTGTTCTCTTTGATTATGCACATACCAGAGGAACTTATGCTGAAACTCTTGCAAAAGGCGCATTTAAACCTGTCAAACAACCTCAGCCCAAACAAGAGCAGAAAAAGAAAAAATGGTTCCTGTTTTTCGGGAAAAAGAAATAATTTCCATGTTATAATTCCTTTATCGGAATGTTTAGAGAATACCTAAATTCAACATTACAAAGCAAAAATGCCGTAATGTTTATAACATCTGTAATGTTTATGGCAGGAATACTGTCATATTTTAACGACTGTGCAATTATAGTTTCCGCGGCATTAACGATAATCGGAATAATTTTAATTTTTCAAAAAAGATTGTCGATAAAATATGTAATTTTTTGGATAACAATATTTTATTTCGGCTTTTTTAATTCGTATTTCAGAATAAATACAAGCGACCAATTATATGATATAGCACCAATTGATGCCGAAATTCAAGGACAAATTGTTTCCATTCCGAACATAACTGATGATAAGACGAAATTTTTTCTTGCAGTAAACAAAATTAACGGGCAAGAAATCAAAGCCAAAACTTATGTGACATTATACAGCGAGTCAGAAACACCAACTTTAAACACAGGAGATTATGTTTCAATCAATGCAAAAATCAGACGTCCGTTCAAAGCCGGTAATCCGTCACAATTTGATTATGGAAGATATCTGCAAAATTTCAATGCATTTACAACAGTTTATGCGGATTATACTGATTGTCATAAATTAAACGGAGAGCTTTCGCTGCAGTGGAAATTTTTAAGGAAATTAAATAACGTAAGAAACGGAATTTTAGAAAGTCATTCCAAATATCTTCAATCACCGAATTTGGAAATTCTTGGCGGAGTAGTATTCGGAGACGACGCAGTAGCGCCTCCTGATTATATTAAAACGAATTTTATCAATTCAGGATTATTGCATATACTTGCCGCATCAGGTATGAACGTTGCATTTATTTTCGGATTCTGGTTTTTCATAATGAGATTTTTAAGGGTGCCTTATAAAATAAATATAACCGGCGGAATGGTTATGGTAATTCTTTATACATTAATGACAGGACTTGGTGCATCTGTCTTGCGTGCCGCATTAATGCTTTTATTTATTCAGATAGGAAAACTCATAGACAGAGATGCTCACAGTGTATCATTATTATCTTTTGTGGCATTTTTAATGCTTATATACAATCCTGCATACATAAACAATGTCGGATTCCAGTTGTCATTCATAGTAACATTCGGGCTTTTGACAACAGGGATGGTAATATTTGACAAATTTAAAGATATCAATCTGCCGGAATGGATTAAGGGCGGAATCCTAATTCCGATTATCGCACAAATCTGGGTGGCGCCGTTGCAGATGTTTTATTTTAACACTTTCAGTACATATTCTATTTTAGCAAATATACTTACAGTGCCATTTTTAAGTGTAATAAGTTTCGGCGGTTTTGTAAGTTCAATACTTGCTACAATAAAACCTATTGCTGATTTTGTCTGTATGATTTTTGACTTTATTTTAAAATACGCACTTGATATAATTGTCGCAATCTCAAATTATTTTGCGTCACTGCCGAATGCAATTATTGATACAACACACCCTGGGGTTATACAACTTCTAATTTTTTACGGAATAATACTGCTGGTTACAATTTTAATAGAAAAAGGCTTCGACAAAAAATTATTCACAATAATTTTGACTGCAATAGTCATACTTTTTGTTACAACAATCAATATACCAAACCACAAACTGGAAATTATAACATTTGATGTCGGTAATGCCGATGCGTTTTTAATTAAAACGCCGGAAAATAAATATTTTATAATTGACACTGCCAAAATGAGCTATAAAAGTTCATCCTCCACTGCAAAATTTGTCATTGCAAAATATTTAAAAGACAGAGGAATAAAAAATATTGAAGGAATGATTATAACTCACTTTGATGTCGACCACGCAGGCGGCGCCGTCGACTTAATGGAAGCATTAAACATCAAATCAGTATATGTCAATTCACTCAAACAGGACAGCTATACCGTTATCAATATCTTTGATGCCATTGACAAATATAAAATAAAAACATATCTCGCTGAGAATAACGCTGTTATTTACACAGAACCGGATTTAAAAATCACAACCTATACAGCAAATATACCGGACAATGACAATGAAAATTCAATAATAGCGCTTTTGAACTACAAAGATTTTGACATGTTGTTTATGGGCGACGCCGGTGTAATTGCATTTGACAAAATTAAAAAAGATATTCCGCAAAATATTGAGGTACTAAAAGTCGGACACCATGGCGGCAAAAATGTAGTCAACAAATCAATGACAGATTACCTCAAAAATTCGATATCGGTAATCTCAACAGGTCCGAACAACTTTGGACACCCGAACAAAATTACGCTTGACATTTTACGCCATACACAAATATACAGAACAGATTATAACAATTCAATAAAAATCACTACCGACGGCAAAATATACAAAATAAACACATTTAACCGTACGCAAAAGAAATACCTGGAAACAGAATCATTAACCGCGGTTAATTAATCTCTTCAGGAATCTCCGGTATACTTTTAGAACCTTTCACTCCGAGCTCTTCAATTCTGGTCAATTGATTAATAATATTGTCTTTGCCGGTGAGCCTTGTAACGGCAGAATTATAGGCATTTTTAATTTTAGTCAAATCACCGAGTAAGTCGGAAAATTTATCAATCATTCTGGAACATATTCTGGTAACCTCAAGCGCATTTTTATTGTGCCTGTCAACGACATGGAATGAATTAATAATTTTCAAAGCAGCAAGCAGTGTTGACGGAGATACCGGCATAACCTTATTTTTCCACGCGAAATCCCAAAGAGCACAATCCTCACAAAACAGCATTGCATAACAACTTTCAATTGGTATAAACATCAAGACATAATCCGGAGACCGATCATCAGATGAATAATCCCGCTTTGCGAGACCGGAAATATGTGCCTTAGTCGAGTCAATAAACTGTTTTAAATAATTTTCTTTTTCGTATTCATTATCTGAATTAACATAACCTTCAAATGAAGCAAACGAAGTTTTGGAATCAATATAAATACATCTGTTATCAGGCAGAAAAACCGTTGCATCCGGTCTGCCGTCAGATGAGCCGGACTGAATTTTATATTCTTCGTCTTTTCTCAAACCGGAAGCTTCCAGAACTCTTTCAAGAACAATTTCGCCCCACTTGCCGGAGGTGCGGTTGTCGGACTTCATAACATTAACAAGAGCATTTGCATCCATTGAAATCTTTTTACCGGTTTCAAGAAAATTTTTAATATTCAAATCAAATATAGTAAAATTTTCTTTTTCCTGCTTAAAATTATCTTCGGTTCTTTTCTCAAAATCCGCAATTCGTTCTTTAAAAAGTTTAAAAAACTCATCCAGACGTTCGCGATTTTGCGCGGAAAATTCAACGGAATTTTCTTTAAAAATTCTGTTAGCAAGGTTTTCAAAATCAGCTCTGGTATTTTTTTGAGCCATAAAAAAAGGTATAAATACACATACAGCTCCGAATACAAATCCCCCTATAAAAATTAATATTTCCATTACACTCTCCTTAACCGAAATTATACCACAATTGTTGTATATCAAAAAATGTAACGAAAAAATATTTACAAAAAAATCAACCATGCCGCAAATCATGGTCTAGAGCATGGTTGAGGTAAAATATCAATCTACGGATGTACGCCAAATTCTCAAACCGCCATGACTACAATATCAATCGGGTCATGGATGAATACCCCCTCTAAAAATAGTAGTATGTAAAGTGTAGTTAAAGGTTACAAAAAATAAAGGGGAGATAAAATGAGAGAGTTTAGAGGAAAATTAAGAGTTTTGTTAATTGATGACAACGCAGATCATTTAAGAGGCGTAAAAGAATTAATAAATCTTGAAAGCAGCTATGATGTAGTCGGCGCAACAACAAGCGCAAATATCGGCATTAATCTTATTAAAAAATATCATCCTGACGTTGTTTTAATGGATATCAATATGCCTGAGAAAGACGGTCTTCAAGCAATACAGGAAATCGAAAGATTAGGGCTGGACACAAGAGTAATTGCTTTGAGCGGCTATGATGACTCAGATTTAATTTTCCGCGCAATGAAACTCGGTGCTAAAGGTTATATTTTAAAAACCATGGCATCAGCACAATTAATCTACGCGATAGATGAAGTTGCAGCAGGCAAAATCTATCTTCCGTCAGCACTTTCTTCAAGATTCTTTGAATACTTCCAGAATTCATACAAAGAAGAAGCTTCTGCAAGCGACTCAGAAAATCTTCTTACATACCTGACAGCAAGAGAAGAAGAAGTTCTGGATCTGCTGACACAGGGTAATAACTATAAGGGGATTGCAGGAAAATTATTTATATCAGAAACTACAGTTAAAACCCACGTTAATAACATTTTCCAAAAACTTCAGGTAAATGACAGAACCCAGGCTGTTTTATATGCGTTGAACAACGGCTTTGCAAACAGAAGACGTGTAAAAATGGCTGTATAACGAAATATCATTTAAAAGTAAAGAGGTTTTAAGGTTCAGCTGAGGCTGGACCTTAAAATTAAAGAAAGGCTTTAATGGACGAATTAGACTTAATAAAATTGCAGACAAGATGCGTATCTCACGAAATACGAAACCACATTTCGATTTGTGAAATGTACACGGAAATTTTAAAAAAAAATCTTGAACGTGACGGTTACAAAAATAATTCTGCAGAAAATGCAATTGAATGTATCAAAAAATCCTTAAAAATAATCAGCACAACCCTATTGGATTTAAAATCAGTCAACAATTTTGTTCCGCATAATTGTGATTTTAAAACACTTGTAGAAGAAGGTGCAAGACTTTCAGATGCCTACATTCAAGGGAAAAACATTACAATAAACTCTTTTGTAAAAAATACGGCATCAATTTATGTAGATGAAAACAAATTTTTAGCCTGCATAGTAAATATAATTAAAAATGCCATAGAAGCCATAGAAATTAAGGGTGAAATTAACATAATGGGCGAGATTAAAGATAAAGTTGCACATCTGAGAATTTCAAACAACGGAAAAATAATCTCAAAAGAAAAACAAAAAGAAATTTTCGAAGAAGGTTTTACAACCAAGCCAACAGGAAACGGACTCGGACTTCATATATGCAAATGTAATCTCAAAGCTCAAAATGCAGACTTAAAATTAAACAAATCAACAAAATCAATTACAGAATTTGAAATAACCATACCTGTATCTGTTTGAATTTTTATTTTTTTATAATAAAATGAATAAAGAAAACACTCAAAGGAGAAAATATGGAAACAGTTTCATTATTAGAAGACGGAATAATAATCTTATGCATAGGCATGGGTGTTGTATTTGCATTTCTTGTAATAATGGTCTGGGCAATGAATATTATGTCCGTTGTTATTAAAAAAATAAACAATATTTTTCCGGAAGAAATAGCTGAAGAGAATAAATATTCCAAGAAAAATAAACTTTCATCAGACAGTGAAATTGCTCTTGCCATAGCGCTTGCATATTCACGCAGATAATTTTCTTATGTTTGAGTTATAATAAATTTATGCTGAATGTATCCGTAAAGAAATTTATAGTTTTTCTGCTTACGATTATATTTTCGTTTAATTATGCGGGATTATATAATGCTGCGGCAGCAAAAGATGAATTAAATGCAGAAATTTCGGAACAAATTACCCTGCCGGTAATCCCGATAAAAGCTGAAAAGGAAATAAAATCGGCACTGGCAAAGATTTACGGACAGCAAAATGTTGATACAATATACGCAAATATTGAAAAAATAGCCGAACAAACAAAACTCGACCGTCCGCAAAGCTTGAAGGATGAAGATTTAAAAAGACCGGACGACTGGTATAAAGACGAAGTAATCTATATGTTTTATGCCGACCAATTCGGAGTAAAAAACACAAACACGCCAAATACGTTTAAAGATGATATAAAAATGCTTGATTATCTTAAAAATTTAGGCGTTACTACAATTTACATACTGCCTTTTGCAGATTCACCGATGAAAGATGCAGGATTTGACGTCAGAAACCCGAGAGATGTTAGAAATGATCTGGGTGGAATAAAAGAATTCAAAGAATTTCTAACCGCTGCAAGAGAAAAAGGCTTTAAAATCAAAGCTGATTTAGTGTTAAACCACTTTTCGGATGAACACGTATGGTTTAAAGAAGCACAAAACGGAGATATCGAAAAATTAAATTACTTTGTCGTAACCGAACAAATGCCGGAATATAAAAGCTACAAAGATGAAAAACTCGGTCAGGTTGTGGAATATAAAGAACCTGACGGCAAAATATCAAAAAGACGGCTTATTTTTCCGGAAATTACGGAAAACCATTACAGAAAGGTAACTATAAACGGCAAAGATTACTATTTATATCATACTTTTTACCCGTTCCAGCTGGATATAAACTGGGAAAATCCTGAGGTGTTATACTATAATCTTGAGACTATAAGCTTCTGGGCAAATCTCGGGATAGATATTTTCAGAATGGATGCAATTCCTTATTTAATAAAAGAGGAAGGAACAAATGCCGAAAATCTTTCAAATACGCACCGTATAATAAAAATATTAAGCCTTTATATTCAATCGGTTGCTCCGCGTTCGGTAATTCAAGCAGAGGCCTGCCAGCTTCCGAATAAAATCCTTCCGTATTTCGGAACCGAACAAAAAATCAAACTGGCAATTAACGGCGAACAAAGGGAACTGACAAGAACCGATGAAGTTCAAATAGCCTATCATTTCCCTTACATGCCGGCAATCTGGGCGTCACTTGTTGCGGGAGATAACAGCTATTTCTGGAAAGCTTATAAACAAACCCCTCAAATCCCTAATTCCGCGACGTGGGCAATATTTTTACGAGTGCACGATGAATTGACGCTTGAAATGGTAAATTCCAAAACCAGAGAACTTTTATTTGAAGATTTAGCGCCTAAAGGTGCCGGATTTAGAAAAGGTTTTGGCGTAAGCGGCAGAATGGCAAGTTTTTTGGATAATAATCCTGACCGTATAGGTATGGCTTTTTCAATTTTATTGTCACTTCCGGGAATTCCTATAATTTATTACGGGGATGAAATAGGTATACAAAACAATTTTGCAAATGCAAAACGCAGTGCAAAACTTCGTGAATATAAACAAACACATAGCAAAAACAAAGTCAAACTTTTAAGCTACTTTGACAGCCGCGACATAAACAGAGGTCCCATAACCGAAGATACCTTTAAAAAAGCAGTAACAAATAAAGGTACATTTAATAACAAGGTATATGAACGCGTTAAAAAATTAATTAACTTACGTAAAAATTATCCGGTTATCACACGCGGAACCTTTACTGAAATTAAAACAGAATCACCTGAAGTTTTCGCATACGTTCGAGAACTGAATGACACAAGAATTGTTGTAATCAATAATCTTACCGATAAAAGAATAAAAGCAACAGTAAACCTTCCTAATGATGATTTCGGGAAAAAATCAAAAGAAGTTTATCTCTATGATCTTTTAACGGATAAAATGACAAAAGTACAGGCCAAAAACAAACAATTAACCGTCCGGTTAAAACCTTATGATGCTATGTGGCTAAAAATATAAGATTTCATTTTTTTTAAACCGATTCCGATATAAGTTGTAACAACCATTGTTATAACAAAATACAGATATGTATTTTTGACCGGGTCAAAGATCCAGTAAATATCATGGTTTGCCCTCTCAGTCATAGGAATTCCGTTCAAATACAAGAAAAACGCTGTTAATAAATACATAACAAACAAATGATTAGCCATAATATGATAGGTTACGTTTCCCATATCCTGCAAAAATCTAACGTTTTTCAAATACGGATAGAATATTTTCACCGTAAATAATGCCGCCCAAATTCCCGTCAGACTAACAATTATCGGAACAATTCCCCATGTATTAAATTCACCCCATACAAGAACATAACTCAACCCTATTCCCTGTACCGGATCATAATCAGTATTAAAAAGCCACAAGACTGCTTGAATACAAATAATTGCGCCCAGCCATTTCACCGTAAAAATATCGTATTTTTCTTTTATGAAATTTGTATAAAAATACCCGGCATATACAAAAAACATTGAAAATAAAGTTCTTACAACAACCAGCAGACACGGGGTGCGGGGCATTTTATCCGCCATAAAAACAGAAATTACCGCTCCTGTCAAAAATATTACCAGATGCAAAAATTTATTATCTTTTAAATTCTTCAGTTGCCTGAATATAAACAAAAACACTACAAGAGTCATAAATAACTGGGTTACAAACCACAAAGGTGCTATCAAATCCAATTCATGCCCGTTGAGAAACGGTGTCAGAATATAATTTTTTAAAGTAACGGGCATCCCCCAGAATTTTCCGGTTAATTTTGCAATAATAACTGTCACTCCGAGATAAAAACCCGCATATAAATAATACGGTACCAGAAGACTCATAACCCGACGTTTTATATATTCAGCCGGCAAACTTAAATATTTTTCCTTAAATAAACACCCTGAAATAAAGAAAAATAAAGCAATTTGGAATGAATACGGCGGAAAAATTCCCAGTAGCGAAAACTCAAGATGACCGGACACCACAAGCATTATGGCTAAGGCTTTTAATAAAGTCATCTCATTTGTAAAAAATTTGTCCATAAAATAATTAAAACACAAAAAATTTTGTTTTATAATTTGAATATGAAAACAAAATCCGAAAAAGCTGTCGAATTATTTCATACGGGCTACAACTGCGCCCAATCCGTATTCTGCGCTTTTTGTGAAGATTTCGGAATGGATTTTGAAACAGGTTTAAAACTATCATCCTCCTTCGGCGGCGGCATGGGGAGATTACGCGAAGTTTGCGGAGCCGTAAGTGCAATGTTTATGATAGCGGGCTTAAAATTCGGTTATACAGAACCAAATAATGACACCATAAAACAAGCGCACTATGAACGGATACAAAAATTAGCCGCAGAATTTGAAGAAAAACACAAAACAATTATCTGCCGCGAAATTCTCGGTCTGCCAAAAGGCAAAGATTCACCGGTTCCGTCAAAACGCACAGAAGAATATTACGCCTCACGCCCCTGCGAAAAATGTATTGCTGATGCAGCCCGAATAATCGAAAAATTTATATACTGATTACTCGCTAACATGCTCTAATGCTTTCTCTAAAATCAATTTCACATGGTGGTCATTTAAAGAATAATAAACATTTTTGCCTTTTTTTTCGGCTCTCACAAGCTTTGCCACCCGCAAAACTTTTAATTGATGTGATACGGCAGACTTTGTCATATTTAACAATACCGCAAGATCTCCCACACACATTTCGCTTTCTTCCAGCGCCCACAACAACTGTATTCGTGTGCCGTCGCCCATAACCTTGAAAAAATCCGACAATTCATACAACAAATTCATCTCAGGCATCTTTGGTCTGACTTTTTCCACAATATCAATATTAATAGCTTCGCAATCAGTTCTTTTATTTTCCATATTAATATCATACCACAATTGAACAATTATTCAACTATTGTAAATTTTTATTGCATTTCTAATGCCTCACACTTGACAATTGAACAGTTGTTCAATTATAATATTAATAAAGAGGCAATTATGTGCGAACATCATCACCATCATCATGAAACAAACAACAAAAAAGAACTAGCCGTAATCATTGCTGCGACAGCAGTTTTTACGGTTGCATTTTTGATGCAATCAACAGGTGCGGACAGATTTTTGATATTCTTGGCGGCATATCTGATAGCAGGCGGAGAAATTTTATGGAAAGCCGTTAAAAATATTTTAAGAGGAGAAATTTTTGACGAAAACTTTTTAATGGGTATTGCAACACTCGGCGCAATGGCAATAGGCGAGTATCCGGAAGCTGTTATGGTAATGATTTTGTACAGAATAGGCGAATATTTTCAAGGGTTAGCAGTTAAAAAGTCACGGAAATCAATAACGGATTTAATGGACATAAAACCTGATCATGCAAATGTTGAAGAAAACGGTATAATTCTCACAAAATCACCAGAAAAAGTCAAAATAAACGACAGAATTATAGTAAAAGCCGGCGAAAAAATTCCGCTTGACGGAGAGATTATTGAAGGAAAAGCAATAATTGACACCTCTGCACTTACCGGCGAATCAATTCCGCGTGAAGCTCAAAAAGGCGACACAGTTCTCAGCGGGTGCATAAACACAAACGGACTTATTAAAATACGTGTTACAAAAGAATTTACGGACTCAACCGTTTCCAAAATCCTTGAACTCGTTGAACATGCAAGCTCAAAAAAAGCAAAAGCCGAAAATTTTATTACCAGATTTGCACACTACTACACACCTGTTGTTGTGTTCGGCGCCCTGTTGCTTGCAATAGTTCCGCCGATATTGACAGGCACAGCATTCAACATCTGGATAGAACGCGCGCTGACATTTCTTGTAATATCCTGTCCGTGTGCGCTTGTAATATCGGTACCGTTAAGCTTTTTTGCAGGAATCGGCGGTGCGTCAAAATGCGGCATATTAATCAAAGGCAGCAGTTACCTTGAATTACTGTCAAAACCTGACAGTCTGGTATTTGATAAAACAGGAACGCTGACAAAAGGTTCATTTAAAGTTACAAAAATCAACCCTCAAGACGGCATAACTCCGGAGGAACTTCTTGAATTAACAGCGCAGGCTGAGAATTTTTCAAACCACCCGATTGCAATATCAATCAAAAATGCTTACGGGAAAGAAATCAATCCGACAGCCATCACGGACGTCGTTGAAGATGCCGGAAACGGTGTATCCGCAAACATAAACGGAATAAGAGTTCTCGCAGGCAATGCCAAGCTTATGGAAAAATACAATATAAATTTCAAACAATCCAATGAGAGCGGGACTATAATTTATACAGCCAAAAACAATGAATTTATAGGCTATATTGTAATCTCAGACGAAATAAAACCGGATTCAACAGATGCCGTAAAAGAATTAAAAAAACTCGTAAATAACATTGTAATGCTTACGGGAGATTCCGAAAACACGGCACGGCATATTGCAGGTGAACTCGGTATTGAAAAATATTATTCAGAACTTTTGCCGGCAGACAAAGTAGCCAAAATAGAAGAAATTATACAAAACAAAGCAAAAAACAAAAGCGTAATATTTACGGGCGACGGAATAAACGATGCGCCGGTGCTGGCACGGGCAGATATCGGCATTGCAATGGGCGGTCTGGGTTCTGATGCCGCGATTGAGGCGAGTGATGTTGTAATTATGGATGACAAACCTTCAAAAATTCCGACAGCCGTAAAAATTGCGCAAAAAACAATGCTTATAGTAAGGCAAAACATAATTTTTGCAATAGGCGTAAAAGTTCTTTTTCTAATGCTTGGAGCATTCGGCTATATGACAATGTGGGGAGCCGTATTTGCGGATGTAGGCGTAACCCTTCTGGCTGTTTTGAATTCACTCAGAGCATTAAAAAGCCCTCATATATAGAGGGCTTTTAATTTATTGAATAACTTTAATCCAGCCGTCAGGAGCTTCAATTCTGCCCATTTGAATTCCTGTTAAGGTATCATATAATTTTTGAGTAATCACGCCCATTCTGTCTTTTCCGGACGGAAGATAAATATGTTCACCGTGGTTTACGATTTCACCGACAGGAGAAAGAACAGCAGCGGTTCCGCATAGTGCGCATTCCGTAAAGTCTTTCAATTCTTCCACGTGAATTTCTCTTTCCTCGGTTTTTAGTCCCAGATAATGTTCTGCAACATACATCAAAGAACGACGGGTAATTGACGGCAAAATAGTGCTTGACTTAGGTGTTACAACAACGTTATCGGGAGTAACAAAAATAATATTAGCACCGCCGGTTTCCTCAACTTTCGTACGGGTTGCGGAATCAAGATACATATTTTCGTTATAGCCTTGTTTATGAGCGTCAACAATTGCGTGTAAACTCATAGCATAATTAAGCCCTGCTTTTACATGACCCGTTCCTCTCGGGGCTGCTCTGTCAAAATCAGGAACTCGCAGAGTAATAGGCTTTACACCGCCTTTAAAATACGGGCCTACAGGGGTTGTAAAAATTCTGAACTGATATTCTTCAGCTGGCTTAACACCGATTACGGCGCTGCTTCCGAACATATACGGTCTTATGTATAAAGTTGCCCCCGTACCATAGGGCGGAACCCAATCAATATTAGCTTTTACCACTTTTTCGACAGCTTCAACGAACTTTTCTTCCGGATAAACAGGCATTTCAAGTCTTTCACAGCTTGCTGCCATTCTTTGAGCGTTCAGATCGGGTCTGAAACATACAACATGTCCGTCAACAGTTGTATAAGCTTTCAGCCCTTCAAAACATGTCTGAGCATACTGCAAAACACCGGCACTTTCGCTCATTGTAATTTCTGAATCTGTTGAAAGTACGCCGTCATCCCATTTGCCGTCCTTGTAGTTTGATACAAAACGGTAATCCGTTTTAATATAACCAAATCCTAAATTTTTCCAATCAATATCTTTTTTCATAATTTTCTCCCGCTTCATATAAGTTTTAGCACACAAATGCCTTTATGTCGAGAAAAGATTACGAAATTTATACAGCGGCTGTATTATTAAGTATTACTTTGCCGGAACATTTCATAACAGCATCTTCGGATATAATTTCACCGACACTGTCAGCTTTTATCACACCGGATCTGGGATTTTTAACGGACACTATATGTCCTTTAATATCAGCTTGAACATCTGAATATTCAAAAGATAAATCCGTATTTTCCATTACACAGTTTATAAGCTTCAAATTTTTACAATAGCAAAGAGGCTGGGTGCCTATAATTTTACAATTAATAAAAGTAAGATTTTCACTGAACCACCCGAGATATTCGCCTTTAACGGTTGAATTTTCAACAACAATATTTTTACTGTGCCAGAAAGCGTCTTTCGTATCCAGTTTGCTGTCTGAAATAAAAAGATTTTTCATATATTGAAATGAATATTTGCCGGTCATTTTAAGATTTTTAATCTCAACATTTTTGGATTCGAATAAAAAGTACATTGCATCAACAGAAGAATCATAAATTTTTATATTTTTACAACGCCAGCCGAACTCGGGAGAATTTATCGTGCAATTATCAATAACAATATTTTTGCATTCTCTGAGGCATTTAATCCCGTTTATAAGACAATCATTCATCAATCCGTCATTGGAATACCACAGAGGCGCCCTTGTTTTGTCATCCATAGAAGAATTAATCAAAGAGAATTTTTTTGCGTGCCACATAGGATACCTCAAAGAAAATGCGCAGTCTTTGACAGCATAATTTCTGCCTTCTTTCAAAACAGATTCACCATCTGCAGGCCCTGCAAATTTACAGTTAATCACTTCCGTATTTTTTATGTTATAAAGTGATCTTTCTTCGTCAAAAATTTTGTTTCTAATCTGTTTATCCATGAAAATCTCCGAATTTATTATATAACATCAAAAGACAATATTATTTTCCTTATACCTTTATTATTTACGATTTTACAAAAATAGCAAATACTTATATTAAATAACGTTGAATGCTTGACAAGCATAATTAAAAATAATAAAATAAAACTATGGAACTTCGAGTGCTTAAATATTTTCTTACTGTTGCAAGAGAAGGCAGTATAACAGGAGCTGCTAATTCTTTACACCTGACTCAACCCACACTTTCCAGACAGATTATGGATCTTGAAAAAGAATTAGGTCATAAACTGTTAATCCGCGGAAAGTCAAATATATCTCTAACTCCGGAAGGAATGATACTGCGGAAACGAGCCGAAGAAATAATTGATATGGCAGAAAAAACAGAGGCAGAATTTTCTTCCATGAAAGAAATTATAGGCGGAGACATCTATATCGGTTCCGGTGAAACTGATGCAATGAAATATATAGCTGAGGTAATGAAAGACATACAAAATAATTATCCGGGTATAAAATTTCACATCCATAGCGGAAATGCTGAGGACGTAATTGAAAAACTTGATAAAGGATTATTGGATTTTGGATTATTAATTCAACCGATAGACCTTTCAAAATACGATCATCTGACAATGCCTTCAAAAGACGTATGGGGTGTTATAATGCGTAAAGACAGCCCTCTGGCAGCAAAAGAAAAAATAGAAATGAATGATTTGGAAACTCTACCTATAATTGCGTCGCGACAAATGTCAAAGAAATACTCCGCAGAAAGCGGTTTTCTTGACTGGTTTGGTGAAAAGTTTGATAATTTAAATATAGCCGCAACATACAATCTGGTTTATAACGCTGCTATAATGGTTGAAGCAGGACTTGGCTATGCTGTTACACTTGATAAATTAATAGACACAAATCCGGATAATAACCTTGTCTTTCGTCCGCTGTCTCCAAGACTTGAATCAGGACTTGACATTGTCTGGAAAAAATATCAGGTATTCTCTCCTGCCGCAAAATTATTTCTTGAAAAACTTAACGAAAAATTTAAACAAACAACGGAAGGTTAATTATGCTTGAGAATTATTTGACATACCTCATTTTTTTAAACAATAAATTATCAAAATTTTTCAATTCGCAAAAACAATTTATATTCTGTCAAAAAGGATGCGCAAGATGCTGCAAAAATGCCGAATTTCCTTATTCCGAAATCGAACTGAAATATCTCTTATACGGCTTTATGAGGCTGCCTAAAGAAACTCAAGATAAAATTGAAGCTAATATACAAAAAGTTGTTGAAGAAAAAAGTAAATTTACCGGAGATAACTTTCATTATGATTGTCCGTTTTTAATTGATGATGTCTGCTCGGTTTATGACTACAGAGGAATTGTCTGCCGCACATTCGGACTTTTGACAAAAGGGGCTGACGACAGAATAAAAGTCCCGTTTTGCTGCTATCAGGGATTGAATTATTCAAATATTCTCAACAAAAAAACAAAAAAACTTTCACAGTACAAAATCAAAAAACTCAAACTTGTTGATGAGCCTCTCGGGTTTAATATAAGTTATAAATTTTTGACAGATCCTGATTTTGAAAAAAGCTTCAAGTTTAAATTCGGGGAGAAAAAGCCTTTAATTGACTGGTTTTATGAACAAAAAGATAAACTCCAACAAGCTGCAGCCGCAGAACAGTCAGCTTAAACACAGTACAAAAAGACATTATTAAAATAAACTTCTTTTACTATATCCAAAACCTTATTGATGAAATTTTTATAAGCCTGTCTGTCAGCTTCACCGGACAAGATAATATCAGCATTATTAACAGTAGGATAAATATGTATTTTGGCTTTATCAGATGCATTTTTATAAACTTCGTCGACAGATGAACCTAAATTACGTTCATTGGCGCGCCTGTAAAATCTTTCTTTTTGAACATCAGAGGAAACATCTACATAAATTTTAAAATCAAACGCATCCACAACATCTTTTGTCAAAGTAAAAAGTCCCTCTGAAATAACCACTTTAGACGGTTTTGCAAGTGTAACATTATCTTCTCTTTTTGCAGTACCGGACATATCATATTTCGGCAGATAAACTCTTTCCCCTGCAAGAAGCGCCTTTATATGTTTTTTCATCAAAGATAATTCCAGCGCCTGCGGAATATCAAGGTCATAATGCTTGGCAAATTCCGCAAAACTGCCTGCCTGTTTTACCATATCAGATCTGTCATAATAATAATCGTCCGTATTAATTCTGGTAATCAAATCATTTATACCAAATTCAACTGCAAAAGTTTCAAGAGTATCAATAATATCATAAGCAATAGTTGATTTGCCGCTGGCAGTTTCACCGGCTATTCCTATTGAGCAGGATCGTTTTGTAACCCCTGACAAAAATAATGCCATTTTACGGATTACACTCGGAGACACACTGCGAAAAATTGAATTCTCTGACTCAATCTCTTCTTTAAAAACCTTTGTCAATCTTTTTTCAATAAAATAAAAAGAACGGTTGTCTCCTCTGTCCATATAGGATATTTTCTTTTTATTGAAGGTTTTTGTAATAGTATTTTGCAATTTGTTCAAACCTCTTATCAGCTTTCTTATCAATAAACCACAAACAAAGTTTAATTTGTCAAAAATGTTACAAAATATTCAAAATTCTTTACACCAAAAAATCGAAATTAAAAAAAACTAAAGTTTAAACAACGAATCAAGTGCAATATCCGGAGATTGTCCAAGCGCTTTCAGGACTTCCTTTTCCCTTTCTTTTAAAGTAAGCCCTTTCATTTTTAAATTAGAAGTTACAACCTTTCTTTTGCCATCGGTTTTAAACTCAAAAAGTTCTTTTAAATAACGCTCCAAATTTATTGCTTGCGGATATAGCTCAATAAATTCCTTTTTAGAAAGATGTTTTACACGTTGTTTTTTATCAATAATAACTTTCCCTTCAGGAGTGCTTTCCAAAATCAAACCGGCTTCAGGATCCAAATTCATTACATAATGAGATTTTCCGTCGGAAACTTTTATTGAATAGTACATAAAATCGACATATCTGGGAGATTTAATCCTTGATACAGTAATTTGAGCACCGTCAGATGCAATAAAAGAGACTCTGCCGGAAAAAATTCTTCCGTTTTGAAGCTTTTCATGAACGAGATGCGAACTTCTTTCTTCAACAGGGGTATCAAATAAATTTGTAAGTTTTTCCGCAAGAGAAGTAAGCGTTGTATTTATAAATTCAGTTTTATTTACAGTTTGAGAAACACTTTGTGTTACTAAAGACGTTTTATTGCTGTTATTAATTGTATGAGATTCAACCTTTTCTATAATATTTTTATTCTGTGCAACAGTTTTTTTAGCGGTGATATTTTGCGTTCCTGATTTAATTATTGGAGATGCCATTTGTTTTTTAGGCTGTACTTTTCTTTGTTCCTTAGAAACATTTTTAACGCCTTGCGGTTTTATTTGAGGGATTTTATTGATAGCTCCCGACAAACTATTTTCTTTAGCTGCATTTGTATTTTTCTTTTTAAAAGAACGCTTTTCAACAATAAAAGCTTTAAAATCTTTCAAACCTTGATCCACCACAGACAAATTACCTTTAAGATTCAAATTTTTTATCTCATCGTCTGACAAATATTCCATCTTACGACCGCGGATAAAATCCGAATTAAGAGCTTCCGGTAGTATTCTTGCCACTTTACCGTCCGAAAAGAACAAAAATCCGTCATTAACCCTGCCGGATTCATCAAAGACCATTAACCTGAAAATACGATTATCGGCGACACTTTTTGCCGGAGTATATGAATATATCTTTGAGTTTACCGGATCTTTAAAAAACATACTTTTAGATTTTTCTTGTGCAAATTTTCCAAAATATGCCCGTTTAATTTCAACAACCCCGCGCCAAGAATTCTTATTAAATTCGGAGGAGACCTCGTTAAAACTTTCTACTACATTTTCAATGCTATTTTTAATCCCTTCGCTTTTCTTAACAGCGATAATTTTATCCAAAAGCTTATGCATAACAACTATAGACTCGGTACCTGTTAATTTTCTGTTCACTTCATTAAAATTCTGAGAATAAATATTTAAATATTTCAATTCCTCTATAAAGGTATCCAAATTCCATTCAGAAAAAATACCGGTGTCTACGGGTTCAGAATTCAATTTTTCTTTCATAACAACGACATCGCCATTTTTATTCACTTTATAACGGAGTATATTTTTATTGCTTGAATCTAATAGTCCGAACGTCAAAAGTTCTTCACTATCAGGTCGTGTATTTAATCGAACAATCTGAAGTTTTTTACCATTACCTCCCAAAATTGAATCAAACAAAAACCCTTTTATTTTTTCGCCGGCAACCAGACCCGGATAATTTGACTTGAATTTTTTTTGCAAAATCCCGTTCAAGGATGCAAAAAATTCAGAAATTTTTGAAAGACTTTCAGACATTTGCGAAATTTTCTCAATTTCTTCAGGCTTTAGCTGAAATTTCTCTATAGTATGAAAGTTACTTGTTCTTCCAAAGGACGGAGCATATCTAAAGTTTTCATTCTGTTGATTGATATTTAATATGTGCATATCTCTTTAACGGTTAAAAATATTTTTTTTTGCGCAAAATAACACACAAAATAAAGAAACCTAAAAAATATTTTGTGAGCATTTAGAAAACATAACGCGATACAAAAAAATAAAAGGCCCGAAAGCCTTTTAAAAACGGAGCAAGAGGGATTTGAACCCTCGAGGCAGGTTAGACCCACCTAACACCTTAGCAGGGTGCCGCCTTCAGCCACTCGGCCATTACTCCAATTTTCATGCCGGCATATGTAACCGGTTGATACGTCAAGTATACCATAAATATTTTTTTTTTAAAGGGGCTAAAAATTATTTTTTAGTTTATAATATTTAGTATATAGGAGAAAAAATTATGACAATAAGAATTGCAGACAAAGAATTCACATCAAGATTAATGGTTGGAACAGGAAAATTTGATGATTTTGAGACAATGGAAAAAGCACACAGAGCAAGCGGTGCGGAAATTGTTACCGTTGCAATAAGAAGAGTTGATATGAAAGCACCGGGTCATGTCGGACTTATGGATCATATTGACTTGAATAAATACTGGCTTTTACCGAACACTGCAGGTTGTGCAACCGCAGAAGAAGCAATTCGTGTTGCAAGACTTTCAAAAGCTATGGGAATAAATAACTGGATTAAACTTGAAGTAATTCCCGACCCGAAATACTTAATGCCGGATCCCATAGCCACTTTAGAGGCTGCAAAAGTTCTTGTGGATGAAGGTTTTACTGTATTACCTTATATAAATGCAGATCCGATTTTAGCCAAAAGACTTGAAGAAATCGGCTGCGCTACAATTATGCCTTTAGCCTCTCCTATCGGCTCAGGTCAGGGAGTAAAAACCCTTGAAAACATTAAAATTATTATTGAACAGGCAAATGTTCCGGTTGTTGTGGATGCCGGAATAGGAGTTCCGTCCGATGCTGCAAGCGTTATGGAATGCGGAGCTGATTTTTGTCTTATAAATACAGCTATTGCAAAAGCTCAAGATCCTGTTAAAATGGCAGAAGCATTTAAATACGGTGTAATGGCAGGTCGCGCAGCTTACGAAGCAGGCAGAATGCCTAAAAAAGAAATTGCGTCAGCGTCTTCGCCTTTAGTCGGAGTTGTCGGTAAAAATTAGAAAGGTTATAAATTATGATAGAAATGAAAGTTATGGGTATTGCCCTTGATACAAGAACTGGTTCCCCTATTGTTGTTTTACATGACAAAGATAACAGGAAAGCCTTGCCAATATGGATAGGTTCAGCAGAAGCCAGCGCTATTATCAGGAAAATTGAAAACTTGAATGTTTCACGTCCCATGACGCATGACCTGATAATAAATATTATTGAAAAAACAGGCTATACTCTTGACAGAGTTGAAATTAACGACGTAGAAAAAGAAACTTATTTTGCAACATTATTCTTAAAAGATGATAACGATAACTTTATTGAAATAGATTCACGTCCGTCCGATGCAATAGCAATCGCTATAAGAGTAGACGCGCCTATATTTGTAACGGCAAATGTTCTCTCTAACGGTTCTGTCTCAACTGATGCAGCAAAAGACGAAGAAGAAGCTCAGGAATTTAAAAACTTTATCCAGAGCATAAAACCTTCAGACTTTGCTAAACTTATGAAAGACAACGAACGCCACGAAAGTGATCAATAAATTAACAGAGTATATCCAATTTATTAGCGTATGGTGTTACGCCTAAATCAGTGCTGCAAACCTCAGGATGAAGTTCTCTGTCTTTTACTGAATTAACACCCTGAGCAATACCTTGCGCGGAATTGTTTTGCACATATTTTATGTTATTTACTTTGTATAAATTTCCAAATTGTACTGCATTTACAGCCATAATTAAATCCCCAATTTTTCCCTGTATTATAATAAAGTAATCGGGGGTTTAAAAATTGCCTTTTTGTAACAAAATATTACATTAAAAAGAAATTCTTTTGATAATTTACGCTGTAAATAGGCTTAGCAGGGTTAAATTTCGGTATAAATACGCTTAACTTCTCCTCCTCTTCTTTTT
This sequence comes from Candidatus Gastranaerophilales bacterium, assembly GCA_944325945.1. GTDB lineage: Bacteria > Cyanobacteriota > Vampirovibrionia > Gastranaerophilales > Gastranaerophilaceae > SIG32. The sequence goes on along the minus strand of CALVBW010000023.1, from coordinate 57,139 downwards.
TAAAACCGGACAGACCTATGACTCTATCATCGTCTTTAAATAAATTTTTAATAAATTCCATTTGTATACCTTCTTTTGTTTCGTGTATAATATTTTTAATAATGAAGTAAAAAAAGTCAAAAAGGAGAAAAAATATGACACAAAAAATTACAAAAGAAATGAACATCATGGATATAGTTCAAGCTTGTCCTCAAAGCATTGAAGTTTTCCAAAAATACGGATTAGGCTGCATAGGCTGTGCTGCCGCACGTTTTGAAAACCTTGAAGCAGGTGCAAAAGTTCACGGTTTTGATCCTGATGCAATGGTTGCAGATATCAATGCATTAATTGAAGAATAATATCCGACTCATACAGATATTAAATAAGAGGTTCTTTTGAACCTCTTATTTATTTAAAAAACCTGCCATAGTCGGTTTATTTGTCACAACTCTCATAGAATCAGGCACCTGAGTTTGTTTTGCCATATTCTGCATAGATTGTTCTTTTTGTTCTGCAATACGTTCTTTTGTCATTTTTTCACAATGTCTTGAAATCCATACCATCAGACCCGGTACAAGGAATATCGTTGACACAAAACCGAACAAACTATTGTAAGTTTTGGCGCGTTTTACAAGCATATTGCCTTCATCAGCAAGCTTTTTAAGTATATTTTTGTAAGCTTCCGAATCTTTTGATTTATCAAATGCTTTAATGATATCAGCAAGTTTCATTGATTTGTCCGGAGCTTTACCGAGAATTTCCGTAGCGGCTGCTTTAATATCTTTATCTATGTTAAGCATTTTACCGACATTACCGCCGTTTTTATCAACGAACCTGAACATATCATTTATACCGTCTTTGTATGATGCTACATTGCTGTAATTTGCTTTAATTCTTGTATCGTCAAGAACCTGCACCCCTCCTGAAGGATAAACATAGTGCCAGATTTTTTTGAAAATTGAATCGCCGCTATTATGAGGTTTGGTATTCAAAGCAAGACCTGATGCCTTTGCAAATATATCCGAGAATACACGTGTAAGAATTTTAGCACCGAACAGAATTGATAAGAAACTTGTAAAATCTCTAAACAAAATTTCTTTTCTGTCTGTATTGCTTTGAGCATGTTTCAACCTTGGCGGCAGACAAAAACCGAACAACAGAGTCAACATCGCAGGCATTGACATTGTTGCACCGTCAAATTCAAACGCATCCGACAATTTTTTAAATCCGCCGGTCTCACTAACAGTTCTGCCAACTTTTGCCATTACACCTGACAAACCTGTAAATGAAGGTTCAGCTTTTACACTATTATCAGTTTTTTCTGTTTTTTCATCCTTATTTTCTTCTTTTGAGTCTTTGGAGAATGTAGGATTTGCTGTTTTATTTACATTTTGATCCTGAATATCAAGACCGTCCAATCCCGGGTCTCTTCCTTTTGTTACGTGGTTATACAGCTTAGGAATAATTGTATAAAACCCTACAACAGCAAGCCACATACTGATATTTGATAAAAATCTTGTGCCTGAACGTCTCTGGCTCAATGTTTTTACAAATTTTTCAACATTTTCAGGCGTAAGAGTTTTAACATCTTTGAATTTTTTATTTACATGCTTAATTGCATCATTTGCATAATCATTCATATGCCCGAGAATAGATTTAAATGATGAAGCAATTTTTTTACCGTCTTTACCAACATATTCGGCAACGACCTTGTCACTATCCGCGCCAAGATATTGTTTACGGAGTTTTACAAATTCTTCCAGAAGTTCATGCTGCAAATCTTGCGCTGAACCTTCAACCTTTTTCCCTGTTAAATGTTTCCAGAAACCTTTTTTCGGAGCTTTTTCAGCTGCAATCAATTTATCCGCGAATGTTTTAGCGGTTTGTTCAAGTTCTTCACCCTGCAAAACTTCATTTGTCGACGCGGATAACATATTTTTAAACACATTTTTATAAAAACCGTGTTTTGTTACAGCAGCATCACTTAATGTATTAATATTTGATTTAGCGTAATCGTTAAAAGTTTCGCCTAATCCGTTAATAAAATCTATAGGAACATTATTGGCGCTGCCTGAAAGTCTTTTAATACCCGCCATCAAAAACGCAGGTATAATAAATGCACTGGGACCGCTTAAAATTTCACGAATACCTTCCTTCTTTGCAAAATCCCAATTTAACTGTCCGGTTTTATCATGATTACGGAACATGCCTGTTAATACACGGGGACCTGCCATGCCAAGAAAATCCTGCATGATAAATGAAGCCGCAAAACCGCCTCTGTCTATTGCATCCATCAATGTAATTACAGGATTTCCTGCATTACCGAATGAAACGGCGTTATTTTGTTTTTGATTATTATAATTACGCTTTGAATCTACGCTTGCTAACTGTACTGATTTTACTGACATGTCCCTACTAACTTTTACTATCTACACACATACATTTTAAAAAAACTTACCGTGACACTTATTGCTTTTTTTCGCCTAATCTTTAAGAAACATTAACAAAAAGATAAATGTATTTAATAAGTGTACTTATTATACTTAATCCAAAATTATTTTGCAAGTCTCCTACTACAATTGTAACATTTCTTTTACATAACACCCGAAAGCCTTGTATATCTCAAATAAATACTACTATATATGTAGCAAAACTTTAAAATTGACATGAGAAATATAATATAATAAACTTAAAAAATGAAAGTAACGATAATCGGAGCAGGATTAGCCGGGTCAGAAGCCGCACTGCAGCTGGCAAAAAAAGGGCATACAGTGAATTTATATGAAATGCGGCCACAAAAGACAACCGGAGCACATACAGGCGAAAATTGCGCAGAATTCGTATGTTCAAACAGTTTAGGCTCAGCAGACATAACAAATGCAAGCGGACTTTTAAAACATGAAATGGAACTTCTGGGCGGAGAATTAATCAAAATAGCTTATGAATGCAGAGTTCCGGCAGGAAGCGCCCTTGCTATTGACAGGGAAATGTTTTCCGCAAAAGTTACAGAAAAAATAAAAAGCAATCCGGAAATAAAATTAATCCGCGAAGAATTAACTCGAATTCCTGACACACCGGTAATAATAGCATCAGGACCTTTGACGAGTGACAAGCTTGCTGAGGCCATCAAAACATTTACCCAAAGTGAACATCTGCATTTTTTTGATGCAATTGCACCGATTGTTGAAAAAGACAGCATAAATTTTGACAAAGCATTTTACGCCTCACGCTATGACAAAGGCGAAGCGTCATATATTAACTGTCCGATGAATAAAGAAGAATACGAAAAATTCTATGATATATTAACCCATGCTCCGCGGATTGAATTAAAAGAATTTGAAAAAAACGCCAAATTTTTTGAAAGTTGTCTGCCTATTGAAGTTTTAGCATCAAGAGGAGTTGACACCTTGAGGTTCGGACCGATGAAGCCTGTCGGGCTTGTTGATAAAAGAACAGGAATTGAAAATTATGCAGTTGTCCAATTAAGACAGGACAATTCAGCTAAAACTTTATACAATTTAGTCGGTTTTCAAACGAATTTAAAATGGGGAAGCCAGAAAGAACTTCTGCAATCAATTCCGGGACTGGAAAACGCTAATATAGTAAGATACGGAGTTATGCACAGAAATACATTTATAAATTCACCTAAAATTTTGAACGCATCACTGCAGACCAAAAAACGTTCGGATTTATTTTTTGCAGGTCAGATTACGGGTACTGAAGGCTATACGGAATCCATTGCAACAGGACTTCTGGCAGGAATTAACATGGCAAAATATTTAAACAATGAAACTCTTTTAGAACTTCCGAAAGAAACCATGCTCGGAGCATTAACGCATTACATAAGTAATCCCGAACACGAAAAATTCCAGCCGATAAATTCAAACTGGGGTATTTTACCGCCTGTTGAACTTCCCAAAAAGGAACGCAAAAACAAAAAGCTTAAAGCCGAATTAATGGCGGAATGTTCATTAAATGCGCTAAAATCTATTTGCTCATAACTTTTATAAAATATTCAATTGATCTATCATAAGTTGCTTCTGCATCTTTAGGGAAAAAGCACCCCGGAATTTGCCCGAGTTCACGATGATGCGCAACACATTCACAGCAATATCCTCTATTCGGACATCCTGCAGTACAGGTGCAATTTTTTATATTTTCAGACTGTTTACATTCCATAAATTATGCCTTCTTATCTAATTTTACATCGTTTTTCGGTTCTGTTTTCGGGGTTTCTTTTTTCTCAAGACCTAATGCACGGAGCATCGGGTGGATAGTATAATGACTTATCTGCGGAGCCAAAATTGCCAGACCAAAAACTGAACCTATCAAAGACCCGAGTTCAATTGTTCCCTTAATCAGCGGATACAATTCCGGAGATTCATTGTTTTCTAAATCTTCACGCAAACCGTCATGCAAAAATTTATCGCGAGAATGATCTTTCATTAAAGATGCTTTTCTGTTGTCCATATTTTTTTTGGCGAGTTTATGATATTCAAGAAATTCATCTGCATTTTTAAACTTTGAAAATTCGGGTTTGTTTTTAAAGAAAGTTTTCTTCGCAAGAGTGAACGCACCTTTTTTAAATACCGGAATAACCAGAGCTAAATATACCGCAAGACACGTTGCCTGATATAAAAACTCTTTTGCGGCTGCATACTTTTTGGTATCCGGACTGATTTCATTGTCAATCAATATAAACCCGGGTCTGCCAATAGACTTCAAAGTTGTTTCAATAGAAACTGAAGCTGCCGTATTTTGCGCGATATTTGCAAGTGTTGAGCTTGATAAACCGTTTGCTATTGCACTAATCATACGCCACCTACTTTCATCCCGCTAACAGATGTTTTATTAAAACTGCTTAAATATTTTAAATTGTCATTATGCTGGAAATATGGATTATACAAAGGAGCTGAAGTTTCTCGCAATGTATTCACATCAAGACGTTTGTCTTCAGGCTTATGATTTTTTTGGATTACGCCCATTAACGGCTTAATCGCAACGGAACATAATGCCGGAATAACAAATAAAGCCGCCGTACAAACACCAATAAACATCAAATTTGTTTCCAACTTAGCTTTATTATTTTCTGCAAGTTTTTTTGCGGAATTAAAAGCTTTTTCCACATCAGGGGTAATTTGACCGGCTTTGTGCAGCTTATACAACTCCTTATCCATAAAATATTTAGGCTTTGCAAGTGCCTTACCAAGTTTGGCCGCCAGCTCACCACTGGCCCAATAAACCGGAATTGCAATCAATTCGGTCAAGCCTTCTCTTATTGCTGTATATTTTTTAGTCACAGGATTTTCTTTTTTGTCCATCATTGTAAAAGTCGGACGACAAATCCCTTTGACTGTAGCAATTGCCATTACAACATAAGTAGCTTTATTTTTTTCACCCAATCGGGTACATATTCTTTCTAACAAATTACCGATGCTCATTTCACTTATTCCAAGTCTGTAAATCTTAAAAATTGCTAGCGTATTATATAATATTACAACAATTTTACAAATGCAAGATAATATTATATAATTAAAAAATGAACTTTTTATTTTCAATTTCGTTATACAGGTACAGAGGTTAAAAAATGACAAACAAATGTACAAAATATGAGGCTCTTTTTACATTCGCAGACGAAAAGACTTTTCGGGAACATCTTGCAACCTGCAAAGACTGTCAGGCTGAGGATACAAAAATGAATGCCGTATCGGAATTGATTAAGGAGGTTAGACCGCATTATCTAAAACACAAACAAAACATGGCAAAACTTAAAATAGCATGTGCCGTATTTGCAATGTGTCTGAGTGCAACAACACTTGGTGTAATTAATTTTAACACTGATATTTCTGACACAATAAAATACGGTACAACACTGACTGCGGAAGACTTGGGTTTTCCTGTTGACGCATACGGATTTGTAACGGTAGAGTAGATGAATTTTAAAGAAATTGTAGAAAAAAACAGAGAAAACGTAAAAAATATAATTAAACTCATTACGAAGGAAGAAAATGAAGACCTTGAACAGGAGGTCTATATAAGAGTCTGGAAAAATTCAAAAAAATACTCTGAACAAGGTAACTTTAAAAGCTGGATAAATACAATTGCCAAAAACATCTCAAAAGATTACCTCAAATCCGCTTACCGGAAAAATTCCCAAAATTCCACATCTGATGAAATAACTTTAAATACTTTGAAGGATAAAAAGGAGACACCGGAACTTAAAGTAATAAAAAATGAAAGACAAACTCAAATAATAAATGCAATAAATTCACTAAAGCCAAAATTCAAAGAAGTGATAATGCTTTGCGAAATTCAAGGATACAGTTACGAGGACTGCGCGCGCAAATTAAAATGTCCTTTAGGAACCGTAAAATCAAGAATTTACAATGCAAAAAAAGAATTGGCAGAAAAGTTAAAAGATTTAATCAAAGAAAGGATGGATTAATGAAAAAAACACTTATTATAGCAAGCTTACTGGCATTTTCAATGACAACAGTACTTGCTGCTGAAACACCTGTTACAGAAGATGTAAAAGCACCTGTTGCTCAAACTGAAGTACAGCCTGCAAAACCTGTTTTGACTCAGGAACAAATCAAAAAACGCGAAATAAAACGCGAACAGTTTGAAAAACGCCTTAAACTTACGGAAGAACAAAAGGTAAAAATCAAAGAACTTCAACAAAACGGCCGCGAACAAATGAAACCGATTATTGAACAAATTCAGGCAAAACGTCAGGAAGCAGAGGCCGTAAGACGTTCAAGAATAGCTGTTGAAATGCAGCAGGAAAAATTGGCTGAAATTCAAAAAGACATTCAGGCACTTAAAAAACAGGCACACGAACTCCGTATGCAAAATATGAAAGATTTTGAAGCAATTTTGACTAAAAAACAACAAAAAGAACTTAAAAAAATGAAAGAAGAAGGCAGAAAACGTTTTGAAAAAGAACACAAAAACCGTCCCGTATTCGGACCGGGTTACGGAATAAAAGGACCGCATCATATGCCGATGGGACCGGGACCTGTTATTCCTAACGCACTTCCACCTCAGCCACCGGTTGAATAATAATCTCAATCATCTCCATAAAAGGCCGGCTTTTGCCGGTCTTTTTTCGTGTATAATTAAATTATGAAGTCATTAATTCAAAAAGCTGAAGAGAGCCATTTCCTTTCAAAGCCCGAAATCATCAGGCTGCTTGAGGATAATTCAATAAATGACGAACTTTTCGGGGCAGCGGACAGAGTCAGGAAAAAATTTGTCGGCGATGAGATTCACCTGAGGGCGCTGATTGAATTTTCAAATATCTGCTCGCGAAACTGCTTTTATTGCGGGGTCAGAGCAGAAAATAAAAACATTAAAAGATACAGATTAATGCCTGATGAAATAATTCAGCTTGCAAGAAATGCCTTAAACAGCGGCTATAAAACAATCGTTCTCCAATCTGCGGAAGATATGTATTATACTGCAGAAATACTTGCGGATATCATTAAAGAAATCAAAAAAAACGATACTGCCGTAACCCTGAGCATAGGTGAGCGCTCTTATGAGGAATACAAAATTCTAAAAGATGCCGGTGCAGATAGGTTTTTGCTCAGGATTGAAACCACGGACAAAGAATTATACCGGAAACTTCACCCGAATATGAACTTTGAAAACCGGGTCAGATGTCTTAAAGATTTAAAAAAACTGGGCTATGAAACAGGAACAGGTTGTCTTGTCGGGCTTCCCGAACAGACAATAAATTCGCTTGCTGACGATATATTATTTTTCAAGGAGCTTGATGCGGATATGGTCGGTTTAGGACCGTTAATTCCGCATAAAGACACACCGCTTAAAGATGTTAAAGCAGACGGATTTTGGCTTTCTTTAAAGGTTCTGGCAATAACAAGGCTTTTGCTGCCGGATATTAATATTCCCGCAACAACCGCAATGGAAACGATTCACCCTGACGGTAGAATTCTGGCACTCCAAAGCGGAGCAAATGTTGTTATGCCAAACGTTACGGATGAATTTCATCGATCACAATACGAAATTTATCCGGGCAAAAAATCAGTGGATTATACAAAATTGGAAGAAAAATTCAAACAAATTGGAAGAACAATTTCAAAAAACAAAGGATTTAGATAATACTTGGATCTGGTATTTATTTTCTCATACCGCCCTGCTTACGCTATCACCTTGAAAACAAATACCAGAAACCATTTTACAAGAAGGGGCAATAAATGAAAATCGCAAACAATATGACAGAATTAATAGGAAACACACCGCTTGTAAAAATCAACAAACTGTCAAGCGCAAATATCCTTGCTAAAGTTGAAAGCTTCAACCCCGCAGGATCTATTAAAGACCGTCCTGCGCTTAATATGATAGAAAAAGCCGAACAAGAGGGATTAATCAATAAAGACACAATAATTATTGAGCCGACAAGCGGCAATACTGGAATAGGACTTGCAATGGTCTGTGCGATTAAGGGTTACAAAATGATTCTAACTATGCCTGAGACTATGAGCCTTGAAAGACGTAAACTTTTAAAAGCATACGGCGCGGAATTAGTCTTGACGGACGGAGCTAAAGGTATGCAGGGAGCTGTAGATAAAGCAATTGAATTAAGCCAAAAATATCCGAATTCATTTATCCCGCAGCAATTTGACAACCCTGCAAACCCTGAAGCACACATTAAAACAACCGCCGAAGAAATCTGGCGCGATACAGACGGCAAAGTTGACATCATAGTTGCAGGTGTCGGGACAGGCGGAACAATTACGGGACTTGCCAAAGCATTAAAATCACACAACCCGCAGATAAAAGCAATTGCCGTAGAACCGGAATTATCACAGGTGCTTGCCGGTAAACCTGCCGGTGCGCATAAAATTCAAGGAATCGGCGCGAATTTTGTCCCGAAAAATTTTGATTATAACGTTGTGGATGAAATTATCCACGTAAGCGATGAAGATTCAATAGAAACAGCAAGAAAACTTGCAAAAGAAGAAGGAATTTTGTGCGGGATTTCATCAGGTGCTGCAATGCATGCTGCTATTGAAATTTCCAAGCGACCTGAATACAAAAACAAAATGATTGTGGTAATACTTCCTGATTTAGGCGAAAGATACCTTTCAAGCGAATTATTTGAATAAAAAAGACCTCAAATGAGATATTTTTTTATACAAAATCAGCTAAATTTGTCCATACGGAGACAAGTCATTATGTAATACAACTTTAATTTTTACATTCCGCAACAATTAAAGATAACAGATTAAAGTTATTCTTAATCTCTACCGTATATAAGTTCAGGTAAATTTGTAATAGGAGACTGTGTAGTGCCAAATAATGAAAATAAAATTCAAATTGGTAATATCGGAAATATTGATTGGAATAAATTAAAAGCCGGTATGAAAAAAGAAAATCTCTCCGAAGATTTAAACACAATTTGGGCTAAAATTGAGACATCTAATGACGGTGAAATCAGTCAGGAAGAACTTGATATACTAAAATCCGATTTAGCCAAAGCAATTGAAGATAAAACCATTACTGAAGAAGAAGCAAGAGCATATCTTGATAGCAAAGGATTAAAAGATGTTGAAAGCCGAAAATTTTTGCAATTCATGATTGAACTTGGCAATACAAGTATTGAAGAAAGTGAGGAAACAGCACCAAAAGCGGAAGACTTCGGATTTGTAAACGGTAAACTTGAAAATATAGAAATTGATGCAAGAGAAGCAGGAATTACAAACAAAATATACAGAGGAACTGTCAGAATTCCGAAAAATACCGTTATGCCTGAAGACGGAAGTATGCCAAGAATTTTAATGATGGAGCTGCCTTCCGATTATGGAGAAAACAAATTCACAAAACTCACATATAACGAAGCCGACGGTACTTATATGTCCAGATTTAAGGATATGGCATTTATTTTAGAAAAAAATGAACAGGGTGATGTGATTTTTAAAGCTGTTGATAATGAACAACTGCAAATGAAACGCACTAAAAATTTAAAAGATTGGGAAAAGGGTATTAAAAACCCGGACAATCCGACACCGGTAGATCCATCACCGGTAAAACCAACCGATCCTCCCTCCAAAAGACTTGGAAAGAAGGATTTAGGTTTAGATAATTATTATGGCAATTCTTTCCAAAAAGGTCAAGGTGATTGTTATTTATTGGCAACAATAAACGCAATTAGAAATACTACAGACGGTCAGGAATATTTACAAAGTTTAAGAACTGAACAAATAGTAGACGACAAAAAGGTGTATACTTTTAATTTTCCGGGTGCCAAATCAGCTGCGGAATCTTTGAAAGAGGATAAATTAGAAGTATTTATAACTGGAGAATATTCTTTTACAGAAGATGAAGTCAAAGATATTTTATCAAAAGCCGGAACACAATATTCTAAAGGTGACCCTGATGTAATATTACTGGAAGCAGCTTTTGAAAAATACCGAAAGGAAGTCAACCAAACACTTGAAGCAAATAATTTGTCAGTTGACGATTATTGGCATATTGCCGGCATGGTAACCGGCAAGGAAGAAGAAAATATCCTTGCGGGAGGAAGGGAACATGATGCAATATATGTTTTAACCGGCAAAAAATCTGAATATTATTCTAGTACAAACTATGAAAATCTTCCAATTTTATCATCAACAGCATTGCTGGATAATAAAGTATTACCTATATCAACAGCAACATCATATTCTTATCAGTCTATTGATGAAATAGATGGTAACATAAGAATAACAAATCGCGCTCTTAATAAAATGCTTGATAAGCTACAAGAAGATTTTGAGACAGATAATAAATCTGACAAAATTGCTACCGCTTCTTTTAAAGTTGGAGATACACCAAATGATAGCGGGTTACACGCATTTACTATTAAACGTGTAACCGAAGATGAAGTTATTCTTATTAATCCATGGTATCCTGATAGAGATTTAAAAATGTCAAGAGAAATGTTTCTTGAATATTGCTACAGTATGACAATTGCAAGTGATGGTACACAAAAATCCTGGTGGCAAAAAGTTAAAGAAGCTACAGGTATTGATGCTATATTTGGCTAACAACAAAAAAGCGAGCTATAAAGCTCGCTTTTTTGTTTTAATCGGGATTTACATCATGCCGCCCATACCGCCCATATTAGGCATTGCAGGTTCCGGTTTTTCTTCCGGAATTTCAACAACTGCAGCTTCTGTTGTCAAAAGCATTGAACCGACAGATGCGGCATTAACAAGAGCGGATCTTGTAACTTTTGCAGGATCGACAATACCTGATTTGAACATATCAGTATATTCATCTCTCAATGCGTCATAGCCGTATGCACCGTCATGAGCTAAAATGTTATCGACAACCACATCAGCTTTAGCACCTGCGTTGCGTGCGATTGCTCTTAAAGGTACATCCAGAGCTGCCGTCAAAATTCTGTATCCGATTTTTTCGTCATCAGATGTAAATTTTTCAGTATCAAGCGCTTTTAATAAACCTTGTTGAACTCTCAACAAAGCAACACCGCCGCCGGGTACTATACCTTCTTCGTTTGCTGCTCTTGTAGCATTCAAAGCATCTTCAATTCTGAGCTTACGTTCTTTTAATTCAACTTCGCTTGCTGCACCGACTTCAATCAAAGCAACGCCGCCTGAAAGTTTTGCAACACGTTCTTGAAGTTTTTCTTTATCGTATTCGCTGTCAGAGGCTTCAATTTGTTTTCTGATTAATCTTACACGATCCTGAACGGCTGATTTAGTTTCATCGCCGACAACTATTGTTGTTTCGTCTTTTGTAACGGTAACACGTTTTGCTTTACCGAGCATTTGAGTTGTAACGTTTTCCATCTTGATGCCGAGTTCTTCTGTGAACATTTCGCCGCCGGTTAAAATTGCGATATCTTCAAGCATTGCTTTTCTTCTGTCGCCGAATCCCGGAGCTTTAACAGCTACTGCTCTTAAAACTTTTCTCATAGTGTTGACAACCAAAGTTGCAAGAGCTTCGCCCTCAACGTCTTCCGCAATAATCAACAAGGATCTTCCGTCACGTGCAACCTGTTCCAACAAAGGTACAAGGTCAGCTATAAGGTTAATTTTCTTGTTGCAGCAGAATACATACGGATCTTCAAGAACAGCTTCCATTCTTTCAGGATCTGTAACAAAATAAGGTGAAATATAACCTTTATCAAACTGCATACCTTCAACGACTTTCAAATTAGTACCGAAAGATTTTGATTCTTCAACGGTAATAACACCGTCGTGACCGACTTTTTCCATAGCTTCGGCGATAAGTTCACCGATTTCCGTATTATTACCTGCGGAAATTGCGGCAACCTGAGCGATTTCTTCTTTTGTATTAACCGGTCTTGACATATCCTTGATATTTTTAACCGCAACGTCAACTGCTTTGTCAATACCGCGTTTCATAGACATCGGGTTTGCACCTGCGGTTAAATTTTTCAAACCTTCTTTAACAATTGCCTGAGCCAGAACAGATGCTGTTGTTGTACCGTCACCGGCTACATCATTTGTTTTTGAAGAAACTTCTTTTAACAATTGAGCGCCTGCGTTTTCCAAACCGTCTTTAAGCTCGATTTCTTTTGCAATGGTAACACCGTCATTAACGATTTGCGGTGCGCCGTATTTCTTTTCCAGAATAACGTTTCTGCCTTTAGGTCCGAGTGTAACCTTAACGGCATCAGCCACTGCGTCTATACCTTTTAGAAGCGATTTTCTTGCTTCTTCATCAAATACTATACGTTTTGCCATTTTCTATATCTCCTTATTATAAATATTTTCGCTCCCGCCAATTAGGGGAGAGGGTAGGGGTAATTATTCAATTACCGCCAAAGCATCTTTAACTGACAGAATTTTGTATTCAACGCCGTCCATTTTAATATCCGTACCTGCGTATTTAGCGTAAAGAACAACATCGCCGACTTTAACATCCATAGGTTCTCTTTCGCCTTTGTCGTTCATTTTGCCCAAACCAACCGCAACGATTTCACCTTTTTGAGGTTTTTCTTTTGCGCTGTCGGGGATAAAAATTCCGCCTGATGTTTGTTCAGTGTCTTCAATAACCTTAATTACAATTCTGTCGCCTAACGGTTTAATCATATTTATCTCTCCTTTTTTACTAACCAATTTGTCATTCTGAACTTATTTCAGAATCTCTAATATATTTATAATACAGAATTCACAATTTTTTAAAAAAGTTAAGGAAAAATTAATTATTCAAAAAAACTTGACAGAATATGCAAAATAATATTTAATAAAAGAAAAAAGGAGAATTGATATGTTGAAAAAGGTTGTGCAAAAAGCGGTTCAGATAGTCGCCCCCCCCCGAAATTGACTTGGGGTAACTGTTTTAGCGTCTCAGGTATAGGAAAATTAGTGAGCGAAGCTCACAGTAAATTCTTAGTGCCTTACTGCCTTAGTAACTTAGTATCTTCTAAAAAAACCGCCTTCACACTCGCTGAAGTCTTGATAACCCTCGGCATAATCGGCGTTGTGGCGGCTATGACGATACCAACTCTTGTTGCCAATTATAAAGAAAAAGAGCTTGTAAATCAGGCAAAAACGGGGTATTCAATAATACAAAATGCCGTACAAATAACAATGGCACAGAATGGTTTTAGCAGTTATCGTGATATATTCAGCTTAAACTTATCTCATTTAGAAATATTGGAATTATTAACTCAAAATTTATCAGTAACCAAAATTTGTAATACAGGCGATAAAAGTTGTTGGCCTGAGACTATAAAATTTGAGCAAAAAAAATATAACAATGGTGTAACCTATGGTAAGACCATGTATTACGCCCCAACTGCCGTATTAAAAAATGGCATGAGAATAATGGTACAAAGGTTTAATTATCAAGGTAATTGTAACTATACATACACAGCGATAAAAAAAGATGAAGCGGGGAATCCTATAATCAATGAAGAAACAGGTGAACAAGAAATAATTTATTATACCACACCTCGATGCGGTCAGATTATTATAGATGTTAATGGTCCTGCCGGTCCCAACCAGCTGGGAGCAGACACTTTTGATTTAGGTATTTATCCTGATTCAACTTCCCTATATAATACAAGTTATACATTTATGAAAGACGGAAAACTTCATTACGAACCTTATGAACTTGATGAGGAATATAAAAATTAAATTGATATTTGTCTTGCCGTGGTTCATTGCCCCTATTCCAGCGGGAGAGGGTTTGGGAGAGGGGACGATGTTGGTTGGACTTTTAGCCCGACTAAAGGGAACAAGTTATTTCTAAAATCTATCTGGGCGGATTATTTCAATATCAACTTTTTATAACACTTATTCCCTTATTAACTTATTCACTCATTCCTTTTTTATGTTATTCTGGAATTATGAAACGGGTTATGTATGTTATCTTAATTCTTATGTTGATTTTAGGGCTTTTAAAAGCCTGCATAAGGCGCGATGTCCCCGACACAAATACAGAAAAAGCAGTCACAACCAGCGAGCAGGAAATCATATTCCCAGAGGACAGAAAAACAGTTACGATTAAGGAAGTAGATTATCTTGAGTCACAGGCGCCTATAGGAAAATTCGGCGGAACTTTTACTGCATCCACAATAGGCGAAGGTCCAAAAACATTTAATCCGTTTAATTCAAAAGACAATATTTCAAGTGCCATGTCTGAAATTATGTACGACGGACTTTTGACAACACACCCCGTAACAGGTCAGCCAATACCTAAACTTGCAAAATCATTTTCAATCTCAGAGGACGGAAAAGAATACACAATCAATTTAAGACACGGCATAAAATGGTCTGACGGCAAACCGATTACCGCAGACGACGTTGTTTTTACATGGCGTGACATAATTCTTGCCGGGCTCGGAAATACCTCAATCAGGGATTCCATCGTAATCGACGGCAAGCTTCCGACCGTACACAAAATCGACGATTACACCGTCAAATTTGTAACACCCGAACCCTTTGCACCGTTTATAAGAATGCTTTCTTCACCCATTGCACCCAAACATATTTTTGAACCCGCCGTAAAAAAAGGCGCGCAATACTTTGAAACCTTTTTATCCACAAATACAAAGCCTAAGGATTTAGTAATATCCGGCGCATTTAAACTTAAAGAATACGTTCCGGCACAGCGCGTTGTCTATGAACGGAACCCCAATTATTACATTATAAACAAAAACGGGGACAAACTTCCTTATCTGGACAGACTGGTTTATTTGATTGTGGGGGATTTGAATAACGAAGTATTAAAATTTGAGGCAAAAGAGCTTGACACGATTAATCTTCAAGGGTCAAAAGTTGCACGCTACAAAGCAATGGAACCGCATTCCGATTTTACAATCCATAATCTCGGGCCGAACACAGGCACAATTTATCTTGCAATGAACCTGAACAACCGCAAAAATAACGACGGCAAATTCTACGTTCCGCCGAAAAAGCAGGCGTGGTTTAACGATGTAAATTTCAGAAAAGCTGTTGACTATGCAGTTGACCGCAAAAACATAGTTTTAAATATTGCAAACGGAATAGGAGAACCTCTTTTCACGGCGGAAAGTCTTAATTCGATTTTCTTAAATACAAATCTCAAACCCTATGACAAAGATTTGAACAAATCCCGTGAACTTTTGAAAAAGTCCGGTTTTTATTGGGACAAACAGGGAAAATTATACGACAAATTCAATAACCGCGTAGAATTTGACATGCTTACCAATGCAGGAAACACAGAGCGCGAAGCCATCGGGGTTATGATTAAACAGGATTTGGAAGATCTTGGAATGAAAGTTAATTTTAAACCGATTGAATTCAATTCTCTTGTCAATAAGCTCGTAAACACTCTCGATTGGGATATGGTTATAATGGGATTTACGGGGTCGCCGCTTGAGCCTAACGGCGGGAAAAACGTTATGATGTCCGACGGAACTTTACATGTATATAACATGAGGCTTGAAAAAGACAAAAATTCTCCGCGCTACGATTTTGAAAAAAAGATTGACGAAATGTTTATAAAAGGCGCACTCGCAACAAAATTTGAAGATAGAAAAAAATATTACGACGAGTACCAGGAAATTGTCTATGATGAAAAACCTTTTATCTACATCTATTCACCGACCGTAATTGTCGCAATCCGGAATAAATTCAAAAATATATTTCCGACATCACTCGGCGGGGTCACGTATAATATAGAGGAGATATATATTTGTGAATCGCCTGAAAAATGTTATTCTGAACTCGTTTCAGAATCTAAAAATCAATAAGGAGACCCTGAAACAAGTTCAGGGTGACACGAGGTAACAACCCATTATGGAAATCTTAAAATATATATTTAAAAGAATTTTGCAGACGATACCGTTATTAATAATAGTATCGTTAATAAGCTTTTTTATAATAAGGCTGTCGCCTGTGGATCCGCTTGCGGAATTAAGACTTAACCCGTCAGTTTCAAAAGAAACTCTTGAAAAAGAAACTCAAAGGCTGGGTCTTGATAAACCTATTATTATTCAATACGGCAAATGGGCAAAATCATTTATAAAAGGCGATCTCGGGATAACCGCAAACGGCGAACAGGTCAGTACAAAACTGAAAGAAAGAATTCCAAATACCCTTTTATTAACAATTGTGGTAATTTTTCTGACATGGGCTGCGGGAATTCCGCTCGGAATACTTGCCGCACTCAAATGGAAAACTCCTTTTGACAGAATACTGACGGTTTTAACAAGTGTCGGAATGGCAATTCCGTCGTTTTTCTTTGCGGTTTTGCTGTTAATTTTTGCGGTAAGAACAGGCTGGTTTCCGGTAGGAGGTTTAACAAGTGCAAATTTTGCGGATATGGGATTTTTTAGTCAGATAAAAGATATCGCACATCACCTGTTTTTGCCTGTGATTGTACTTTTTACGATTTCGCTTGCGGGATTGCAGCGGCAAATGAGGGCAAATATGCTTGACGTACTCGACAGCGATTACGTAAAATTCGCACGTGCAAAAGGGTTGAACGAATTTAAAGTTGTTTATAAACACGCACTCCGGAACGCGGTTAACCCTTTGATAACCCTTTTGGGTTTTGAATTTGCAGGATTATTAAGCGGAGCTGCTTTGACTGAATACGTATTTCAATACCCCGGATTGGGGCGGTTGATTTTGGAAGCGGTTTTGAAATCCGATATTAATCTTGTTATGGCATCCTTGATGATGGGGGCTATTATGCTTATACTTGGAAATTTAATTGCGGATATACTTTTGATAATTACGGATCCGAGAATAAGGGTGAAATCATGAGAGAAGTTTTAAGACAATTATTAAAAGATAAATTTGCAAGACTTGCCCTTATAGTTCTCGGGGTAATCTATCTTGCGCTTTTCTTTGCGGATTTTCTGGCACCATATACAAAGGATTTTTCAGACAGAACAATGGCTTACGTTCCGCCGTCCAAAATCTTTACGATTGACGAAAACGGTAAATTTTCAAGACCTTATACATATAATTACATAAGAGAATTCGACCAAAATACCCTTGAGATGACCTACAAACTTGACCGTTCACAAAAATATTATCTGAAATTTTTCTCACAAGGACAGCCTTATAAATTCTTAGGATTGATTCCAATGAAACGTCACCTTGTAACCGTCGCACCGGAGGGCAGATTATTCCTTTTAGGGACAGACATAAACGGCCGCGATGTATTTTCAAGACTTTTATTCGGCGGAAGAATTTCAATGACAATAGGATTTCTTGCTTTATTCGTACTGTTTCCGATAGGACTTTTGTACGGCGGAATTTCAGGATATTTCGGCGGCAAAGTCGACACAATAATGATGCGTTTTGCGGAAGCTGTTATGTCCGTTCCGAGTTTTTACTTATTGATAATCCTTGCATCAATTCTGCCGTCCGGGATGACAAGCATCCAGAGATTTATCCTTATTGTCGTAATTCTTGCGCTGATTGGCTGGGCAAGTTTTGCACGTGTCGTCAGAGGAATGGTTTTATCTATTAAAAATCAGGAATTTATTCAGGCTGCAAAATCAATAGGGCAATCAAGACTCGGTATTATCGTAAAACATATTCTGCCTCAAACAACGAGCTTTGTAATAGTTGCAATGACTTTATCGGTTCCGTCGTATATCTTGTCAGAATCAGGCTTAAGCTTTTTAGGTCTGGGAATTCAGCAGCCGGACGCGAGTTGGGGTAATATGCTTAAAGAAGCACAGGAATTTACAAATATAATCTATCGCCCGTGGCTTTTAACACCGGGATTTTTAATTTTTGTTGCGGTATTGGCATTTAACTTAATAGGTGATACAATAAGGGACGTATTGGATCCGAAAAGCAGGGTAAGGTAAAAATGGAATTACTGGGAATTTTTGATTTAAATATAATAATACGCGTGGTTTCTGCGTTGTTATTAGGTTTTGCAGTCGGTCTTGAAAGAGAAATGACCAACAAATACGCAGGATTAAGAACAAACATCCTTGTATGCCTCGGCGCATGCGTATTTACAATAATTTCAATATACGGATTCCCGGCAATTACCGTAACGTCAGTCGAGCTTGGAACCCGTGATACGGCACGTGTTGCGGCACAGGTTGTAACAGGTATAGGTTTTATCGGCGGCGGAACAGTTTTACGCCACGGCGCAACTGTTTTCGGACTTACAACTGCCGCAACTTTATTTATGTCAGCTGCAATCGGTATGGCATGCGGCTCTGGAATGTATGATCTGGCAATAGTTGCAACAATTGTAGCTATCATAACCCTTGTTTCCGTCAGATTCTTTGAGAAAAATGTTCTTGTGTCGAGCACTAAAAACCTTTGCAGACTCAAAATTTCTTTAAAATGCCAAAATAATAATGCTGACAAAATTTATGAACATATTGTAGATAAATATCCGTATTTAAAAGAAATAAGCAAAAAAGCCGATGAAAATTTAACTAAAATTATAGTAATTCTTGAACTTAACTCAAAAAAACCGATGCAGACACTTTACAAAGAATTCCAAAAATTTGAGGGGATTGAATCAGTTTCCATACAAGAATTTTGTGAAGCTTAACGCTTACCACGGGTAATCGTCTTTTATTTTCCAGCCGTCGAGCATTATTTTTGCCGCGCAGCAAAAGCCATATCCATCTTTGGAACAGTCCCTGTTTATATACTCATAACTGTTGGAGGCACAGTAACTCATAACAAGACCTTTAGAAAAATCCGTTTTGAAATAAAAAATATCTTTTCCCATAGTATTTGGTCCGTCTGCTCCGTTCAAATCAACCCAAACTTCGGGAGAAGTTCTATACTCACGACCGTCCTCGGGGTTGTCCGGGTCAATATACTTCATTATATTTATAAAATAAGAAGTCTTATCAGATGTTGTAAAATATATACGTCCGTAATTCCAAATAGTCTTAACATTAGAATTTACGACATCATTATTAGGATATTTAAAAGGAAAACAGTCCTCTGTGGTGCCCGTATACGGACAAACACGGTCCTTGTATACAACGGGAGATTTAAAATACGGTAAAACATATGAATTAAAAAATTGTTCGGTTCTCTCAGAAGATACAGTTCCCGAAAAAGCATTGTATACACCGTCAGCATACAAAAGCTTAGTCATATTACTAAGTGTTGAATGTGCTTTTTGCAATTTTGAAACAGTAATTTTTTTCTGATAATTTGATATAAGCGTCGGAATTGTCATTGCTGCTACAATTCCGATTATGCCGAGGGTTATTAAAACCTCCGCAAGGGTAAACGCGGTCTTTTTAGAAGATACTAAGTTACTAAGGCAGTAAGGCACTAAGAATTTACTGTGAGCTTCGCACACATCTTTGTCACCCAGAACTCGTTTCAGGGTCTCTTGTTTAACGTGACTAGAGTGAGTGAGGTGAGTAAAGTGAGGTGTGTGTTTTCTGTGAGCTTCGCTCAAGGGGCTTACCCTCACCCCTTGAGGGCGGGGGTTGAATTTCAACATAAGCTTGCGAGTGTTTGAAATTCTGGGGGCGGGGGTGCATCTTTTGAGATCCTGAAACAAGTTCAGGATGACATGGTAAGTCCCACCAATGTTCAGTGTGTTGTCCTGCCTCAGGCAGTTCAGGATGACATATTGTAAGTCGGATTTACTAATCCGACTGTTACCTCTTACTATCTTAGTGCCATAGTATCTTAGTATCTTTTTCCAACGTATATCGCCAGAACCCTTGCCCTGCCTACTTAGAGGAGTCGCCCCCCCCCGAGATTTTTAAACTCTTTATTTCCCATATTTTTTCTCCTGTAATGAACTTATCATACCATATTTTAAATATATTTGCAATAAAATTGCTTAATAACTATTTTTCTGCTACGCTTTAATAAGAAACAAACAAACGGGAGAAATACATGTCAGGACACTCAAAATGGTCAACCATTAAACATAAAAAAGCAAAAGTAGACTCACAAAGAGCCGTAGTTTTTCAAAAATATTCAAGGGAATTAATCGTATCAGCAAGGCTCGGCGGACCGGATCCGGCGGGGAATTTCCGCTTGAGAACAGCAATTGAAAAAGCAAAAGCTGCAGGGCTTCCGAACGACAACATCAAACGTGCCATTGAAAAAGGTGCAGGAACGTCAGGCGCCGAAAATTACGAAGAATTAATCTATGAAGGCTATGCCCCGGGCGGCGTTGCCGTTGTAATTGAGGCTATGACGGATAACAGAAACAGAACCGCAGGCGATATCAGAAGTTATTTCACAAAATTCGGCGGCAGCTTAGGTGCAACAGGCTGTGTGGGCTGGATGTTCGACCAGAAAGGTTCTATATCTTTTGACAAATCAATTGATTATGAAAAACTTTTTGAAGCGGCAATAGCACTTGATGCGGAAGATATTCTTGAAGAAGATGACGAATACAAAGTTATCACATCTGTTGAAAACTTCCAAAAAGTAGTTGAAGGACTTGAGGCGGAAGGCTTTAAAAGTAAAACCGCAGAACTCACAAGAATTCCGCAAAATACCGTTGAGGTAACAGATGAGGCAACAGCCTCTCAGATTATGAAACTTTTGGAAAGAATTGAAGAACATGACGATGTTCAAAATGTCTATGCTAATTTTGATATTCCGGATGAAGTTTTACAAAAATTAGAGGGGTAAACCATTTTAGAACTTATAAAAAAACTTTCTCAACTGCTCAATGAAAGTTACAGCGAAAAATCCGTTGTGACCTCTCTTGAGAAGTTTTTTGACGAAAATTTCAAAAGCGGAAAATGCAGCATAATTTTAAAAGATGACTTTACTTCTGACAAACCTTATTTCCCGCTTTACAAATATAACAAAATAATCGGATACATTGAATTTGATAAAACAAATAAAAAACTTGAAAATTTTCTGGATACAGCACTTTATCTTATTTCCTTAAAAGTACAAAATATAGTGCTTTCTGATAGAATGCAAAAGAGCATTGATTTTCAAAATGCAATGAAAAATATTGCCAAAATTATTGAAACTCAATACGAATTGCACTATATAATTCCGCTTTTAGGTGAAATGATAGATAAATTCATCCAAAATCACCTTATTTATATATTTATTAAAGACAAACACGAATATAAATTAATGTGGCCGGGCGCCTGCAATGACACAAAAATTATGGACATAATTAACGCGGAACCCAGAAAACGCGTAACAACAGATGAACTCGGCGTATTTCCTTTGATAAATGAAAACCAAATATTAGGCTATGTAATTACCAAAAAAATCGACAATAAACTTACGTTGAGAGAAATCGAATATCTGGAAGATTTATCAAAACAGGCAGCAACAACAATCAACAGGGCAAATGCTTATGCGGAAATTTTAAAGCACGCCACACTTGATGCTCTGACAGGATTTTATAACAGACGCCAGCTTGAAGAACGTACAAAACAAGAAATTGCAAGTTCCCGCCGTCAAAAAACACCTCTATGCGCGATAATGACGGATGTTGATTATTTCAAAAAAGTAAACGATACATACGGACATACTGTCGGAGATCTGGTTTTAAAAACAGTTTCAAAAATAATGCGTTCACAGCTTCGAGAATATGATATTGCGGGACGCTACGGAGGCGAAGAATTTGTAATTCTTTTGCCGTTTACAAAAATTGAAGAAGCAAAAATGGTTGCGGAACGTCTTAGAAAATCAATCGAGAACAAATTTATAGATATATCCAAAATAAACCCTGATGCGCAGGAAAAAGAAATTCATGTTACCATAAGCTTGGGAGTATACCAGCTTAAAGATGGTGACAAGGAACAAGATTTAATAAGTAATGCCGATAAAGCATTATATAAAGCAAAAGAAACAGGACGAAATAAGGTTGTAATAAATGAATAATAAATATGAAAAAATTTGTCATAATTTAGAAGAAACAAAGGAACTGGCACAAAAATTTGCAAAACTGATTGAACCTAAAGGCTGCTTTGTAAGCCTCTACGGCGAAATCGGAGCAGGAAAAACAGCATTCGTAAAACTTGTTGCGGAAGCTCTCGGCGTCAAAGAAAAGGTAACAAGCCCGAGTTTTGTTATCCTGAATGAATACCATACGGCAAAACTTCCGATATATCATTTTGATTTGTACAGACTTGAAAACGAAGGAGTCAAAACAATTCTTGATGAACTAAGAGAGTACTCGGAAGGGCATCAGGCAACATTTGTGGAATGGGCGGAATTTTCACAGGATGAAATTCCGTTTGATCATATAAAAATAAATGTTACATATGATGAAGATGAATCGAGAAAATATTCCTTTGAAGCCACGGGTCATGATAATATATCTATAGTAGGGGAATTAAATAAGTGAAAATATTAGCATTTGATACATGCTTGGACAAAATGTATGTGGTCTTGAGGACGGAGAAGGAGATTCTGACATCAAAAGTTGTTGAAAATACCGAAAGCAAGTATCACTCTGCATTTTTAATATCTACTATAAAAAGCATATTAAAAGAAAACAATCTAAAACCCGCAGACTTAGATGCAATAGGAATAAATATCGGCCCCGGAAGTTTTACAGGGATAAGAGCATGTACAACTGTCGCAAGAGTAATTGCACAACAGCTCAATATAAAAGCAATAGGCGTTTCTTCTCTGGAAATTCTTTCAAAACTCGGCGGAGAGAACCCTCTTGTAGCAATGGATGCAAGAAAAAACAAAGCTTATCTTTGGTGTGACAACGAAATAAAAGGCGCGGTTGAACTTGAACAAGTTCAGCAAATAATAAAAAACGGCAGCTACAACGTCATAACGGATGACAGACTGCAAAAAATATTGGGCGGAACATCCTACCAGCAAGGTAATTATCCGCTCGGAGAAATTTTATCAGACCTGGTGCTTGATAAATTAAAGACACAAAGCGGTAATTGGGCGGAATTACTGCCGTTGTATATCCAGCCTCCGCCAATTAGTCAAAAATAATACTGTCAGTTACGTAAAATACGGACTGGCAATTTTTTTTAATCAGGAGTTTTAAAACAATATGAAAATTTTACCGGTAAATTTATTTAACATACACGCAAGAAAAACAGAGAATAATCAGTATAATTATTCCCGTAACAATTTATCTGTCAAAACACAACCATTATATGACACAGTAAATTTCACCGGCAGTTCTCCAATGTCAATAAAAGAATTTAAAAAACTGGGCAAATATATGACATGCCTGTATTCCGGAGACAAAATGATATCCAGCGACCAATTAACAAAAATGAAAAAACGCGGATTTTTCAAAGGACCGATAAGCGACGTTGTAATGAAACTCAAGCCGTACAAAGACAAATATCTTGAACCTATTGAAAAAGAAGTTTTTGAAAGGATAGAAGAGGCGGCAAAAGAAACTCCTGATATTGATCTTCCGCAGCTTTTTAAAAACTGGTACAAAACAACACGCTCCAATTTCAGACGAATCCAAAAACCTAAATTTGACGCCATAAAAACTCTCGGCGCTGAACTTCCTCAAGAATATATACAGCCGTTCTTTAAATTTATGGAAACTATTGATAAAAAATTGTATGACCAGCCTATCAAACAAGAATTCAGTTTAAAAGAATTCTCATATAAAATAACAAAAATTACGGAAAAAATGTCCGACGGCAACCTCAAAAACCGTATGCAAAAACTTCTTGATCTACTGCAAAATGAAAACTTAAACCACGGCAACAGACCCTTATCATCAACATTTGTGAAACAGGTGTTTGATTTTAAAAATGTTAAAGCTCCGGGCAGAAAATCCGTATTTTACGAAAAAAATTACCAGAAATACGAAACAGATAAAGATGCCGTGCGTATTGCAATTATCGAAAAAATGAGAAAAACAGCAGAGATGAAAGGTTACAAAAAACTTGAAAAACTTTGCGCCGAAAATATCGGTATGATTGAAGGCATACCGGTACACGTGGCATTCAGTAACAAAGCATTTGTATATGATCTGGACAAACTGCTGGAAAATATGCCGGACAAAGCATTAAAGCAAAAAATGCTTGATATAGCAATGAATTTGCCGACATCATCGAGAAGTGCAGACGCTTTAATTTTGAAATTCCGTGATGCAGACCCTGATATAATAGGTGACAGATTATTTAACCCCGGAATGGTCTCGGTTGAACATTTAAAAGCTAAATCCGAAGGCGGACCAAATACACTTTCAAATGTAGCTTTAGCGAAAAAACAAATAAATTCCGACAGACAAAGCAAACCTCTGTGGCAGGTATTAGAAAATTATCCGCTGAAAAATCAACAAAAATATGTTAATAATCTTGCAAAACTGGTCGCCAGAGGCAAAATGCGTTACGAAGATGCGCTCTCTCAGGTTCAAACAATTGAACGCGAAGGTCATATTATTCTTGACAAATCAAAAATAAAAAAAATAGAAAATCCGCTTGTTGAAAAGCTTAAAGAAAAATTCACCGTAATATCATAAACATTAACAAATGTAAATTTTTCTTGCTTTTTGCTGAAAAACATTAAATATTTCAAAGAAGGTTTCCGAATATTTATGTGTACACAAAATAGGGAATAGTCTCATGGCAGAAGCAGGATTTTCATTTAACAGACCATATAAACCTTTCGGACTGAACGTAAAAGTACCGGAAAGGACACTGAAGCAGGCAGGCGAAACTTTAGGCAACCTTGCAAAAGGTCCTGCTGATCCGCTTTTCAAATTTTTAGAAGAAAACGAACAGGTATTTAACGGAGATTTGAATTATCAGATAAACAGAATAAGCGCACAAAGCTTTACAATTGGCTCTGCAATGCGTATGGAAGACGAAAAAATGAACGGTATGCCGCCAAGCTTTGATATGCATTTTTAATATTGCAAAAACTTTTTTATATTGTCTATAAATGATAGAAAGGCCCGACGAGGGCCTTTCTATTTTAAAATGCCTTGACAAAATATGCAAAATAATATTTAATAAAAGAAAAAAGGAGAGTTGATATGTTGAAAAAGGTTGTGCAAAAAGCGGTTCAGATAGTCGCCCCCCCCCGAAATTGGCTTGGGGTAACTGTTTTAGCGTCTCAGGTATAGGAAAATTAGTGAGCGAAGTTCACAGTAAATTCTTAGTGCCTTACTGCCTTAGTAACTTAGTATCTTCTAAAAAACCCGCCTTCACCCTCGCTGAAGTCTTGATAACCCTCGGCATAATCGGAGTTGTGGCTGCTATGACGATCCCGACGTTGGTTAGCAATTATCAGAAAAAGCAGTTTGAAGTTAAACTAAAACAAACATATTCAATTTTATCGCAGGCGTTACAAATGGCTCAGGTTGAACATGGCGACCCTTCTACCTGGATGTCTAAAGCCGCAAGCGGAATTCACACTGATGATACAAGTTTTAACAAAGAGGATTTCGTTAATAATGTTTTTGATAATTACCTTGCTCCAAATTTAAAAATCCAAAAAGATTTCGGGTATACTTCTTACAGGGAGGTGGGAATTACTACTTCCTACCCAAATGGCGCGGTTGAATCTCGAAATCTTGAAGGCAGAATTTTTTTGCTTTCTAATAATGTAATAATCCGTATGTTGTTAGATAATTCCTCTTGTAAGGAATATAATGATGATGGGTCATGTAAGTATTTTGATTATACTAATATATCTTTTGATGTTGATTTAAATGGTTTTTCGTCCCCTAATTGTTTCGGTAAAGATATTTTTTGGATGATTTTAAGCGCGAAAGACGGAAAATTTTTATTCTATAATGAGTCCGCCACATTAAACAACAATAAATCTGACTGCTATAATGAAAATAATTCAAATACTACTTTATACAGAGGTTGCGGCAGTGTTATCAAAAAAAGCGGCTGGAAAATACCGGATGACTATCCGTGGCTATAATTTGACGGTTTGAAGTTTGCAGGTTGGGCTTTCAGCCCGACAAAAATTTTATAATTACAAAAAAGACCATTTGTTGGTCTTTTTTTTTGTTTAAGTTATAATAAAAACGAACAAAAGAAATGTATCACAATAAAAAGCGTTTAGGAAGAACGCAGGAAAGGAAAAGAATTATGACAATTCCTCAAACTCACAAAACTCAATTGGAAATCGGCGGAAAAACCGTTACAATTGAAACAGGGAAGTATGCACAATCCACAAACGGTTCTGTTACCGTAAGATGCGGCGATACAATGTTATTTGTACACTGCGTTGTATCAAAAGAACCCCGTGTCGGAATAGATTTTTTCCCGTTATTAATTGATTATGAAGAAAGAATGTCCGCAATCGGACGTATCCCGGGCGGTTACAACCGTACTGAAGGAAAAGCAAGCGACAAAGCCATTCTGGTTTCACGCTTAATCGACAGACCAATCAGACCGCTTTTCCCGAAAGGATATAGAAATGATATACAAATCGTAGCGCAATTATTCAGCTATGACCAGCAAAACCAGCCTGACACACTTGCAATGCTCGGTGCATCATTTGCTTTAATGCTTTCCGGAGCACCGTTTGAAGGTCCTATCGGCGCAGTCAGAGTTTCAAAAGACGAAAACGGAAACATGATTGCTAACCCGACTCACCAGCAGGCTGATAAATCCGATCTTGACATCGTTGTAGCAGGAACACATGATTCCGTAATCATGGTTGAAGCCGGCTGCAAATTCGTAACCGAAGACGATATTATGAACGCTGTTGAATTCGCTCAAGTAGAAATTAAAAAACAATGCGAAGCACAAGAAGCTTTTGCAAAAGAATGCGGCGTTGTTAAAGAAGAATTCGTAAATCCTTACGATACAACCGAATTAAAGAAAATCATTGACGAAACAGCTCACGATATGATTTTTGATGCATATCACAACTTTGACAGAGAATACAGACAAAATAAACTTGAAGAAGCTAAAAACCTTGTCAAAGAAAAAGTAGATGCATTGCCCGAAGATCATTACATCAAAAAAATCATTGAAGAAACCGGCATTGATTTTGTTGCAGAAGAATTCAAAAATGCAGAAAAGAAAATTATGCGTGCAATGATTTTGGATGAAGGCGTAAGAGCTGACGGCAGAAAACCGACCGAAGTTCGTCCTATCTGGTGCGAAGTCGGAGTAATTCCGCGTGCTCACGGTTCTGCAGTATTTACAAGAGGTCAAACACAAGTTTTATCAGTTGCAACACTTGCAGGCCCCGGAATGAAACAGGAGCTTGACGGTGTTGATCCTGAAACAGAAAAAACTTATATGCATAAATACATCTTCCCCGGATTTTCAGTCGGTGAAGTTAAACCTCTAAGAGGTCCCGGACGCCGCGAAGTCGGTCACGGAAACCTCGCAGAACGTGCAAATGTTCCGGCACTTCCGTCTCAGGAAGAATTTGGCTATACAATCCGCGTAACATCAGATGTTCTTGAATCAAACGGTTCAACTTCAATGGCTTCAACCTGCGGATCTTCTATGGCATTGATGAATGCAGGTGTTCCGGTTAAATGTATGATTGGCGGCGTTGCTATGGGTATGATTACCGAAGAAGGCAAAGAGCCGGTTGTATTAACCGATATTCAAGGCATTGAAGACTTTCTTGGCGATATGGACTTTAAAGTTACGGGTAACGACACAGGTATTACCGCACTTCAAATGGATATGAAGGCAAAAGGTATTGCAAATGACACTTTACGCCGCGCACTTCAGCAGGCTAAAGAAGGCAGACTTCATATTTTAGGCGAAATGAGAAAAGTAATTACAGCTCCGGCTGAACACCTGTCACCGTTTGCGCCCAGTATTACAACAATGACAATTCCGACTGAAGATATCGGAACAGTAATCGGACCAGGCGGCAAACAAATCAGACAAATTATTGACGCTTCAGGCGCTGAAATTGATATTCAGGACAACGGCGTTGTAACTATTACATCCAACGATCAAGAAGGCGCTGAAATTGCCAAAAGAATGATTAAAGACCTAACTTTCAAACCTGAAGTCGGTATGGTTATGAAAGGAAAAGTCGTAAGAATCATTCCTATAGGGGCTTTTGTAGAGCTTTGCGGCGGTAAAGACGGTATGGTACATATTTCTCAAGTATGTAACGAACGTATTGAAACTATTGAACCGCATCTCAATATCGGTGACGAAGTAATTGTCAAAATCATTAAAATTGATGACAAAGGACGCGTCAACTTAACTATTAAAGGTGTAACCGACGAAGAAAAAGCTCAGTTAGGCTAATATAAAAACCATTAAAAAAATAACCTTCCTTTCGGAAGGTTATTTTTTGCTATTTTTTAGATGCTTTTGCAAAATATTGTGATGCAACAAGTCTGTATTCGCACATTTTTCTAAAAAGATTGTAATCAAAAGGTTTAATATATTTTTCCATATTTTCCATATCTATTGACGCCATCAGACTAACCACTTCGGGCTCATTAGTTATCAATTCGATAATAAATCTTTCAGTTTTAGCCTCTAACAAATTCTTATCAGCTTTATCATCTATAAAATACCGCAAAGTAGTATTTTGGGGCAGTACATATGATCTCTGCAAAGTTTGTACAAGGTAAGATTTGATTTCAGGATACTTTTCTATATTTTTTTGAACGGCTTTATATAAAAACGTATAAGGTTCTTGCAGTATAACAGATTTTTCAGTGTGATAATTAACCAGGTTATCTATAATTTTGTAGGTTATCTTTCTTATCTCTTTATTATTCAAAGGTTGTTGATATTTTGCCATTGTATCTTCAACAAATTTTTTATCTTCAACAGACAAATCAGTAAATCCTGCCATCTTTAGCGTTGTAGAAATTTGTTCAGGGTTTAAAAACGCGATATCATGTCTTCTCAAAAGTTTACTTTTCCTTAATGTGTTTTTATGTAACATATCCACAAAATCAACATCTAAGATATCTGATATTTTTATATTTACATCTTCATCGCCTGACAACAACTTTTGTATATCGTCTGAAATATCACCACTTTTATCTTCAGAATTCATAAGCCTTACAACAAGCTCCATCATTGTTTGTGTAGCTATATCATAAGTTTTTTTATTATTTTTCACAAAATCTTTGTAAACTTCTTGAGTTATAGAATTAACTTTTTCTTCAGGCATAAGCTGTTCTTTTATCTGTTCGGCATAATTCATATTTAACTTTTTATTTTCTTCGGGATCATCAGATAATTGCTTATTGGATAAAAGATCGCCATGATCTAACAAATTATCAACTTTATATAACAAAGACAGCATATAATCGTCATTAACCTTATGATGATTTAATACAAACTTGGTATACTGTTTTGCATAAGCATTTGGTAAAAATCTATATTCACTTGCGAATTTTTGAGCCATTAATTCTGCAAGATTAGCCACAATAGAAATTTTTACACCATCTTTAACAACAAAAGTATATACTTTACCGTTGTATTTTTTTGCTTCTTTTTCAAGATGCTGATCAAAAGTCATTTGCGGTGCTTCTTTGATATCTTCTTTAGGTAATTCATTTTGTTCTGCCATATCAAGCTCTTTAAACATTTCATCATACTCAGCTTGAATACGATTATGTTCAAGCTCCTGAGCTTCTCTTTTGGCTTTTATACCGCGGGCATATTCCAAAAGCTCCTGAAATTCTTCATTGTTGCCGTCAACACCATAAACATCAAAGAAAAATCTGATTGTAGACGACATTACAAGTGAACGTAATTCTCTTGTTTCAGGAGATTTCCAATAATCTTTGAATTTCTGTTTCTGAGTTTTAGTTAAATTGTCATAGTTGTCAAAAAATTCTTTCATTTCTTCTGAGACATGTAATTTTTCCAACACAACAGAATTTATTTCACCCATATATTTAGCAACGAAATTCAGGGATTCAGTATCTTGTAAATTACGTTTTTTCAAAAGTCTTTCAGTTTCTTTTCTATCCCCCATACCTTCCAGCATTGCATCGGTAATTTTGTCGATTTCCCAATCTTTCAAATCTTCAAAGCGTTTTTTAGGAGTATATTTTACCGGATTTTCACGATGAATATGTGACGGTGCAGAAGATTTACTTACTTCTGTTGTTCTGGGGATATAAACATACGGAAAATCTTCACGCGTTGCAATAAAAGACTTCCAAAAATCCCGTTTAGGGAACTTAATACCGAACGCTTTAACATCCGTATATTGAATATCGCTCAAACCATTGTAAACAACACTTTTATCCCTTTGGAAATCTTTATTTATTTCTTTTAAAGTTTTACCTTCAACATATATCTTTTTCAAAATATACATTCCAAGATCATCTTTACCGTTTTTAAACAAAGATTTACCGGCATAGAACTCATCCTCACGAACGAGTGCCAATTCGCCCAGCAGACCTGTTCTTGCTTTTCTTGATGATTTTGAATGCAAATCAGCAAATAACGGTTCGTCAGGGAATGCCGCTTTCACTTCTTCCAGTGTCTGCATGCCTGAAATAGAGCCAAAAACCTCTTTCATTGCCTGAGCCGGAGGTATTGTTTTTCTGAAGCTGTAATTGTCGGGGTTGTAAATATACCGGTGCAAAGTTTTCGGCATACCTTCTTTGTTAAAATCCTGTTCGTAAAAATTTTCAGGAGACCTGAATAATCTTGCACCAAAAGATATATTATAGTCTCTGTACGCAACAGGATTATATGAATAACTCTCTTTTAAATTCTTATTATCCTCATGTTTATTTTGCTGCCTGTTATTTACGTATGATTTAATTGCGGGGTTAAAGTATATTTTCATCTAATCTTCCTTTATTTTTCGACAACAATATTTAAATCCGTAAAAAAATATTTTTGACACATTACCGCAAAACATTAAAAAATTTTAACATTTTTATGCTAAGATAAAAACAAAGAAGGGAAAAGATTTATGTTTGACGTAATTACAATAGGAAGCGCAACAATGGATGTATTTGTGGAAAGTGACGACGCAAATATTGTATCCGTATGCAGAAAAGATAAAAAAACGGAATTTATGAGCTATCCGTATGGTGCTAAGCTGGAAATAACGGATTTTGATTCACAGGTCGGAGGCGGAGGAATAAATACAGCCGTAAACTTTGCGAATTTAGGGCTAAAAACAAGCGCCATATTCAAAGTCGGGAACGATATTTATTCAAAAGGCATTTTCAAATCTTTTGAAAATAAAAATGTTGATTTATCCAATGCGATTCAAAGAGATGACGTCAGCACAGGGTTTTCAATTATTCTGACAAGTTTTGAAGGCGACAGAACCGTTCTGGCACACAGAGGCGCAAACGCTTTAATTCAAAAGTCTGAAATCAACTTTGAAGCCATTAAAAATTCTACTCTTCTATATATTGCGCCGTTAAACGGCGAAAGCAACAAGGTTCTGGATGATATAGTTAATTTTGCAAAAGAAAACGGGACTTTTGTATGTTTTAACGCAGGCACAACAAGCATTAAAAAAGGATTTAACTACTTAAAACAAATCATTGCAACAGCGCAAATCGTTGTAATGAATAAAGATGAAGCGTCAATGGCAACAGGAATTCAAATACGTCCTGATACACGCGACGAAAAATTTTCCGATCAATTAATCCATCCGGATCTAAAAGAAATGTTCAAAAAATTAAAGGTTTGCGACTATCAGGTAATAGTAATCACAGACGGCGGAAACGGCGCCTATGCCTATGACGGAAATAATTACTACCACTGTCCGATTTTTGACGGGCCTGTTGTATCAACACTCGGGGCGGGCGATGCTTTTGCATCAACATTCTGCGCGGCTTTACAGCGTACAAACCGTAATTTAGGCAAATCTTTGATGTATGCCTCCGTAAATTCAGCGGGAGTTGTTTCCCAATTCGGAGCAACACAGGGGCTTTTAACTTTTGAAGAAATAGAAAAAAGATTAGCAGAAAATCCAAAATATCACTACGAGGTTATTGAGGAATAAGCTGATTGCACACATGTATAAAAAATGATATAATAAAACAGTAACAGGATATTTGGAGGTTTAAAAAATGGGCGCAAATACGCATCACGACTACTTTTCACTCAGGGGGGGGGGGCAGTAGCTTAACCTCCGGTCATGCTGAACCAGTTTCAGCATCTCATAATAAAGAGATTCCGAAACTAGTTCGGAATGACAAATATGTGAGCGAAACTCACAGTAAATTCTTAGTGCCTTACTGCCTTAGTAACTTAGTATCTTCTAAAAAAGCCGCGTTTACCCTCGCTGAGGTGCTTATCACCCTCGGCATAATAGGCGTTGTGGCCGCTATGACTATTCCGACTTTGATTGCGAATTATCAGAACAAAACCTGGAATACTTCCGCGTCTGTCTTTGAAAGAAAATTAGAAGAAGCTCTTAAACAAATGAATACACAGCAGGTTCTGGCAGGCTACAGATCTACTGCTGACTTTGTCGGTGCTTTAGGCAAATACTTTAAAATTACAAAAGTTTGTTCTAATAATGATATTATGTCCTGTTTTGAAGACAAAGTCTACTGGGGTGCTGAAGGAGAAGAAGTCGACATGACAGAAATTAAAAATGCCTCCAACTTCGGGCAGGATGATTGGGATACCGAACTCATCGGCGTACAATTCGCTAACGGTATTACAGGGATTATTGCATATAATCCCGAGTGTAAAGAGCAGCCCTTTACTAATCAATTTACAGGTACTTCCTGTTTAGCTATTCTTTACGATACCACAGGATTTAAAACTCCTAATACTCAGCAAAAAGATTTACGCTCTATTAATGTTAAATCGCTTGACGGAAGAAACTGTGCGTTCAAAATGGGAAATACTTGTTTTACTGCTCCGTTTTTCCCTGAGCCTATTACAGAGGCGGAATGTGAACAATTAAAAGGTGACCTTGGAATAAAAGAATGCTATCATAAAAGTGATTACTGGGCAGGTGCTATAAAAGCCTGCGGAGGTATAAGTAAAATGCCAACAGCTACACAATTAGCAGATATAGCAAACTATGTATACAACACATCAGGCATAGGCGCCAAAGGCGATGCACGCAATTTAACACTTGACTATGACAAAGTAACAGAGCTTGGCTTCACAGCCTCTCAAGGCTCATCTTTCCTCGTTTGGTCCGGTGAGGAGTATGGTAGCGGCATCGGGTACGGCCGCCGCGGCTTTTCCTCTACCAGTACGAGCTGGAGCTACACCTACCGTAACAATAACAATCTACAGGCGGTTTGCATAGGTGATTAAACAAGTGAATAAGGTAATAGGGTAATAAGAGAATAAGTTGTTTCTTTCGCTTCGCTCAAAATTATAAAATTCTCTACCCTCTCCCGGAGGGAGAGGGGCTAAGGGTGAGGGGGCAATCCTCTCGTAATGAGATGCTGAAACCAGTTCAGCATGACAGTAGGTTATAGTACCTTTGGCACCTCACAATGCATTTATAATTTCCTTATTCCCTTATATCAAAATTTGTGCTATAATTCAATTACAGAAGGTGGAAATTATGGGTTATAAAATATTATCAAAAAAAGAAATTTGTCCTAATCAATTTGAAATACAGGTAGATGCACCTTATGTTGTAAGAAATGCAAAAGCCGGACAGTTTATAATTTTCAGAGCTGAAGAAAACGGCGAGAGGGTTCCTTTGACAATAGCTGATGTAGATAAAGAAAAAGGAATTCTGACACTTGTTTTTATGGCAGTGGGATATTCAACGAAAAAACTTGCGGCACTGAATGAAGGTGATGAAATTGTTGATATAGTAGGACCATTAGGTCAGCCCACACACATAAAAAAATACGGTACGGTAGTTTGTCTTGCAGGCGGCTACGGTGCAGCACCATGTTATTTGATTGCAAAAGCTTTCAAAGAAGCCGGCAACAAAGTTTATATGATAATGGGCGCAAGAACAAAAGAATTAATCTTCTGGGCAGACAAAATGAAAGATGCCTGCACGGAACTTTTTATCACCACCGACGACGGAACTCTGGGCGAAAAAGGCTTTGTAACACAGGTTCTTGAACGATTAATGGGACAAGAAAAAATAGATTATGCGATTGCGGTAGGTCCGATGCCCATGATGAGAGCGGTTGCAAATATGACCCGCGATAAAGGTATTTATACGGAAGCCAGCATGAACCCGATTATGGTTGACGGAACGGGTATGTGCGGAGCATGCCGTATTACTGTCGGCGGCGAAACAAAATTTGCATGTGTTGACGGTCCTGATTTTGATGCACACAAAATCGACTTTGACGAGGTTATAAATAGAACCCGTATTTACAAAGATCAGGAACGCAAACGCGACGAAAATTGTAATTTACTTAAACAAAGTGTTAAATAGGAGGACTTATGGCAAATAATAACATTCCTTTCTGCCCGTTATTAAGCATAGGATCAGGCGGTATTGATATGGTTTGTACACAGGAAAAGTGTGCATGGTACATGGCTAATGTAAAAAAATGTTCAATGTATATAATGGGTTATAATGCACTGATTGAAGCCAACAGCAAAAAGAGACCGACTAATCAATGAAAATAGCTTTATGCGTAAAACAGGTTCCTGATACATCAGATATCAAATGGACCGAAAATAACACGATGCAGCGTGAAGGGGTTGAAAGTATTTTGAACCCTTATGATGTTTATGCAGTTGAAGCCGCACTCAGGCTAAAAAAGGCTTATGGTGCAGAAATTACGGTATTTACAATGGGACCTATGCAGGCGGAAGATATGCTGAAAAATATCATCGCCCTCGGAGTTGATAACGGAGTTTTAATCAGTGATCGAAAATTCGCGGGTGCAGATACCTTTGCAACAGGCAAAACGGTTTCGGCTGCAATAAAAAAGATTATGCCTGACTTTGACATAATTCTTTGCGGGCAGTTTGCAATTGACGGTGATACAGCACAAACAGGTCCCTGTATTGCAAGCCTGTTAAATGTTCCGCAGGTAACTTACGTCAAAAAAATTAACGAATACAATGACGAAATTATTACCGCAACAAGACTTCTTGATGACGGCATTGAAGCCGTAAAAGTCAAAACACCTGCACTTTTATGCATTTTAAAATCCGAATTTGAACCTTCAAGAGCTTTGATAAACGGGATTATAAAAGCTCAGGACACAAAAATTACAACCCTGACGCTTGAGGATTTGGGGCTCAACCCTGAAGATGTCGGGATAAAAGGCTCACCGACTTATGTTTCAAAAGCTTTCCGGCCGGAGATAAAGCATACCGGCGAAAAACATAATTGTCTTGAAACAGGTACAGGGGCTGAAATTATCTTAAACAAAATAAAAGAAATCGGGGTGCTGAAATGACGGGCGGAATTCTTTTATATGCGGAAGTTACAAGACAAGGGTATGTTCATACGGTATTTTTTGAACTGGCAAACAAAGCCCGTGAACTTTCGGCGAAATTGAATAACGCACCTGTTATGGCAATTTTATTTACAAAACCCGGCATGCTGCCCGATTATAAAGAAGGCTTTACCTATAGCGGGATTGATAAAGTTTTTGTGTTTGAGGATGAAAAATTCGACGAATACAACACTGAAACTTATTCAAATCTTATTATTAATCTGGTAAAAGAAATTCAGCCGGAAATCTTTTTAATCGGGGCAACAAATCAGGGGCGGGATCTTGCACCGAGAATTTCATCAACCTTGGGAACAGGGCTTACCGCGGACTGCATAGAACTTGATATAAATGAAAAAGGCTTGCTTGCCGCAACGCGCCCGACATTTGGCGGTCAATTAATGGCAACAATTCTTTGCAAAACAAAACCGCAAATGGCAACTGTTCGCCCGAAAGTTTTCAAACCCTCGGTTGATATCGGTTATAAAGAAACCGAATTTACCTATAGAGAGGTAAAACCCGAAGATTTTAACAATAACGTACAGCTTGAAAAATTCATGCAGGTATACGAAAATGACCTTAACGAACTTGATTCCGCTGAGATTATTGTTGCCGGAGGCAAGGGAATGAAAGGCGAAGAAGGTTTTAAAATGCTGAAAGAGCTTGCAGACCTATTGGGCGGAACCGTCGGCGCCACACGCGGCGCTGTGGATTTAGGCTATGCACCGCACACAATGCAGATAGGTCAAACAGGAAAAACCGTTACCCCGAAATTATACATCGCATGCGCGATTTCCGGTGCAATCCAGCACACTGTCGGAATTATGGGAGCCGAACATATAATCTGCATAAACAATGACCCGAATGCACCGATTTTTGATGTTTCCGATACCGGAATTGTCGGTGATGTATTTGAAGTGGTTCCAAAACTTATTGAAATGTTAAAAAATAAAGCTTGACAAACTCCTGAAAATAATATTTAATAAAAGAAAAAGGAGAATTGATATGTTGAAAAAGGTTGATACAAAAGCGGTTCAGATAGTCGCCCCCCCCCGAGATTAGCTCAGGGCTTAGGATTTAAGTGTTTTAGTTTTATATATAATCCCGAAGCGCCAGAAGTACGACAACACATTAGAAATTTAGATCGGCTTTACCAAGCCGACAAAAAATTTATCGTCGGGTTAGTAAACCCGACCTACAAGAAACTCAAGAGATTCTTCGCCGGTGCTCAGAATGACAAAAATACTTTCTTAGTGCCTTACTGCCTTAGTAACTTAGTATCTCCTAAAAAAGCCGCCTTCACCCTCGCTGAGGTTTTAATAACCCTCGGCATTATAGGCGTTGTATCTGCCATGACTATTCCAACATTAGTACAAAATCAACAGAATAAAACCCTGCAGTCCCAACTAAAAAAAACATATAGCAGTCTTAGTCAGGCTTTAAAACTTTATCAGGCAGACACAGGATATATTTTAACTCCAAAATCAGGATACATTGTAAAAGAAACCCTTACAAAATATCTGAAAGTAGCACAAGACTGCGGATTTGGATACGGTGACCCTGATCAATGCGTTTCTAATACATCAACGGATATTTATAAAAATTTGACAAATAATACAAGCATAGATATGACCTTACTTGATGATGGTCAATTTATTCTACCGGACGGAACCCTGATACTCATTGAAAATAAAGGAACTCCGAGCAGAATATATATATCAGCCGATCTTAACGGATTAAACTGCAAACCAAATCAACTAGGAAAAGATTTATTCATGTTCCAAATAACCAACGACGGTATTCTTTTACCAATGGGAGCCGAAGGTACAGATTACTATGATGAAAATGACCTCTATTGCTCCGATAACTCTACAGATGCTCTTAACGGTGCCGGATGTACTTATAAGGCACTTTATGATAAAGATTATTTTAAAAATCTCCCTAAATAATTTTTGTGCTAAAATAAATGGGTAAATGACCATTTTAGAAAGGACAAAGGATATGAATAGAGTAGTTGTAGGAGCACAGTGGGGAGATGAAGGCAAAGCAAAGATTACAGACCTTCTTGCG
This sequence comes from Candidatus Gastranaerophilales bacterium, assembly GCA_944325945.1. Taxonomy (GTDB): domain Bacteria; phylum Cyanobacteriota; class Vampirovibrionia; order Gastranaerophilales; family Gastranaerophilaceae; genus SIG32. The sequence continues at coordinate 19,375 of CALVBW010000023.1, read as the reverse complement.
GAAAAAGCTGATTTAATTATACGTTATCAGGGAGGCTGCAACGCAGGCCACACGGTTGTGACCAACAACACTACTTATAAATTTCACCTCATACCTTCCGGCATTCTTTACAAAAACAAAACATGCCTGATAGGTCCGGGGACGGTTATCCTTCCTGAATATTTTGAAAAAGAATTGAATGAACTCATCAGTCAGGGCGTTGACGTATCAGGATTGAAAATAAGCCCTCTGGCATCTATTACAATGCCTTATCATACGGATATTGACGGCTACAGCGAAGATAACGCTAAAAAAGGTAAAATAGGCACTACAAAAAAAGGCATCGGCCCGACCTATACTGACAAAATGGCAAGAATCGGCTTAAAAATTCAGGATTTATATTCCGATGAAACTTTATCCGAAAAGCTTGATATAATTTTACCGTTGAAGAACAAACAGCTTAAAGAAGTTTACGGACTTGAACCGTATTCAAAAGAAAAAGTTTTGGATTTGTGCAAAAAATATGCTGAAATTTTCAGACCCTATGTCTGGTTTGACTGGCAGAAAAATCTTGAAGCAGCTAAAACAGATAAAAAATCCGTGCTTTTTGAAGGTGCACAAGGGGTTATGCTGGATGTGGATTACGGAACTTATCCTTTTGTCACAAGTTCAAACCCGATTAGCGGCGGTGCCTGCACAGGTTCAGGTTTCGGTCCAAAAATGATAGATGAAGTTATCGGCGTTGCAAAAGCTTATGTAACAAGAGTCGGCGAAGGTCCTTTTGTAACCGAACTTGACAATGAAACCGGTAAAAAAATACAAACAATCGGACATGAATTCGGTGTAACAACAGGACGACCCCGCCGCTGCGGATGGTTTGATGCGGTTACAATGCGCTACTCCGTTCTTGTTGGCGGATTAACTTCTGTTGCGCTCACCAAAATCGATGTGTTTGATACTTTTGACGAAATAAAGGTCTGCAACGCTTACCGCGACAAACGCGACGGAAAAATTTACGAAACATATCCGACTGACGTATTTATTCACAAATACCTTGAACCTGTTTACGAAACCTTCAAAGGCTGGGGAACAGATGTATCCGGTATCAGAAAATATGCAGATCTTCCTGAAAATTGCAAAAAATATCTCGCACGCCTTGAAGAACTTATCGGCGCACCGATTTCTATCGTAAGTGTCGGACCCGACAGAGAACAAACTATTTTTAAAAATTAGTAACAAAAAAGCAATTTTTAAATCAATTTTGTTTTTATAAGCATATAGGTAGAATTCATGCTTAGAATAAATCCAGCACAAAATATAGACTGTAAACAGCCTAAATACCAGGCTGTCCCTTCATTTGCCGCACAACTTCCTGCACAACAACAAGCGCAGGAATTGCAGGCTGTTCAGCCGGATTATAACGTTAAAGTTCCGATGAAATACCAAAAAACAGGCGAATTAAAACTTCCGTTTGATTATACCGCACATTTTTATAAGCTTGCAAACGGGCAGCGGGTTGTAATTATCCCGAAAGAAGGCGAAACCGTTCTAAAAACTTATGTAAATACAGGCTCTATGAATGAACCTGACCACCTTCGCGGAATAAGCCATTATATTGAACACAATCTTTTTAACGGCTCCGAGGGGCTTGAAGCAGGTGAATTTTTCGGAACTGTTAATAAAATGGGGGCTGATACAAATGCTTCAACCGGATTTGCGGAGACAAATTACTACATAAGCTCAAACCTCTTGAATGACACAGATCTGGAAAAGAAAATAAAAATCCACGCGTCAATGCTTGAAACACCACGATTTGCGGTCAATATGCTGGAAAAAGAAAAAGGAATAGTGAATTCAGAAATCAACATGATTTTGGGAGATCCTGCAAATATAATCACAAATGAGACAATTAGGAAACTTTATAATATAAAAAGCTCTTCACAAGACCTTATCGGAGGGACAACAAGCAATATAACAAATCTCACCCGCGAAGATGTTATAGACTATTATAATAATAATTACTATCCTGCAAATATGGTTACCGTTATCACGGGCGAAGTAAAACCCGACGAAACAATGCAGCTTATATCAAAATATTTTTCTGCATCGAATAAAGTTTCACATTCACGAAAATTTGAAGACCTGAGACCTATTGAAAAAACAACCCGTCAGGATTTGATATCCGACAAAACAACAGCAACACACATCATGCTCGGGTTTAACGGTCCAAAAAATAACGACATAAAATCTCAAATATATACAAAAGCTCTTGCAAATCTTTTAACTGCCGACAAAACAGGAAGAATTGACAAGAAATTAAAAGATTTAAACACTCTTGCAGAAATCGGTCAGGAAAAAATCGGCTCAAGACCGAATGACAATTTAGCTATTTTGCTCTCTGCAGAAACTACAGAAGCTAACGCCGAAAAAGTTTTAAAGACTGTTTTTGAACAAATACATTCAATAATCACAAATCCGCCGACAGATGAAGAAATGCAAATCATTAAAAAATCCATGCTCAACGGATATTCATATATATTTGAAAGTTCTTCTTCGCTAAATAACTTTATAGGCGGAAGTATGCTGGACGGAAGTCTTGAATATGTCACCGATTTTGAAAAAATTGTCAATAATATGACAAAAGATGACTTAGTAAATGCCGCAAAACAGTTTATGGATTTAAATAAAACCGCTATAACCGTTTTACACCCGCAGAGTGCAAATAAAAGCACTATAATGAACAATTACGCAATTTCGTTCAGCGGAAATATTCAAAAACAAGCAATAAACCCTAATAATGTCAACCGGTATGTTTTATCGAATAATTTTGATGTTGTTACAAATGATATAAAAACAAACAACGCTATATTTCAAATAGAATATAATACAGAGATTCCGCAGGATATAAAACCTGCAACACTTTATCTCTTACGCGGGATTTTAAAAGAAGGCTCAAAATTCCGTAACGATTATGAATACAATAATGACTTGCAAAAAGATGGCATTATAATGCATTTTACAGCCGGGAAATCATCAATCATCGCAACTTCGTTATTTTCCGCCGATGATATGGAAAAAGCACTAAAAGACGCAAAGGAAGTTTTGCTAAATCCCCGATTTACGCAAGAAACTCTTGATTTTATAAAACGCGATATTAAAGAAGACCTGTCTAAATGGGAAAAAGATGTAAATGACAAATTATACAAAGAACTTTTTGAGGGACTACCGATTAGTTATACAAAAGAAGATATTCTTAAAGACCTTGACAGTGTCACATTAGATGATATTAAAACTTTATACAATCATATACTTAATACCGCTCAAGGGCATGTAACAATTTCTGCGCCTTTTAAAAAGAAACCTGAATTAAGCGGAATATTTTTCAAAGAAATTTCCGAATTACCTGATGTACAGCCTGCAAAACCTTTTTTAAAGGATGCTTACAAAGCGCCCGTACAAACGACAAAAGTTTTGACAGATACTCACGAAAAAAATCAGGCACAAATTGTAGAAGCTTTTAAATTCAAAACAACCGGAAATTTAAAAGATAACGCGACAATTCAACTTTTAAATTTAATACTCGGCGGCAATGCGTCATCAAGACTATTCAATGATTTACGGGAAAAACAACAGCTTGCATACCGCGTTAATTCTTCCGTAAAATACTTTGATAATGCAGGATTATTCAAACTTTACATTGGAACAACAACCGAAAATAAAGAAACAGGAGAACAGACCTTTGACAATGTTCAAAAATCTATAAACGGTTTTAATCAACATATACAAAAAATTATGACGGAAAAAGTTTCTGAAGAAGAACTTGAAAACGCAAAATTAAACTTTAAAAATATAATTTTGAGCAGTACCGAAACCACCTCCGGCAAAAATAGTTCATTATCAAGCAATGTAACGGATTTTAACGGTCCTCTGGCTGATAACGAAATTCTAAAAATTATTGATTCTATAACAGTTGACGATATTTATAATGCTGCAAATTATATTTTCAGCGGCAAGCCGACATATTCCGTACTTGCCACTGAAAACACATTAAAAGCGAATGAAGAATTTTTCAAAACTCTTTAATATCTGTCCGAGATATCACGATAAGACATAAGAAGATATACAATTGCGGCGATACCGACTAATGAGTATACAATTCTTGATGCCAACGTTAAGTCTCCAAAAATTGAAGCCACAAGGTCAAACCCGAAAAATCCGACCAGACCCCAATTTAATGCGCCTATTATTACCAGAATATAGGCAATTAATTTTAATATATACATATTTAACCTGCCTTTCAAAGGCAGTTTAACAAAAATTTCTACGTATTAAATTACCCGAAAAGGTATAAAAAATGAGCCGAAAAATAATTTCCGGCTCATTTTCACTAAATTATAACGGATTATAATTTGCTTGCAACCATCAAAGTAGTTTCAGCCAATCTTGTAGAATAACCCATTTCGTTATCATACCAAGAAATGATTTTAACCTGATTGCCACCCATTACACGTGTTAATAAAGCGTCAACGGTTGATGACTGAGAAGTACCGATGTAGTCAGAAGATACCAACGGTTCTTCAGTATAGCAAAGAACGTGTCCGTCAGCGCCTTCTTTTAATGCAGCATTAACTTCTTCAACAGTAACGTCTTTTGAAAGTTCAAATACAACGTCAACCAATGATACGTCAGGGGTTGGAACTCTCATAGCGAAACCGTCCAATTTACCTTTTAATTGAGGCAAAACAAGAGCAACAGCTTTTGCAGCACCTGTTTTTGTAGGAACGATGTTAAGAGCGCCAGCTCTTGCACGACGCGGATCTTTGTGACCTGCATCCAAAATTCTCTGGTCGCCTGTGTATGAGTGAACTGTTGTCATCAAGCCTTTAACGATACCGAATTTTTCATCAATAACTTTAGCTACAGGAGCCAAGCAGTTAGTTGTGCAAGATGCCATAGAAATTACATTGTGTTTTGCAGGATCGTATTCTTTATCGTTTACGCCCAAAACAATTGTAATATCTTCATTTGTAGCCGGAGCTGAGATAATAACTTTTTTCGCACCTGCCGTGATGTGAGCTTTTGCTTTTTCAGCATCTGTGAAGAAACCTGTTGATTCAACAACAACTTCTACACCCAAATCTTTCCAGGGCAACTGTGCAGGATCTTTTTCTGCAAAGAATTTAATTTTCTTACCGTTTACGATAATACCTTCGTCATAAGCTTCAACTGTACCGTCAAATTTACCCATTACAGAGTCATGTTTGAAAAGAAGTGCAGCTTCTGCCGGTTTCAAACCAGGGTCATTGATTGCAACATAATCAATTTTATTGAAAATACCTTCTCTGATTGCTGCTCTCAATGTGTTACGTCCGATTCTTCCGAATCCGTTAATTGCTACTTTTACCATAAGATTTACTCCTTCTTATTTTAATTACATGTATTTTATATCACCAACACAAAAACTAATCAATAGGTTTAGCCCGCGTGAAATATTAAAAAATTGTTAATTATAGCAAATTTTTCTTTGTCCGGTTATTATATAAAAAAGGAGAAGGTATGCAGGTACAAAAAATAAACGCAAATGTACGTTTTGGCGATAACAGCGGACAAAGATTTACGGATAAATTCATTACGCACACGAAAAATGCAGCGGATATGAATGACACTGTTGTAGTGCCGAGAACTATTTTTAAAGGATATTTAGGCTTTATGGCAGGAACGACATTAACGGCACTCGGCGGACTTGCGAAAAACAAAAAATGGCTGAGTTACCCGTTGAATATTGCAGGAATTTTATCCTGCTTATACGGCACATGGGCATTTGTAAGACCTTTTGTGGTAAAAGACGCACCTGGAGTTGCTCAAAAAAAATAACCCGCTAATTAATTTTCTACATACCCCACTTGTAAAGGGGGATAAGGGGTGGATTTTACCCTACCCTCTTGTAAAGGGGAAATTAAGGAGGGACTCTCTACATACACCACCTTTGTAAAGGGGGGAATTAAAGGGGGGATTAAATTCGACTTTTCACAGTCTCATCAATTACACCACAAACTCCTTCAAAATTATTTTTTACATCTAAATTCGTAAACCTTAAAACTTTATACCCGAAACTTTCTAAGACTTTATCCCGTAAGCCGTCTTTTCCACAGCATTATTTTCATAATGCTGTCCGCCGTCGATTTCAACTATAAGTGGAGCTTTTGCGCAATAGAAATCGACTATATAATTTTCAATAACCTTTTGTCTTAGAAAGCGGATGTTATATGTACGCAAAAAGTTATACCATAATTTGGATTCTTCGTACGTCATATTTTTTCTGAGTTGTTTTGCATAAGGTGTTAATTTTTTGTTATGGTGATACATTATCCATCCACCGCTTACAATTTAACTTACCGCACAATACAGAACTTACTGGGCGGACACACATGCAGAAATCGCGTCAATAAGCCTTTTTACAGGCACAATTTCAATTTTGTCATAATTGATTTTATTTGAATAAGGAATTATTGCTTTTTTAAATCCTGATGAAACCGCCTCATTCAATCGTTTTTCTATATTTTGTACAGGATGAATTTCGCCTGACAAACCGATTTCGCCGATAATAACTGTCTGGCTGTCAACAACAACATCCCTTGCGCATGTTGCAACCGCAAGCGCAATCCCTAAATCCGCACTCGGTTCATCTACCTCAATTCCGCCCATTACATTAACGTAAACATCCTGTTTTGAAAGGTTAAGCCCGACACGTTTTTCAAGTACCGCAAGAATTTGCAGCAATCTGCTTGTGTCAACGCCATTTGTAACCCTTCGCGGCGTAGGATAAGGCGTAGTCCCGACAAGCGCCTGAATTTCCACCAGAAGCGGCCGCGTACCTTCATTTGTAACAACAATTGCAGTACCGGGAATTGAACCTTTGGATCGCTCATTTAGAAACAATTCATTAGGATTTGTAACACCTGTCAAACCTTTCGGACCCATTTCAAAAATTCCGACCTCGGACGTTGTGCCGAAACGGTTTTTCATGGAACGCAGAATTCTATATGATTTGTATTTGTCACCTTCAAAATAAATAACCGTGTCAACCATGTGTTCAAGAACCTTTGGTCCAGCAATTGAGCCGTCTTTTGTAACATGCCCGATTACAATTACCGTAATATTTTTATTCTTGGCAATTTGCATTAAAATATTGCAGCATTCGCGAATTTGAGAAACACTTCCAGCGGAACTTGTAATTGTTCCTGAATAAATCGCCTGAATACTGTCAATTACAACAACATCAGGATTTATATTATCAATTTCAGCACGGATACTTTCCATATTAATCTGCGGATAAATATACAAGGTATCTGAATTTATCTCGAGTCTTTCAGCTCTTAATTTAATCTGGCTTGCGCTTTCTTCAGCCGAAACATACAAAACTTTTTTACTGTTTTTGCACAATTCACCGCTTGTTTGCAAAAGTATGGTGGATTTACCTATTCCCGGATCTCCTGCAATAAGGATAAGAGAACCTTGAACAAGTCCGCCGCCCAGAATTCTGTCAAATTCCGGAATATTTGTACTTACGCGAACCTCATCACCAACGTGAATATCCGATAACAAAGCCGGCTTTGTATCATTCAAAAAGCCCTGCGGGGTCACCGCCTGAGGCTTAAAAGAAGTTTGAACTTCCTCCGTAAAACTTCCCCACGAACCGCATTCAGGACATTTACCGAGATATCCTGCCGTTTCATACCCGCAATTCTGGCATATCCATTTTGATTTCACTTTTGCCATAAATTAATTATAGTACAAATACAATAAACATGCAAAAACCTGCCGCCCTTTTCGGATGGCAGGTTTGAGTTAAAAATTTTACTTATTTTTTCTTATTCAAAGCTGCAGCATCGGCAACTCTGAGTGCAAAATACGGTTTATCTTTTTCTATCAAAAACATTACAAATGTATCGTCAAAGAAGAAATCCGCAGGTTCTCTCATAATCGGTACAGGCATAGACATTTTCATAATCAAAGCTGCTTCGCTTTTGAGTTTTACACCTTTATTATCCATTTTAAAATCAATACTTTGCAAAGCCTGATCAATGGTTAAATCAGTATCTTTAATTGTTTTTCCCTGAATTTCCGGATACTGATTCAGACTTTTGAAACTGATAAAGGGAACTTTTAAACGGTCATTTTTGCCAAATTCACGGCTGTCAGTGTATTCTTCTGATTTTTTCATCATATCGTCATACAAAGCGGAAAGCGACTTGTTGTCATCAGTTCTGTACAACAAAACTCTGTCGTTTTGTTTGGTACGTAATTCAACGGCAAAATCATCCGGATTATTATAGAAAAGCACGCTGACGTTTTCTCTCAAGCCGTTCTTGCTGTCTCTGTTAATCCCGAAATACTGAACTTTTTCTTTATTCAATTTACCGAATCTTTCTTTTTTAAGCTCGTCAAAAGCATTCATAAATTCAAAATCCTTTTTAAGCATTGCATAGACAAGGTAATTTCTGCCTGACCAATCCATACTCTGCAAAAGATCGCTTGTTTCATTGAATTTTTCCATTAATGCCGTGTCAATCTGCTCTTTTAAATTCATATTGGCAACGCCGTGAGCGGTGTAATAAGAATTGTCAGACAGCATTTCTTTGGTAAATTCCTGCTTATTAAGCTCTTCTGCAAGATTTGAAGGTCCGTCGGTAAAAACAATCGGAGCTTTTACAACATTATCCATCAAATCATTCCAAACAAGCTGAAAAGTTCCGACCCAGACTTTGTTTTGATCCTGAGTTTCAGTGGAAAACATCGGCATAACAACAAGTTCCGTTTCAGGCGCTTTTTTAAAAAACGCAAAAGCGGACGTCGTAAACATCATCATTGCTGCCAGTGTTAAAACAATTTTCTTCATAAATGTCCCTTTCTTTTAAATATTCAAAAATCTGAAAAAACTTTCTAAAAATCCTTTTGTATCTTTCGAGTGCGGAATATTTGCCGATTTATAATATTTTTCATAACTTTTTATAATATTTTCGGGCAAATCCTCGCCTTTTTCCATAATATACGACAAAAATTCAATATAGTCATCCTGCTCTTCACGGTATAAATCATCACGATGTCTTAAATCCTCGTCTGCCTCATAATGCACAAGCGCATGATATGACGCCATAATACTTTTGTCCTCAGTCTCATCAGGGAATGCCAACAGTGCCTCCCTAACATGCATTTCACCCAGCCTGACTTTTCTGAGCAATTCGCCGACTTTTTTTCTGCTCGCAATATTAGACATATAATTAACTTACTAAAAATTCGCTGCACTCACGTTCAACAAAATGGAGCATTTCAGTATAACTTCCGTTAAAAAACTGATCTGCCAGAAGTTTTACGGACTCCATTGCCATCTCGCGCCTGTCCATTGCGGCTTTATAAAAGAATTTTTTACCGACTTTATAACGGACAAGCACACTTTTCACAGTTAATCTGTCCATTACGGTTTTAATTGTTGTATACGCCCTTTCAACACCGGATTTTGACAAATCATCCACAATATCCTGTATTGAAATATCCATATCTTCATTTTGTTCCGTAAGATTCCAGAAAGAATTTAAAATATCAATTTCAAGTTTTCCGCAAACCATAAAATTTTCCTTAAACACTATCAAACTACTAACATTGTAACACAAACACCGAACATTTCAATTCACTAATATAAAAATCTTTACAATCACTCTATATCAAACAAATCGACATCTTTTTTATAATTTTTCTTAAACCGTCTGCGCTCATTTTTCTTTTGTTCTTTTTTGGACATTTTTCTGTAAGCATTATCAACGGAAATTTTTGTAATAGCTTTGCCAGAGCGACGGTCAAAAAAGGTCAGCCAGAATTTTCTGTGAATATTATCAACAGAAAATGAAACCTCACCCGCAACTTTCTCACCCGGATTAATAGTTTTATACATCATTTTTGTATCGCCAAAAACCGACGGACGGAAAGTTGAATTATAATCATTTACAAGAGCCATATCAAAGCCTGAAAGCGATTTATCCGACATATTGGAAATAGTTAAAGAAAGCGTTATTGTATTCATTTCACCAAACGGATCTTCTTCATGCTTGACATTTGTAATTAAAATATCCAACCCCGGATACAACAATTCTTCCTGCTTTAACGCTTCTTTTTTATACACCGGAAGCGGAATTTTTGTATTAATTTTCACTTTAATTTCATCTCCGGGAGCAATCAAAACGTCTTTGCCTTTGCGGATTAAAGCCATACCTAATCCGACAGCACTGCCGATTGCAGCACCGCCTGCCAGCGTATAACCCTGAGATAAAATTGCAGCCTCTAGTCCCAGCCAGTTAAGTGCCAGAAATCCGCCGACAACCCCGCCGGCTGCAGTATAACCTAAATCCTGCGCAACAATTTTAGACGTTTCAACAATAGGGTGAAGTTTTGTAGTCATTTTGCCGTCAATCGGAATTTCTCTTCCGTCAGGGGTTACAAGATAATCAAAAGAAAGTTCAATCCATGCTTGTTTTCCCATTTTACCGGCACCGCCCGTTTCAGAAATTTTGCCGTGTGCTACAGTACCTTTCGGGATAATAATTCCGTCATCGCCGTAGACATCTGAGGTTACCTGCGCAAAAAACTCATCACCTTCCATTGAATATGAACTGTCCAACACCTGTGAAACCGTCATGTTTATAACATCTTTTCTGTCAAGATGCTCAATTTCACCTGTAAACAGCTCCTCCTGCAGTTGCTTATATTCATCACTTTCTTCAATATATCCATGCAACGGCTCTGCCGCAAATACAGCCGAATTCATGAAAAATATTAATGATATAAATAATGCAAAAATCTTTTTCATAAAAACATTATAGTACGATTTTTTTTAAATATCAAAGTTGATTACGCTCAAGTTTTGTAATAATAGTTGCGGTATCATGTCCTCCTTCTTCAGCATACATACACCCGCCGCCATAATACCTGAACTTTTCCCCGTCAAAGCGTATTTGCAACGAAAATAAATCATATCCCCATTTATTAGGAGCTTTGTTGCCGTTTATATCAACCGCTAATAATAAAGGAGATGTAGAATAAGGAATAATAATTGTCCCGTCAGCAAGAACATACACCTTTCTTTCGTTTAAAATAGCATTTTTTCTAAAGTTTGTACATCCTCTTGATTCATATTCTCCAATATCCTCATACCCCTCCGGAGGAACTTCATCAGGTTTATTTGCATTAGCAACTGAATCCATGCCTTCATATTCAGGTATGCAGCCTTTTTCAAAAGCCTTGCCATCACAAATTTTTGCTACTTTAAACTGAGTCCAAAATTTATCCGATAATTCGTCGCAACCGGAGTAAGATGGATTTAAACTACTATAACGATAATAATAACATACCGGTATGTAACCTAATTGACTCTGCGCGCTTAATAATGCCTGATTCAGCATGGCATAAGTTTTTTTGAACTGGTTGTTTAAAACTTTTTGCTTATAATTACTTACCAGCGTCGGGATTGTCATCGCAGCTACAATCCCGATTATGCCGAGGGTTATTAAGACCTCTGCTAAAGTAAAAGCTGCACGCTTTGCGTGAGTAAGGTGAGTGGAGTGAGTAAAGTGAGGTTTGTGGTTTCTGTGAGCTTCGCTCACTAATTTGTCATCCTGAACTTGTTTCAGGATCTCTGATTTATAATTCATCATATTAGAATTATAATTTGTTTTATCTATTGTGTCAATTGTTTTGGTATATTTTCTGTCGGCATAGTAATGCCGACCTACTTTTCTGTTACTTCTTACTGCCTTAGTATCATAGTATCTTAGTATCTTTACTAAACCAATACCGTCAAAACCCTTACTAACAGTACCTAGAGGAGTCGCCCCCCCCCGACATTTTTAAACTCTTTATTTCTCATGGCTTTCCTCCTTATTTTGGAATTATTATAAAACATAAGTCTATATTAGTCAATTTTTCCACGCAACTGACCGCAGGCGGCATCAATATCAGCACCCCTTTCAAGTCTTACCGTAACCTTTTTGCCGGAATGTTCTAATAAACACTTGAATTTCATTATTGAACCGTTTGACGGACGCTTGTAATCGTTATCACTTGTCGGATTATAGGGAATTAAATTAACATTGCATTTTATATCATGAAGATATTCAGCCAATTGTTTAGCGCAGTCTACCGTGTCGTTTAAATCCTTTATCAACAGATATTCAACAGTTATTCTTCTGCCTGTTTTTTCAATGTAATTTTTCAAAGCCTTTTTTAAATCCAACATATTATATTTTTCTTCAATTTGCATTAATTTTTTCCGCAGATTATGATTCGGAGCATGTAAAGAAATCGCGAGCGTTGACTGCATCTCAAGATCTGCCAGTCTGTTAATACCGGGAATAATCCCGCTTGTGGAAACAGTCAATCGTCTTTGCCCGATTTGAAAGCTTTCGTTAAAAATTTCCATTGCTTTTAAAACATTATCAAGATTCAAAAGCGGTTCACCCTGCCCCATAAAAACAACATTTGTAACTTTTAACCCCGTATCTCGCTGAATTGTCAAAACCTGTTCTATTATCTCTTTATAAGTTAAATTTCTTATAAACCCGCGTTTTCCGGTCGCGCAGAATGTACAATTTACTGCGCAGCCAACCTGAGAACTTACACACGCCGTCAAATTTGCGCGGTTGTCAAAACGCATTAAGACAGTTTCCACACACTCGCCGTCAGGATATTCCAATAAATATTTTAAAGTTCCATCAGAGCTTTCCTGTTTAACCTTAATTTTGACATCTGTAACTTTTGCAATTTTTTTCAATTCTTCACGAAAATCTTTTGATAAATCAGTCATATCGTCAATAGATTTGACGGATTTTAAGTAAATCCAGTTATGAATCTGTCGCGCACGGAACTTTGACTGATGAAGCTCATCAGTTATCTTTTCTAATTCTTTTTGACTCAAACCGGTTAGAATTTGCATAATTTAGCTCCTCAATGTGATGTGCTCTTTGTAATATTCAATAATCTCAAGCATAGAATGAAGCATAAGCGCAACAGGTTCAACTTCCTGCCGCCAGCTGTAAAAACTGCAGGATTTCGGGAGTAACGAAAGCGGATTATCCGGAAAATCACGGCAGATTTGCGGGCGGTTTTCATAATCCGTGCATCTATTGCAGTCATTGATTTTCGGACAATGATAAAAATACACATCGCCTTCTTTACTTTTTTCAAGCATTTTGATATATTCCGGATAAATCTCCCCCGCCTCTTCTTTTGACGCATACGGCACAAAGACGCTCAAAAACTGCGCAGCAAAATTGTCACCGTGTTCTGCCTTAATTTTTAATTCTTCAGGCGAAAACTCACTGCATGCCAGCCGGCAGCAGGTTCCGCATCCGACGCAGGAAAATTCCCTGCGGTATGCTAAAATTTCTGTCCATTTTCTGTAAATTTCACGGCAAATATCTTCGTCAAACATCTTGAGAACTGATTTTTGCCAGTGCTCACCAGCTGATTTTGGCGGGTATTCATCAAAAATATCACCGGCACCTTCCGGCTTCAATTCTTCTACGCGTTTTTCAATTTCTTTTGCGGAGGTTTTGAAAATTTCCCTGTATTTAGCACGCAAATTGTTTACGGATTCCGTTAAATCTTCCATAAAAACAGTTTAACACAAAAATTATTCTTCATCTTTACCGAAAAAACTGTTGTAATTATATTCTAATAAATCATCCAAAAACTGTCTGTCACCTTCGCCAAGCTGTATAGATGTTCTGAAAAAGTCATTTATTGTAATTCTTCCGTTTACATTGTTATCTTTATCGTAATCCATAGCCGCAAGAAGAGTTGTTATTTCTTTTGAGTCAAGTTTATTATCATCATTCAAATCCAGACGTTCAAACGCATTTTTAATTGCTTCTTTCATAGCTGCTCTGACATCTGCATCCGCATCCGGCGTGATATCTTCAGACTGATGTTTTTCAAATTCTTCGTAAGTTAAAGTTCCGTCGCCGTTTCCGTATTTTTCATCAAGCTGCCGTGTATAATTCAAACCGAATTTTTTCACCAGTTCCTGATATTTTTCACCTGTTGCAGCATCCCCGCGGTTTGCCATTTCACGCCATTCATCATTAACCATAGAAACACCGTTTTCCGGTGTACTGTCATTCAATGCTTCTTCAAAAGTCATTTCTCTGGCTTTTGCTTCCATGCCTTTGAAAGCGTCCAGTTCAGCCGTTTGACCCGCTTTTGGCGTTTCGGGAACTTCAACCGGTGCATCGGATTGTGCCGGTGTTTCGGATTGTGTTGGTGCTGAAGGTGCCGCAGCTGACGGTTTTAAAATCGCTACGATTTTATCCCAAAGACTTTGTTGAATTTCAACAGTGCCCTGCTGTACCACAAAATCCGTTTTCCAGTTTGCGCTATTACCTAAATTTTTGACGTTATTTCCGCCTGAAAATATACTTTGTTCTTTATTAGTTTTGTTTTGAGTATTATTTTGATCAACAAGGCTCATAACCTGCTGCCATTGAGCAAGCCCGACTTTTTTGCAGTCGTCTTTTGACATCCCCAAATGCGATGCTATTGCCTGCGTTATACCTTGTCCTTGACCTATATTAATCTGCGCCATAAAATCCTCGTATAAATCTATAAAGGATTTTTCGGGGCAATTATTGACTAAATATTAAGCATTATTTACAAATAAATTTTTATACGCGTCCCTGAGTTTAAGAGAAAACAAATTATCCTTATCTTCCTTTAATTGATGATATGCAACCGCATAATCCATCGGGGTAATTTTGCCATTCAGAATAAAGCCTTTGAAATTATTGTTTTCATCACGCTCGCTTTTCATATCCAGAGCATATATGTAAGCTGCAAAATCTTTGTTATCAATCAAATCGTCGCCGGTTTCTTCACCGTGATTTGCGAGTTTTTTAAACTGAATTTCTATTTTTTTATTATAAATTTCAAGTTCAGCTTTATCATTTGGAATTGCAAATTTGTCGACGTTTGTTGCACTAAGAAAATTTTTGTAATCTTCTAGCGAAAATTTATATGTTTTATTATTAGTTTTTGCACCCATATAAATTATGCAGGAATCAGCAAGATCACGAATTTCCATTTTGTAATCTTCATCAATTTTTTTAATATCATCAGGGGTTTTATCCTTTTTATCGGCAAGTTTCCGCCAATTTGGAGAAACAAATTCAAAATCACCCGTACGCGAAAACGGAATTCCGTCACGAACAACCATTTTGTTAGTAAGTGCAAAAAAAGCCTCACCCAGTTCGTAATTTGCATAAGCGGATAAATTTTCTTCCATAAAAAACTCCTATGCAATATCCCAACGACCGCAGGTACCACCCCAGCGTGCGATAATATTGCCCTTTATATCCTTAATTTTTTCAACATGCTGAACTTCGTCAACACCTTCAACAATAGTAATAACTTCACAATTATTTGAACATCCGTTGCAGTCGCATGTTATTGATGAAAAATGCATATCACCGACCTGCCAGCCTTTGAATTTTGTCGGAGTTTCGGTGTACTGATGATTTTCCATTGCAAGAAGCGCAGCACCTATTGCTCCCATTGTCTGATGGTTTTCCGGAACAATAACTTTATGCCCGAGAGCTTCTTCAAAAGCCTTCACCATACCGGAATTTGTTGCAACGCCGCCCTGGAATGAAAAAACAGGAAGAAGTTCTTTTCCCAGCGCGAGGTTTGACAGATAATTTCTAACAAGCGCCTGACAAAGTCCGTAAAGTAAATCTTCAACGGGATAACCCAATTGCTGTTTGTGGATCAAGTCACTTTCCGCAAAAACTCCGCAGCGCCCTGCAATTCTTGCCGGGTTTTCGGATTTCAAAGCAGTTTCGCCAAATTTTTCAATCGGAACATTAAGTCTGTTTGCCTGCTGATCCAAAAAGCTTCCGGTACCTGCAGCGCAGACCGTATTCATTGCAAAATCCGTTACAATGCCGTCGCGGAGCAGAATAATTTTGCTGTCCTGACCGCCGATTTCAAGAATTGTCTGAACTCCGGGAACATTTGTACTTGCTGCAACAGCATGCGCAGTTATTTCATTTTTAATAATATCCGCACCAACTAAAGCACCGGCCAAATTTCTGCCTGATCCAGTCGTTCCAACTCCCATTACATCATAGTCGGTCAACTTTTTTGCATATAATTCCTTCAAACCTTTTTGAACCGCCATAACCGGCTTGCCTGCAGTTCTGAGCATATAACTGTCTATGTATTTCCCTTTTTCATCAACAAGCGCAAGCTTTGTGGTTACTGATCCTACGTCTATCCCTAAATATACTGTCAAACTCATGTTATTACTTCCTTTTCTTTTCTGATTATAACACAAAAAAATAAACCGCACTTTCAGGTGCGGTTTTTCAAATCTTTTTTCATGCCGGCCGGACGTTTAACCTCTCAAATCGAGCCTTTGAAGTTCACCGTGAAGATCAACGAACCCGTCATCAGAGCTGTGTTTTGAAAAATATTCACGAAACATATCGTCAATATTATCTTTTCGCGGAAACATTGACTCAAATCCGAAGTGTTTTGATTTTACGTCAGGTCTTGTAGCATGTCCTACAGTAAAATCGCCCATAGCAAACCCCGCAGCTTGTACCCCATATTTATTATTCCCTGTTTCTTTGAAACTATATCAAACTATAACTTTTTATTAAAAACAAAGACTTTTTCTCAATTTTTATATAAAAAATTGACATTTATTTTTCAACCGAAATTCTTGCAAGTAAGCCCAGAATATACGGCTTGACGATAAAATTATGAGGGAAATTCACTCTTAATGCAACATATGTAATAACATTTTCAAGATGAGATTTAAAATCCTCAAATTCTTTTCTTGTAAGAGGTACGGATTTTACGTACTTTGTCAGAATTGAATACATATAATTTTTGTCACATTCAAAATCTCTTATCATATTATCAAGCAGAACAATTGCGACCATTTTATCCTGCCATGCCTTATTAGAGCGGGAAACACCGTCTTCATGGCTTCTTATAAACGTCAAGACTTCGGGTATAACCGCCAGATCACAATAATACGTCAAATCCGCCCAGAATTTAAAATCTTCTGCATGCAGACAATTTTTATCATACTCAAGATTGTTCTCTACAAGAACAGAGCGTCTAATCATGCCTGATGGGTTTGAGATACACCCCCTTACATAACGGGAAAGCAAATTTACATCCTCCGGTTCTGTAGGGAGCTGAATTTCTTCACCCGTATGCAGTCTTTTAAAAAATGTACCCAACCCGCCGACATTCGGATGTTCTTCCATATATTGAACTTGTTTTTCCAGGCGCGTCGGAGCACTGTAATCATCCGCATCAAGCCGTGCTATATATTTACCGCGACATAATTTAAGCCCTTTATTTAAACTTGCAATAATTTTTAAATTGACTTCATTTTTAACATAACGGATTCTTTTATCTTCATAAGACAAAATTACATCTTCCGTGTCATTAGTGGAGCCGTCATTTATGATTATGAATTCAAAATTTTTATATGTTTGATTCAAAATACTTTCGATTGCCTGACGGAGCTCGTCAGCTCTTGCATTATAAACAGACATTAAAACTGAAACTATCGGGGCATCCATACGATTTTAGCCTCTTTTATTATATTAAAATGTTTCAATATAGCTTCCAAATATTGAACGACTCTGGCGTTATAGGGAGCTGAAAGTTTTGGTACCAGTGAATTTATGACAAATTCAAACAAATCTTTCGCCATATTAAATTCTTCCTCCGTCACAGGAATTGATTTTACGAATTTCACAAGAATAGAATACATTTTTTCTCTGTCGCAGTCAAAATCTTTTATCATATTCTCAAATGCAATAACCATAAGCATTTTATTCTGAAACTTTTGGTTTCTGGCGCAGATGCCGGTTTCCGTCTGCCTGTAATATGTCAAAACCTCCGGTAATACAGCAACTTTTGACACTCTGCTGATATCTGACCACATTTTAAAATCTTCGGCATGTAAACAGCCTGAATTATAATAAAGATTATTTTCTTTTAAAACTGATTTTCTAATCATTGCGGATGAATGCAAAAGACATCCGGGAATATATCGGATACATAGCGGTATATCAGCAACATTTGAGGATGAGAAACCACTGTCAGGGATCATTTCAAAAAGCGTGCCCGAAAGCCCTGTATCCGGATGCTGTTCCATAAATTCAACCTGTTTTTCAAGTCTTTGCGGAGCGCAATAATCATCAGAATCAAGCCGCGCTATATATTTACCTTCGCACAAATCCAATCCCTTATTCAATGTAGCGATAAGCTTCAAATTCTGTTCATTTTTATAATACTTAATCCTTTTGTCATTATAAGAAAGGATTACTTCTTCCGCGTTATCTGTAGAAGCATCGTTAATTATTACCAGCTCAAAATCTTCGTACGTCTGACACAGAACGCTTTCTATTGCCTGACGCAAAAAGTCATACTTCGTGTTGTATACAGGCATTAAAACAGATACTGACAAAATTTTCTCCTTTAATACATTATAACATAAAAAACCGGACAAATTGTCCGGTTTTTCAATAAATAAACGTCTTAACTGCAATACAGATCAAATATTGTTTCATACAAATAATGATTTACCTTGGTATTAGACATGTAACAGCCAACCTCATCATTCCATTTAATAGCGCCTTTACTCCAGCACAGAGGACCCAGCGATTCTGCGTGACTTTGACATTGTTCTTGTGTCTTAATATCACTCAATGCTCCGTCAGGAGAATAATCTGAAGGCGTTTCTTTCGTTATAAGTGCAGAAGTTGCATCGCTCAACCTAATATTATCGGAAAGAGCAAATAGAAAAAAGTCTTTACCAACCGTATTCGGTTTACCTGAACCGTTTACATCCGAATAAAAGCTTAGTCCATTATTACCGGCCATAAGTATAAATGTTATACCGTCATTTGTCTGAAACATATACGGAACCTGCTCCCAAAAATTTTCTCCAAAATCAATTCCCTGTATAAAGCCCGGTCTTGTATATATCTGAGACATTGAAGTTTTTATATCAGAGCTTAAACTATCTCTTGATATTCTGAAAGCTTCTTTATGCTTATTCGCATAACACGCCTGATCCTTACATTGAAACAATGACAAATCTTTTATATCAAATACATGTTCCTTTGCCGTCATTAATTTGTAACCATTTAGCAGTATATTCTTTGCTTTTTTGTATTTTGTGTCTAATACTTTTTCCTGATAATTACTTATCAATGTCGGCACTGTCATTGCTGCTACTAAACCTATTATACCCAGCGTTATCAAAACTTCTGCCAGCGTAAAACCATACACCGGCACTTCATAATACCGCTCAAACCCTTGA
>CALVBW010000022.1 GCA_944325945.1 Candidatus Gastranaerophilales bacterium | reverse complement strand
AATTCCGGCGTATGTATTTGCACTTTTCGGGGCTGCCGTATTATTGATATTTGAAAAACCAAAAGAAATTTATGAAAACGTCGAATGGATGACAATATTTTTCTTTGTCGGATTATTCATTATAATTGGCGGCTTTGAGGCAAACGGAGGGATAAGCTATCTTGCTGATAAATTAATTGAACTTACGCAAGGAAGCCTGACTGCCGCAACAATGTTAATTCTATGGGGCTCAGGAATTTTATCCGGCATTGTAGATAATATTCCTTATACTGCGACAATGGCACCTTTGATTGCGGAAGTTCAGCATACACTGCCTTTTGCTGCACATATACACGAACATCATCCTTTATGGTGGGCATTATCGCTCGGTGCATGCCTTGGCGGGAACCTTACAATTATCGGCGCGGCTGCAAATGTTATTGTCAGCGAAACAGCAGCCTCTAAAAATCATCCCATAACATTTATGAGATTTATGAAATACGGTGCTTTAGTCACATTTGTTGCACTTACATTAAGCTCTATTTACCTGTATCTTAAATACTTACGCTAAACTTATTTGCCTTTTATCAAATAATAACGGCGGCCTGTTTTTATTATCTCATATTTGGCACCGTGCATTACTCTTTTCAAATCTTTTTTCAATATAACAACGACTTTATTATTATCTTTGAGCATATCTTTTGCCTGCTCATCTTCTCTGTAATCTACCTTTTTGCCGCCGTAATATAAAAGTGAATATTTACGCTCCAGATCGACGGCACCTATATCATAATTATTTTCTTTTGCATAGTTTGCAAATTCTATTAAATCGTTTTGCCCGAAGGCATAATCGACTTCAAAAAATTCCTCTGTTGCAAATGCCGATACAAACAGAATAAATCCTACAAGTACCGCAAATAAAGCGTATGGTTTGTTTTTTCTTGTAAAATATATGGTTAAAATACCTACAACAAATAACACAATTATACAAAACCATTTTATTGTCAAAATATCCTGATAAAGCTGTGCTGGCAGATATAAAGGCGTACACAATCCCGCAACAAATGCTATCAAAACAATTCCGCCAAGTATATATGATGAAATATCAAGAGCTTTTTTAAATTTATCATAATGATTCCAGATATATCCGGTTATAAATGCTGCAGGAACATATATAGGCAGCAAATAGGTTATAAGTTTTGTACTTGATATAGAGAAAAATACCATTATCCACAAAAATGTTATTACATTTAAGTAAACAAATTTTTGCTCATCCGTCAAAGTTTTGTAGGCATCTAACCTGACAGCTTTTAATTTTGCCGCAATTGCCGCAATAAATGAAAAAATCCACGGGAAAAATCCCCACAATAAAGTTATTATAAAGAAATAAAACGGCTGCTCACGTCCGACATAATCCGATGTAAAAAATCTTTCTATATGATGTTTTATAATATATTCTTTGAAAAATAACGGATCATGAATTTTAAACATCAAAGCATGCCATGGAACAACCACCAGCAAAAATAAAATTATACCAGGAATCAAATATACAGGCTTAAAAAGTTCTTTAAAACGTTTTGCTACAATTGCCGTGAAAAACATTGTTCCGAATGGCACAACAAACCCCGGGATTCCTTTTGCCATAACAGCGAGACCTGAAAATATATAAAACAACCACCAGAAATATTTTTTATTACTCTCTTTACAAAAATAAGTTAAAAGCCCGAAACACACAGAAAATGCCGTACACATTGCAAGAACAATATCAAGTATTGCGAATTTCGCAAGAATTACAAATTCCAAACTTGTCGCAAGAATTAATGCTGATAAAACCCCGAATTTTCTTGATACGATTTTTTTCCCTGTAAAATAAACAAGAAAACATGTTAAAGTTCCGTACAAAGCAACAGGAAATCTTGCGGTAAATTCATTTATTTTGCCGAACAATGCAAAAAACAAACACTCACCCCAGAAGTACAACGGCGGCTTTTCAAAAAAATATTCACCGTTCAAATAAAGCGTCATAAAATCTTTTGAATGAAACATGTCACGCGCCATTGAAACATATCTTGTTTCATCCACATCCATAAGCGCATAAGTTCCAATGTCATTGAAAAATATGTAATAAAAAGCAATCAATAAACCGATTATTGTAAACAATTCCGGATGTTTACAAATAAACTGCCAGAATTTTGTATTCTTAATTCCTTCAAATTTTTTATTAAAAACGTTTATAAAATCCATACTATATCCCTTCTCGTCTTTGTCGATTATACACAATATACTCCAAAGTTGCAATATGTGAGAAACTATTATAAAATAGACCTATGATTTTTAACAAAGCAAAAAACGAGCTGGATAAACTATTACAAGGAAACAAAAATTTTGTAAACGGCACACCGACCGCAAAAAACATGAGCCTTGAAACCTTGAAAAAATTTGCATATCATCAAGAGCCTTATGCGTGCGTTTTGACATGTTCCGATTCAAGGGTTGCGCCGGAAATTATTTTTGACTGCGGAATAGGCGAACTTTTTGTCATTCGTGTTGCAGGAATGACAACCGGACCGAATGTTATAGAAAGTATTGAATACGCTGTTAAAAAACTTCAGGTGCCTCTTGTAATCCTTCTGGGACACGATGACTGCGGGGTTATGAAGTATGCAAAAGAACATTATCCCGAACCGATGAGTGATTTTTCATCAATATTAAAATGTGTTTATCCTGTTCTGGACAAAAAAGAGGACATAACCTGCCACAACTTTTTTGCTCAGGAACACACAAAATGGGTTGAAGATTACCTGATGAAGCATTCCGTTATAATCAATGATGCCGTTAAAAACAACAAAGTTTATATTGCAAAATGTCATTTCAATCACGATACGGGATTGGTGGAAGTTTTAGGAGATTGATTTATGAAAAACGCATTAATAATTATGTTTGTTTTAATTCTTTGCGCCGGCGCAAGTATGGCAGTTATGACAAATTTTGACCTTTTAAACCGCCGCGGC
>CALVBW010000021.1 GCA_944325945.1 Candidatus Gastranaerophilales bacterium | reverse complement strand
ACAATGAAAAATAAACTTCGTATGCAGTTATAGTTGTTTTATTATCTTTTGCAAAATTTACTTTATGAATAGTTTTTTCTAACGGAGCAAAGTCTTGCTGAATAGATTGATCAACAAGAATATTTCTATCTGCCAAATATAAAATTTTCTTTTTTAACCCACTTTTTATTAACCTATAAACAATTTGAAAAGCTGTATAAGTTTTACCAGTACCTGTTGCCATAACAAGTAATAAACGGTCTTGCCCTCTTGCAATAGCGTCAAGCGTTCTATTTACGGCAACTCTTTGATAATAGCGAGGCGGATATGTTTTACTGCTTGTGTAATAAGGTTGTTCTATAATATTTTCTTCAGCTTCAGTAATACCTGTGTTATTATTCTTCTCTGATTTAAATCTACTAATAAGTTCTTCTGGGCTTGGAAATTCATCTAAAGTAAATTCTCTTTCTTTACCTGTTAAAAAATCATGTTCTATAAACCCATCACCATTAGAGCTATATGCGAAATTAATGTCTAATTTTTTAGCATATTCCATAGCTTGCTGCAGACCATGTGATACAGAGTGTTTATTATCCTTTGCTTCTACAATTGCTATTGGATTATTTGCGTTTATATACAAAACGTAGTCAGCCTTTTTAGGCTTTTCTCTGGATGCCATATTACCACGCAAGTTGATTTTACCGTCAGTAAACTGAACTTTTGTTTCCATTGTAATTTTATCTTTCCACCCGGCTTTTTCTAATGCCGGAGTAATAAAATTAAGTTTGATATCTTCTTCAGCCATTTGATTTTTAGGTAATATAGTCATTCTTCACCTCACAACTTCTGATAATAAAAACTTATAGGAAGCTACCTTAATTGTATCATGAAAATATTCCTTAGTTTGTTGTGTAACAATGCTGAGATAATTCCATTAAAACATATGCATATGTCAAATATGGACATGGCTCAAACAGTTTTTAAATGATATTCAAATATTGTTTAAATGGAGTTTTATTAGTGTTTAAATAGAGTTCATAATATTTTTCAAAAAGCATAAACCTTATTAAAAAAGTATCTGTTAATTTGAGAGTTAATTATCTTTGAGTTTAAGAATTTGTATCAATTAGTTTTGAAGTATTTCCTCCAGAATGTAAAAAGTTTGAGAATTCTCTCAAACTTCCGGGGGTACTTTTCTCAATCTCTCTGATAATCTACACCAAAAGAAAAGCAGGGACTAGCCCTGCTTTTCTTTTAGGTATTAAAAAACTCCCCAGGTTGGACTCGAACCAACAGCCTACCGGTTAACAGCCGGTTGCTCCGCCATTGAGCTACTGAGGATTATCACCTTTCGGCATATCTTTATTATAAAATAAAAATTTTTCTTGTAAAGTACTTTTTGTAAAAAATTATTGGCAATTTGTACACTTGTGTGTTAATATATAATATGTATAATACAAATGGGAGGTATCTTATGGCAAATCCTTTATTTAACATTGATGACGCAAGAGTTCTTGATGGCGAACCGATGACAGTCAACGGTGCTGTTAATAAAACTTTTATTCTTCTCGCATGTGTCTTTATAGCAGCATGCTATACATGGTTTTTGGCTTTGAACGGCTATACTGATAAAGCACAATTACTTACCATAGGGGGCGCTATCGGAGGATTTATTCTTGCTATGATAATCATTTTCACAAGAAGTGCCATGAATATTTTAACTCCGCTTTATTCTATCTGCGAAGGTTTCTTTTTAGGAGGAATTTCTGCAGTTTATGCCGCTCAATATGCCGGTATTGTTATGCAGGCAATTCTCGCCACTTTTGCGGTTTTATTTTCCATGCTTATTTTATTCCGCACAGGCGCTATCAGATGCACGGAACGTTTCCGCTCCGTAATCTTTACCGCAACTCTTTCGGTTGCTCTTGTATATTTTATCCAGATTGTAGCTTCATTTTTCGGGCGCGGTATTCCGCAAATATTTACCGCAAGCCCCATTGGCATCGGTTTTAGTGTAATTGTCGTTGCTATTGCCGCTTTTAACCTTATTATTGATTTTGATTTTATTGAACGCGGCGCCGAACACTTTTTTGAAAAAAAATACGAATGGTATGGTGCGTTCGGGCTTATGGTCAGCTTAATCTGGCTTTATCTGGAAGTCTTGAGACTCCTTGCAAAAGTAAGCGACAGAAACTAACTATAGCGAATAAGTAAATAAGGTAATAAGTGTTATATAAAAAGCAATCTTGAAAAATTTCCGCTCAGATTAATTTATGAAACAACTTATTCCCCTATTCCCTTATTTACTTATTCCCTTATTATTCACTTCCCCATATACCTTGCCGTCTTTGTATTCGGTCAAACGCACCTGACAAAGGGTATTCAAAAGCGACAAGTCGCTTGAATTTATGTAGACTGTCAGATAATTCCGCGTAACACCTTTGAGCATGCCGTTTGACTTGTCGGGATGTTTTTCGATTAAAACTTCACGAACCGTGCCGAGATTTTTTCGAATAAATTCATTATATTTACGCGCGGAAATCGCTTTTACAACAGAGGCACGGGCTTCTTTGACCTTTTCTTCAACCTGAGCAGGCATGGCGGCGCCTTTAGTGCCTTTACGGATTGAATAAGGAAAGGTATGAATTTGAGAAAGCCCTGACTTTTCAAGATTTTTGCGGGTAATTTCAAAATCCTCATCAGTTTCACCCGCAAAACCCGTTATTATGTCGCTTCCCAAAAACGGCAGATCAAACATATTGTTAATTTTATCAATCTGTTTTAAATAATCCTCAACCTTATAAAACCTGTTCATACTCTCAAGAGTTTTGTTGCAGGCTGATTGAAGCGAAAGATGAAAATGCGGGCAGAATTTATCCGATTTAGCAAGAAATTCCAACAAATCGTCCGTAATTTCCAGCGGATTCAAAGACCCGAGTCTGTACCTGACCAAATCCGTCCTGCTTTCAACCTCTTTTAACAAATCCAAAAGCGTCAATCCCAGTTCTTTTCCCCACAAACCTATATGAATTCCCGTAAACACAACCTCTTTAAACCCGTGCCGGACAAAATTATTTATCCCGTCGATTACAAAATCAATGTCTGCAGAACGGCTGTTGCCGCGGGCAAAAGGGATAATGCAATAAGAACATCTGTTATCACAGCCGTCTTGAATTTTAAGGCTTGCGCGGGTTTTGGTCATATCTTCAAGCCGAACTTCATGGAATTTTTCAAGCTGCATAATGTCAGCTGCCTGCAATCTTTCTCTTGAATTTAAGAAATTTTCCAAATCCAACTTTTCATCGTTACCGACAACAAAATCTATAAAATCATATTCAAGCAATTTTTCTTTTTCGATTTGCGCGAGGCATCCGGTCAAAACAGTTATGATATTTGGATTTTTGTGTTTTGCGTTTCGCAGAAGATAAAGGGCTTCATTATCGCTTTTGTGTGTTACCGAGCAGGAATTCAGGATATAAATATCCGCCTCATCAAGCTTTTTGACTTTTTCAAATCCGTTTTTTATTAAATTTTCTTCAATGACCGCGCCCTCAAATTGATTGGATTTGCAGCCCATTGTGTGTATCAAAAATCTCATCATCCTTTAATAATAAGCAAAATAACTTTTTTTGTAAATATTTATTAAAAAGAATTAATAAGCTGGCAAAATAATTTACTTTTTGATTTTACATGTGTATAATAAAAGTGTGAAAGGTGTGTGAAAAATGCAAGTAAATGCAATAAATGCGCAAATTACAAACTCCGCACGTAATTTTACAGGCAAACGCGACAATATAGATGCGTTTATTAACCTGGACGACGGAACAATACAAAAATTAGCTTATCTTAAAACAATAGAAAAAGTTGACGATAAAAAGCACAAAAAAATTGACAGTGTTTTGATGAATCTTGTACCTGTAGCTGCAGGTGTAGCGGCAGCAGTATTTTCAAGAGGCAAAACCTTCACTCAAAAAGGCAGACTGGAAAAATTAATGGTATTTGCTCAAGATACCGTCAAATGGTTTGCGGCATTCGGAATTATTGATTTAATGTTTGCAGGCAAAAACAAACTTGACCAAAAATCCGAAAAATCACGTGAATTTACACGGGAACATCCGTTTATCTCTTTCCTGGCAACTGCAGGATTAAGCTTTGCGGCTATTGCAGGTGCTAAAAAAGGCTTGGGCTTATTCCTTGACAAATACGGCACAAGATTTGTTGACAAACACGATGCATGGATTACCAAAAAATTACTTGCCGCAGGCAAGAAACTTGATAACAGCAGAGTTCTAAACTGGATGTCCGACAAACTCGGTGTGGTATCTAAAAACACTCCGCCAGCGTTGAAAGAATTCGGCAAATCAGTTTTAAGCTGGTCACCGGCACTTTTGGGACTCGGAGCCGTATTCCATACAGCAGATCATGCTAATGCAAAAGCCCGTGAACTCAACAGAAATTACAATGAATTAAAAGATAAACAATTTGAATTATCAAAAAGAAGAATGACCGAATTAGCGCTGCAAAATGATTTTATGCGTACAAATCCCCAAAATCGAGAGGATTTGGAGATTTTGCAAAGTCCTAAGGAAGGGTTAGAAGTGTAGTGTAAAAAAAGCGCCCCGCAAAAAGGGCGCTTTTTTATATATAACTGCAGAGTAACTCAGATTGACAACCTGCAGGATTTTTTAGTATAATTCAAGTTATGGGGACATTACAAAAATATTTAAAACAATCCGCCACATATAAAATTTTTACAGGGGTATACGACACATTTTATGAATTTGTGGACACACTGGGCAAAATCACCCAAAACGGTATTCAACTTGTCAAATCACTTTTAAAAGGCGGAATAGATAAAAAAGAGCTTATCTATCAATGTTCACGTTTCGGAGTAAGTTCACTCCCCATAACTTTGACAATTGTCGGTATGACATCTGTAATCGTAGCGTCTCAGGTGGCGCTTGAGATGGTAAAACAGGGGGGCGGTAATTTTATCGGCATGATGATGTCAATATTGATAGTAAGGGAAGTCGCAGTAATTATGTCCGGCTTTGCAATAATTTCAATGATAGGCTCATCATTGGCGTCAGAGATTGCTACAATGCGAGTTACAGAACAAATTGACGCAATAAGGGTATTAAAAGTTGATCCTATAAGGTATTTATTTGTCCCGAGGGTTTTGTCAGGAATAATCATGATGCCGTTTGTAACCATAATAGCCGCAGCTGTAGGTGTTCTTGCAGGAGCGGTAACGTCGGATTTGTTTGCCGGATTAAGCTACAGGGCATATTTTGATTCGGCATGGCTCGGAATATACATGAAAGACCTGTGGGTAAGTCTTTTGAAGGCTGTATTTTTCGGCGGGACAATAGCATTAATCAGCTGTTCTTGCGGATATTACGCATCAGGCGGGGCAAAAGGCGTCGGTCTTGCTACAACAAAAGCCGTTGTATGGTCGTTTGTTTCAATTGTTGTATGGGATATGATATTTGCGGTGGCATTTTTCTTTTAGAGGTAATAATGAGTATTGAAGTTAAAAATCTGGTAAAAAAATTCGGTGATAAAACGGTAATTGACAATGTTTCATTCAAAGTCAACGACAAGGAAACCCTTGCAATTGTAGGATTTTCCGGCTCCGGCAAAAGTACGATTTTAAAACTTATTTCAGGATTACTGGAAAAAGATTCAGGCGAAATCATCACATCCAAAGGCGACATTGCAATGGTTTTTCAGTATTCAGCATTATTTGATTCACTGGACGTAGCGGATAATATTGCATTTGCGCTGCACGAAAGACGGGATTTAAGGAAAAAATATACGGAAGAACAAATAAAAGAAATTGTAGCCCAAAAGCTTGAACTTGTAGGGTTAAAAGGGATAGAAAAGCTGTATCCGTCGGAGCTTTCCGGCGGTATGCAAAAGCGTGTCAGCTTTGCCCGTGCAATTGTCACGGAACCCAATACAATACTTTACGATGAACCGACAGCAGGGCTTGATCCCATATCTTCAACATTAATTGAAAATTATATTGTAAGATTAAAAGAAGAAACAAACGCGGCATCTATTGTTGTAACTCACCAGATGTCAACGATTACCAGAACAGCAGACAGAGTTGTTATG
This sequence comes from Candidatus Gastranaerophilales bacterium, assembly GCA_944325945.1. Classification (GTDB taxonomy): domain Bacteria; phylum Cyanobacteriota; class Vampirovibrionia; order Gastranaerophilales; family Gastranaerophilaceae; genus SIG32. The sequence goes on along the minus strand of CALVBW010000021.1, from coordinate 36,630 downwards.
CTATATAACGGAAAAATAGTTTTTGAAGGCACTCCTGATGAAATGCTCAGACAGGACAACGATTACACAAGACAGTTTGTCACGGCATCTCTGGAAGGTCCTATGAAAATGACGGAGGGAAATTAATATGACTAATTTTAAAGAAAACTTATTTAACAAAGATGTAATGTCACTTGACACATATATTATGTTTAAACTGAAAGAGGAAACCGCGAGGCTGAAACCTGAATTAACAGCCAAAAACAGAGCACCGATTTCGCTTTCAATGGGTGCGCCGACGGCAAATCCGCCAAAAGCACTTGTCGAAAGACTTAAACAAATCCTTGACGAGGACGGTATTCATACATATTCAACCCCCAGAGGCGAAGATTATTACAGAAAAGCCATTGCTCAAAGAATGAAAACCCGCTTCGGCGTTGATTTAGATCCCGATAAAGAAATCTATTCTCTCGTGGGTTCAAAAGAAGGGATTTCAAATCTGATAAGGTTTTTGATTACCCAGAAAGATACCGATAAAGACATAATAATGGTTCCTGATCCGTGTTACGCATCATATTTGCAATTTATCCAGTGTGCGGGCGGCGAGGCTTACCCTATCCCTTTGACTGCAGAAAACCGTTATATGCCTGATTTGGACGAGGTTTGGGATAATTTCATAAAAACAGGACACAATCCTGAAAATTTAAAAGCGCTTATCATAAATTACCCGAACAACCCTCTCGGAGTAAGCGCAACAAGAGAATATGTCCAATCAGCAATAGATTTTTGTAAAAAACACAAAATTCTTTTGATATCTGATTTAGCATATTCGGATTTGTATTTCAGCGAGGACGAAAAACCCTTCAGCGTATTTGAACTTGAAGGCGCAAAAGATATTGCGGTTGAATTTCACAGCTTTTCTAAACCGTATGCAGTTACCGGCTGGCGTCTGGGCTGGGTTTGCGGAAATGAATTTGCAGTTCAGCGTTTAGGCAAAGGTAAATCAACGGTTGATAACGGAATTTTCAAAGCACTTCAAAAAGCCTGTGCTGAAATTTTGAATTCCAAAGAGGGTGACGACTACATAAAAGAAGGCAACCTCGGTTACAAACGTAAACAGGCAATTATGGTCAAAGGATTTACGGAGCTTGGCTGGGACATGTCTAATGTACCGCATACGACGTTTTATCTCTGGATGCCGATTCCGCGTAAATACAAATCATCATATGAATTTTGCGAGGATTTATTAAAAACTTCCGGTATTGTAGTTGTTCCTGGTAATGCTTTCGGCAAATGCGGCGAGGGATTTTTCAGGTTATCCTATGTATGTTCGGACGAAGAGCTGCAGGAAGTTATTGACCGCATGAAAGCTGACGGTTTCAGATATTAAAACAGCAGCCGCCAATCACGGCGGCTGTTATTGTCTGCGCAAATATTCTTCAATAAACCCGTCGATATCGCCGTCCATAACCGCATCGACATTTCCGACTTCAAAATTTGTTCTGTGATCTTTCACCATTTTATAAGGGTGGAATACATAAGAACGGATTTGAGAACCGAAATTAATATCCATACTTTCACCTTTAATTTCGGCGAGCTTTTTCTCGTGTTCGGCCTGACGCATTGCAAGAAGCTTTGCCGCAAGCATTTGCATGGCGTTTTCTTTATTTTGCAATTGAGAGCGTTCCTGCTGGCATTTAACCACAATACCGGTGGGTTTGTGGAGAATTCTTACGGCTGTTTCAACTTTATTAACATTTTGACCGCCTGCACCGCCTGAACGCATTGTATCGATTTCCAAATCCTCGGGCGGGATATGGATTGTTTTTTCGTAATCTTCAATAATCGGCATAACCTCCAAAGACGCAAAACTTGTCTGGCGTTTTCCGTTAGCGTTAAACGGTGAAATTCTGACGAGTCTGTGGACGCCTTTTTCAGCTTTTGCGTAGCCAAAAGCGTATTTACCGGTAATTTTTATGGTAGCGGATTTAATCCCTGCCTCCTCACCGTCAAGCTTATCAAGAAGTTCGACTTTCCAGCCGCGGTTTTCCGCCCACCGCATATACATCCTTAAAAGCATGCTTGCCCAATCCTGAGCGTCTGTTCCGCCGGCGCCGGCGTTGATTGTCAAAATCGCATCCGCCTCATCATATTCACCTGAGAGCATCTGCCTTAATTCAAAACTGTCAACCTCTTTTGACAAAGTATTCAAAGCGTTTTCGCTTTCCGTTATTAATTCGGCATCTTGAATTTCCAGTGCGGCTTCCGCATCATCAAGCGCTCCTGTCCAGCGCTTTAGCATATCAAGATTGTCCTTAATTTCTTTAATTTCGCCGCCGAGTTTTGAGGAAAGATTTTTGTCCGCCCACACTTCAGGCAACTGCATTTTCCCTTCAAGTTCCGCTAATTTTTTCTCCAGCCCCGCAGGGTCAAAGACACTCCTTTATCTTATTAACCCTCGGACGCAAATTATTCAATTGCTGTTTTAATTCGATTTCCATAATTCAATCCTACAATAAACTTTTTTCTATTGCAATTCTCCCGAAAAAATGCTATTCTTAATATTGAGAGACAAAAAAGGAGCTTTATAATGTCAGGAATAAAAGACGCAATCAAAAAATTATACACAGGAGAAGATATCCTTGTAAAACACATAATGCTTTTTGTATTAACAGGGGTGCCGGTAATGCTTTCAACACCGCTTAACGAAATCAGCAAAAGGGTTGCGCTTTCGACAACCGATATTGTTATGTCACTTCTGGCATTAATTGTAATGGGTGTAATTTCAATCTACCTCGGCGGATATTTGTACGGAATAATCCATAATTCTTTTGACGAAATGAAAGAAGGAATTTTGCCGGAATTTGACAAAAGCTGGTTCTTAATATTTTTCAAAGGTCTGCCGGTGCAGATTGTGTGGGTTTTGTATATATTCCTGCTGTTTTTTGCGGCATTGATTTTAAAAATAGCTCTGTCATTTGTGATTGCGCCTAAACTTGCCTCCGGAATTGTTATGGCATTATTCGGAATAACCGGTTTAATCATATGTATTATGCTGCCGTTTGTTTTCACGGAATTTTCCAAAGAATACAAACGCGACGGATTATATAATTTAGGGATAATTTTCCAATATTTCAAAAAGACAATTCTAAGTGTTTTATGGCTTTTGGTAAAATTAATACCGGTATTCATAGTTGTTGCCATCGTAAATGTTCTCGGACGAGGAAATGATGTTGTATCATACATTTGCATGGCACTCGGAGCTTATTTGACGACTATAATGCAATATATTGCAAGCTACTGCTATGTACAGATTTATAAAGAAAAGTTATAAAGAAGATACTAAGGCACTAAGATACTAAAAATTTACTGTCGGATAAGCCGACCTACATTTCCCTCGCCCCTTAGGGAACAAAGGGAGCCAACGAGGTACGAGTTGTGCGACCCTGTTTCCGGAACGTAGTGAAGGTGAGAGGGTGGCACGCAGTGACGGGAGAGGGGCTTCCCTTTGTTCTTGAGATCCTGAAACAAGTTCAGGATGACATGGTTAATCCCACCAATGTTCAGTGTGTTGTCCTGCCTTTGGCAGTTCAGGATGACATAAAGCCTCACGCGCCACTCACTTCACTCACTCTAAAATCTTCTTAGTATCTTACTGCCCTAGTATCTTAGTAACCTAAAAAAAAACACCCCTAAGGGTGTTTTTTTATAATATGATAATCATCTACTGCTGATTATCTTCTGCTTGAAGCTGTTTTTTCATCATGTTGTGCATAACCGCATCAACCAGAAGCTCATAAGACTTCATGCTCTCAATATTCGGAAACTCTGTCTTGAGCTGCTCTCTGACCATTGCTTCCAGCTTTTGTGCGTCAGACATTGACTGCAGTTCAACCCCGCTCACCATTTGAATATAATCAGAAGAGGTTTTGTCTGCATTTTTATTTGAGAACTTCAGCCAGCGCAATTTCGGGCTGATTTCTTCTTTTAATTTTTTTACTATCTTGAAATTCTGGAATCGGTTAAACATCACTACCTCACCTTTGTACTATTTTAAAGTATCCTGAAAAAAATTATTTACTGTTTTTACACTATTGTTTACAAAATTTAATACTTTTTATTAAAAAGCGCTTATAGCTTGCTAAAATCTGCCAGCACTTCGTACTTATGTTTCAATAAAGTTAAAAGTGCGAGTCTGTTTTTCTTAACATTTTCGTCAGGGTCATTTACGAGAACATCATTGAAAAACTTCTCTACGACTGGATTTATGGCAATCAAAGCCTCAAGATAAACACCGTATTTAAAGTTTTCATTAACAGACATAACAGCTTCATATAACATGCTCTCAGCCTGTTCTTTGAATAATTTAGTATCGACTGGCGCAGGGTTTTCTTCTTTCAAAATTCTGATAACCCTGTTGGCGCTTTCGAGCATTTCGGGTGAATTCAGCTCTGATACTATTTTAACTCTTTCAATGTAATCATTCAAATCCAGAAGCGGATTTCTTGATCCGGCGCATGCTTCCAGAACATTTCTTTTGAATTTATCGGAAAGCATAATAATCAGACGCTGGACAAAGAATTCATTAACCTCATCCGCGCAGTCTTTTTGAACAGGCAGCAATTTAACGGCTTTATCAATATATTTTGCGATATTAACTTTAAGTCCTGCATCAAGAACGGTTCTCATAACACCGAGTGCCGCACGTCTAACGCCAAGCGGGTCAGAGGAGCCTGTCGGTTTTTTGCCGTCGGCAAACACGGCGCAAATCGTATCCAATTTATCCGCTATACCAACGATTTGCCCTTCAATACCTTTTGCAGTTTCACTTTCCGCATTTAGAGGGAAATAGTGTTCCTTAATACCCTCCGCGACACGCGCATCTTCTTTGGAAACTCTTGCGTAATCAGCGCCGATAAAGCCCTGAAGTTCCGTAAACTCAAACACAAGGCTGGTTGTCAAATCAGCTTTGCACAAAAGTGCTGTCCGCTCAATTGTCGGCGAGGTTTCGCCGAGGTCAGACGCAATGTCTTTTGAAAGCGCAATAATCCTTTGCGTTTTGTCGTAAACTGATCCCATACCTTTTTGGAACGTAACGCCTTTTAAGTCCTCGACGTAATCTATAAGCGGCTTTTTAGTATCTTCGGTAAAGAAAAATACCGCATCATCAAGTCTTGCTTTAATTACGCGGACGTTTCCGGCTTTTATGTTAGCGAATTCATCACCGATATAGTTTGTCATGGTAATAAATTTATTAATCAATTTGCCGTTTTTGTAGAGCGCGAAATATCTTTGGTGAACCGCCATAACGGTAACCGTGACTTCTTCGGGGATTTCGAGATATTTCGGGTCAAACTCACAGACCACTGCCACGGGATATTCGGTAATATACGTAACCTCATCCAGCAGGTCATCTGAGTATCTGACGGTTGCACCGAGCTTGTCGGCTTCGGCTTTAGCTTTATCAATAATAAGTTGTTTTCTTTCGTTCTGGTCAACGATAACGCAGGCATTGCGCATGGTTTCCACGTAATCATCCGGATGCCCTATCATAACTTTTTGCTGGGCAAACCTGTGACCGCGTGAATAAATTGAGGATTCTTTGTCAATAATTTTTATTTTAACCTCGTCTCTATCAAGCACAGACACAATCCAGCGGATAGGACGGGAGAATTTTTCGTCATTATATCCCCATCTCATAAAATGAGAGCCCTGAAGCTTCATGACAATAGACGGGACGTTTTCCTGAAGTAATTCAACGATTGATTTGCCTTTTACAAGAATTTTTGCGTGGATGTAATCGTTTTCGATATAGATATCAGAGGGTTTAAGTCCGTTTTTATTCAAAAATCCTTCGCCGGCGCGTGTGAGATTGCCGTTTTCGTCATAGGCGACCTTTTTTATAGGACCTTTAACAATTTTTTCTTCATCCGGACTTTTAGCGGCAAGTCCTGCAACAATAACCGCCAGACGACGCGGGGTTGCATAAACGTCAATTTTATCAAATCCGACTTTATTTGTGTTTAAAAAATTTTCAAAGCCCTTTCTCAACTGCTCAATCGCAGACGGTATAAACCTGTAGGGTAATTCTTCAGTTCCTATTTCCAGTAAATATTTGCTCATTTCGTGTCCTTTTATTTTGGTGAATAAAGTGATAAGTGGTATATTTTACCCCAAAATCATACCCCAAACAAAACCCGTTGTAAAATGAATTTACCGCAATTTACAAACATTCGTTAATAACCTTTACAATATCAAAAGCCGCATTGAATTTAGCAAGTTCAAGCGCGTTTTTCTGAATTGTTTTAAGCCTGTCAGGATTGTCAACCAGCTCAACAATAGTATTCAAAAGAATATCCGGCGAAATTTCATCATCCTCAATGTAAATTCCGGCGTTCTTTTCCGCCATAAATCTTGCGTTTTTCCGCTGATGGTCGGCTGCTGCATGCGGATAAGGTACAAAAATTGACGCAATCCCCGACGCGCAAAGCTCTGATATACTCAATGACCCCGCACGCGATACCGCAATGTCGGACGCTTTCAAAACACTTACCATATCGTCAAAATACGGCTTTATAATTATATTTTTGTCCTCGGCATATTCAGGATAAAGCGCTGATAAACTTTCCTCTACCGCGTTGAATTTCTTTTTGCCGGTCTGGAAAATAATCTGCATACCGTATTTTTGTGAAAGAGTTTTCAAAATCTCGACAGCGGCGGAATTTATAGACTTTGCGCCCTGAGAGCCACCCATAATACATAGGGTAAGCTTATCCTCAAGTCCGAGAGACTGCCTTGCCTCCTGTTTTGAAAGTGTTTTGAACCCTTCGCGCAAAGGATTACCCGTAATATAGCAGTTTTCGTTCTTAATAAAATCCTGAGCGCACTCAAATGCAAGCGAAACCCCTGAAGCATAAGGTGAAAGATACCTTGTAACAAGCCCGGGCTGTGCGTCACAGTCATGCATTACAAAAGGCTTTCTTAACATCGCCGCAGCAATTAAAACAGGAGCAGACACATAACCGCCAGTTCCGAAAATTACATCGGGCTTGTATTTCAAAATATAATAAAACCCTTTTATAACGGCAAAACCGAGCTGCACACTCCATTTTAAAAGGTCTAGACAGGCTTTTCTCGGCATTCCGTGAACATGCACCGGCAAAAATTTATAACCTTTATGCTTTACAATATCGAATTCAAGGTTACGCGGGTTGCCGACGTAAAAAATTTCTCCGTCGTCTTTCAAATAATCCGCAATTGCCACCGCAGGATATATATGGCCGCCCGTGCCCCCGCCTGTTATAAAATACCTAGTCACCTTCCGCATTCCTTATTTTTTTAATACGTTTTTTGGAAATATTCAACAAAATTCCGACCATCCACAATGAAACGATCAAAGACGAGCCGCCGTAGCTTATAAAAGGAAGCGGAACACCCGTTGTCGGAAGGAATGAACTTGCGACGCTCATATTCAAAAACGCCTGAAATCCTATTGAAAACGTAATTCCGACAGCCAGAAGCTTGCCGTACATATCCGGACATCTTCCCGCAATCAAAAGACCTCTCTGTACAAAGGTAAAGAACAATCCGATTACCAGAATACACCCGATAAACCCCATTTCTTCGGCAATAATGGCGAAAATAAAGTCAGTATGGCATTCGGGGAGGTAATACAATTTTTGAATAGAGCCGCCATAGCCTACCCCGCTGAACCCGCCTGAGGCAAAGGCAATCAGCGATTGGATTATGTTATACCCCGCGCCCTGAGGATCAGTTTCAGGGTGGCGCCAAATTCTCAATCTCTGCAGCTGATAAGGCTTAATAACCGTTGTCGCTGCAATTACAATTCCCGTAATCCCCGCGACAAGACAGCTTACAAACAATTTTAACGACCCGCCCGCACACAAATAAACCACAACCGACGTTGCTAAAAGTAAAATTACCATACTCAAGTTCGGCTGGGCAAAGATAAACGCTATCATTATAAGTATCGGAATAAATGCAAATACCCATTTATTCTGGTCAAACAGGTTTGCGTCATTTTTAAAAGCAGACGCCAGAAGCATTACAACCGCAGGTTTTGCAAATTCCGACGGCTGAAGCTGAAATCCCGCAATATTTATCCATCTTTTTGCACCGTTTACCGTAACCCCGAGCGGTGTAAAATCCACAAGAACAAGCGCAACAACAATTATTATCATAAAAATTGTGTTCCATTCGGCAAGCTTTTTGTAATCATAATTTGAGAAGAATTTTAATCCGACAAATCCCACAACAAATGCAAGAATCTGCTTAATCAAAAACTGTGCCGGGTTTCCGCCCTCATCAAGACACTTTGGCGCAGTTGCCGAAAATATTGCCATAAAACCTATTATCACGAGAAAAGCTACCGCAACAAGCAATGTTGTATCGGGCGACGACACAATTATGCTTTGAATCGGATGACGACGCTTTACGGGTTCACGGTTTTCAGATCTTTGATAAGACATAGTCTTTGAAAACGTCCCCCCTTTCCTCGTAACTCTTGAACATATCAAAACTTGCACATGCCGGCGAAAGCAATACCACATCAGGCATTAATTCAATTCCCTTATCTATTGCAGCCTCAAGAGTATCGGCATGCAAAATATTTTCAAATCCGCTTGCTCTGAGATTTTTCTCAAATCTTTCGGCAGCCTCCCCGATTAATACTACGGTTTTGATATGATTTTTAATATCATCACAAAATTCTTTCAGACTTGTATTTTTATCTCTTCCGCCAGCAATCAAAAGGACATCCTGATTATTAAAAGATTTTATAGCAACGCTTGCAGCCTCGGGGTTTGTGGCTTTTGAATCGTTATAAAAAGCGGTTTTTCCGATTTTTCCGACATATTCAAGTCTGTGCGGCGGAGATTTGAACTCTTTAATTGCCCCGCGTATTGTGTCATTGTCAATTCCTGCAAGCTTGGCGCAGATTATTGCGCATTCCGTGTTCTGGTAATTGTGTTCGCCGACCAAAGGACAATCCGCAACCGGCATAACAAATTCCACAACTCCGTCATTTTCGTAAATAAATTCGTTGTTTTTAACATAGCAGGAGTTGCCTGTTTTTCTTTCCCCGAAATAGAAAACCGTACCGTCTGCCTGAAAATCTTTTAATCTTTCATCGCAAGCATTGAGGACGGAGAATTTCGGAGCCTGAGGCGCTTTGAAAATTTTGGCTTTTGCCGCGAAGTAATTTTCAATTCCCTGATGCCAGTCAATATGATCGGGAGTAAAATTAGTCCAGACAGAGATAAAAGGCGTCAAAGTCGGACACATAGCAATCTGGTATGAGCTCATTTCGCAGACGTAATAGTCGAGATTGTCATCAGCAAAATCACACGGCGGCTGACCTATATTTCCGCAGGCTTTTGCCTTGAATTTCTTTTCAAAAATATGCGCCGTCAAAGCCGTCGTTGTCGTCTTGCCGTTAGTACCGGTTATCGCAACAAACGGCGTCTTACTCATTCTGTAACAAAGCTCAAGTTCGGAAATTACGGGAATATTTTTCATGCCTAAAAGCTGAATAATTGTGCTGTGCGGAGGAATTCCCGGACTTGTAACCGCAAATTCGGAACCCTCGACAAACCCTAAAGAATGCCCGCCTGTTTCTATATGTATCCCGAGTTTTTCCAGCTCATGATCCGGCTCAACACTCTTGCTTTCCGTTAAATAAACGTCAAATCCGTGCTTTTTCAAAAACTTTGCCGCTGCTATTCCGCTTTTTGATAACCCGAGTACCAGAACCTTTTTCATCTATATTATCCCTTTTACAAATACTTCAAATAAACCGATTGCAAATAATGAACATACTAAAGAAAAAATTGCAAATACCGTGACGATTTTCTTTTCGCTCCAGTTACACAGTTCAAAATGATGGTGAATCGGTGCCATCTTAAAAACCCTTTTGCCGGTTGTTTTGAAACTTGTAACCTGAATTATTACCGATAAAGTTTCAATAACAAATACCGCGGCTATAAAGATTAAAAGAAACTCGAATTTGCCCATAACCGCCAGAGTACCCAACAAACCGCCGATTGCAAGGGAGCCTGTATCGCCCATAAATACCTGTGCCTTGGGCTTGTTGTATTTTAAAAATCCGATTAATGAACCCGCAACAGCCGCTGAGATTATTGCGACCTCCTGATATCCGGTAAACATGGCAATCAGGGCGCACGCAATAAATGCCGGCACACCCGTTGACGCCGCAAGCCCGTCCAATCCGTCCGTCAAATTATAAGCATTTGACGCACCGGTGATTATAAATATTGACAAAAGCGGATAAATCCAGCCGAGATTGATTACCCAGTGCCCGACTGAAAAATATGCCCCGAACGGATTTGTCATCATTACATACAACGTCGGCAAAAGCGCAATCGCAACCTGTCTTAAAAACTTTCCGCGCGGTGTCAAGCCGTCGTTTCCTTTGCCTTTTATTTTTATATAATCATCCTGAAATCCCGCAAAAGTATAAAAAACAAGTGTCAGCATAATTATCAGGGCATCTGTCGTAAGCCGCTGCGCAAGCATTAACGTGATTAAAGCAGCAGCAATTATTGCAACTATTATGAAAACGCCGCCGGTTGTCGGTGTTCCCTGCTTTTTGGCATGAGCCTCAGGCGCAAGATCTTTTACATATTGCCCTATCATTTTTTTCTTTAAAAAATCTATGTACGGAACCCCGAACAGGAGGCATAAAATCATTCCCAGAAGAAATGACACCGCAATCATTATCATAGTGCACCTCTTTTTAAATTTTCAATAATTTCTTCAAATTTCATCGTCCTTGATGCCTTTAAAAATATTGTATTACCGATATCGGGATTAGCAAGAATGTAACGTGAAACCTCCTCGTTTGTCCCGAAACTTTTCACTGGAATACCCGATTTTTCAAGCTCTTTGCCGATTTCCGCCGCAAGATTTCCGACAGTCAAAAATTTTACATTTTTAATATTTTTCAGCTCTGCCAAAAATTTTCCAACCTCTTTATGAAGCTCAATTTCATTTTCACCCAGCTCACCCATATTTCCGAGTACAACAACAGGTTTTTCATAAAGCTCCACAAAAGTTTTGACAGACGCTTTCATGGAATCAGGGTTGGCGTTGTAACTGTCGTTAATCAGCTTAAATCCGGCAACACTAAGGGCTTCCCACCGTTTTTCAATGGGTTTATAAGCCCTGAGTCCTGCCTTGATGTTTTCATATCCAATATTGAGCCTTTTTGCTGTTTCTATCACTGCGAGCGCGTCCTCCACGTTATAGTCGCCCGCTACGCTTAATTCATATTCCTCATCATCATAAATAAATCTCGTATAAGACTGATTTTTTTCCGTTATTTCGACATTTTTTAACGAAAAATAGACCTTTTCGCCTGAAAAATTAACGTTATTTTTAATTCTGTCCTGATCCAGCGCTATAAATGTTCCGTTCGGGTTAAGATGCAGGGCGATTTCGCATTTGGCTTTTGCAATATTTTCAACGCTGCCGAGCCGTCCTATATGCGAAGTTCCGGCGTTTGTTATTACCGCGATATCCGGACGCGCATAGCGTGATATAAGTTCAATTTCGCCAGGACCTCTCATTCCCATCTCGACTATCAAAACCTCAGTCTCCGGTGCCATTTCAAAAACCGTCTGGCAAAAACCTATTTCGTTATTATGATTGGAAAAAGTCTTAACGGTTCTGTATTTCTGGCTGACAACCGAATACATCATCTCTTTTGCCGTGGTTTTGCCGGAACTTCCCGTAATACCTATGACTTTCGGGTTAATCTTTTCCCTGTAATACCCTGCAAGCTTCAAATAAGCCTCCAGCGTGTTTTCAACTTTGAAAACAACAGACGCGCCGTCAAAAACTTCATCACCGGTCGTAAAATACCCCGCAGCACCTTTTTTCAAGGCGTCCTGAATAAATTTTTCGCCGTCAAAATTTGCACCCTTTAGCGGCAGATAAATTTCACCCGCTTTTATACTCCGTGTATCGGTCGAAAGTACATAGTCCGCAGCACTTTCGCCGGATTTAAGAACTTTTGCCCCTGCTGATTTTACAATCTCATCTTCCTTCATACTTATAATTTTACTGCAAAAAATAACCAAAATCACAAACTTTACAAATATTAAAACTACTTGACATTGATTTTTCTGTATCGGATAATAAACATACGTATTAGTATGCGGTAACTCGTTATGAAAAACCCCGGAGGGGCGAAAAGTTAAATTTAGCGAAAAACGCTTTTTACAATGAAGCCGAACCCCCAAGGGTTACGAAACCCAAAATGAAAGGAAATATGAAATGTACGCAATTGTAGAAACAGGCGGAAAGCAGTATCAGGTCGAAGAAGGACGCTATGTTGACGTAGAACTGCTCGACGCAGACAAAGACAGCAAAATCGTTTTTGATAAAGTTGTTATGATCGTAAACGGTAAAAAATCAAAAGTAGGTCAGCCTTACGTTACAGGCGCTTCTGCAGAAGGAACCGTTCTTGCTCATGACAAAGCTAAAAAAATCATTGTTTTCAAACAAAGACCTAAAAAAGGCTACAGAAGAAAACAAGGTCACAGACAAGGCTTTACAAGAGTTATGATTAACAAAATCAGAACTTCTGCTCAGAAAAAAGCCGCAGCAACTGAAGAATCAGCAGCTGAATAACCCTTCAATGCTTGAAAGTATTTGAAGTTCGGGTTACTCACAAAACAGTTAAAAATTCAGGCACAAATCTAAAAATTTAAAGGAGAAATAAAAATGGCACATAAGAAAGGTATGGGATCTACCCGTAACGGACGCGACTCGGAAGCTAAGCGCTTGGGCGTCAAAAAATTCGGCGGCGAAACTGTTAAAGCCGGAAATATTCTTGTCCGCCAGAGAGGTACTAAAATTCATCCCGGAAACAATGTAGGTATCGGTTCTGATGATACTTTGTTCGCATTGATTGACGGTCAGGTGAAATTTGAACCCCACAGACGCGACAGAAAACAGGTCAGCGTTTACGCGGTGTAAGAATTTTTAAAAAATAAAAAAAAGAGGACTCCGGTCCTCATTTTTTGTGGATTTATATGCCCGGAGAGCTAAGCTTGCAATTTTTTTATTTTTATCTTAGAATAGATTTGTTGCGGAAGTAACTCAATGGTAGAGTCCCTGCCTTCCAAGCAGGTTGTTGCGAGTTCGAATCTCGTCTTCCGCTAATAAAAAAGCACCCTATCAGGGTGTTTTTTTTATTAGGAGAGATAAACTTTAAGGGGTATGTTGTCGTGCCTCAGGCACCCCTCTCTCAAAGGCAGAGGGTAGGATTATATAAACCCCAACTATCTAGCTCTACCGAATTAATTATTAATCGTTATTTTTATCACAATAAAAGTAATTCTTCAGAAGGGTGAAATAAGCCCTGAAAAGAGTTATTATATATACGTAGGCTCAAGATATCCAGGCACTTTTTTCGGGGTTGCGACAAGATTTTTTCTTTAGCGGGTTTGGTTTAAAATATTTTGGGCTTACGCTTTTTTATGCATTTTTTACATTTCCTGTAAATTTCTGTTGCGCATAACTGCTTTTTGGAGTATAATCCTTTAAAAAAGGAGTTTAAATTTATGACAACAGAAGTTAAAGCAAGCCATATCCTCGTCAAAACCGAAGAGGAAGCTCAAAAATTGTATGACGAAATTAAAAACGGCGCATCTTTTGCCGATACTGCAAAAGCATATTCTCTTTGCCCATCCGGCAGAGCCGGCGGGGATCTGGGATATTTCGGACGCGGCATGATGGTTAAACCGTTTGAAGATGCTGCTTTTGATATGGAAGTCGGCGAAGTTTCAAAACCCGTCCAAACTCAGTTCGGATGGCATTTAATCCAGCTGACCGGTAAAAAATAATGCACTATAACGTTTTACAGATGCTTCGAGATTTTATGACCGAACAAAAGGTCGACTTTTTGCTCGTTAATTCCACTAATCAGTTTCTGGTGGAATACAATACCCTTGCAGAAAATTCCCGCTATCATCTGACAGGATTTTCAGGATCAACCGGCGATGCACTTGTATCACGGGAAAATGTTTTTCTCTTTGTCGACGGCAGATACCACATTCAGGCTGATCTTGAAGTCGATCATTCCGTTACTACGGTTGTAAAATTACAAACCGGACAAAAATTTTTGGACGAAATGCTGAAAAAAATTCCGCAAGACGCAGTATTGGGACTTTTTTCACGCAAAAATTCACAATCAACCGTTGATTTTATACAAAAACAACGTAAAATTAAGCTGATTTCCGATGACCCGCTGGATGTTATCGACGCATCCGGCAGCTCTGAAATCGTGCCTGTGGACAAAAGCCTCACGGGGCTTTCAGCTGACGAAAAAATAGCAAAAATTAAACTCAATGACAATGAAGCAATTCTTTTGACAAACCTTGAAGAAGTCTCTTATTTGTTTAATCTCAGAGATTTTTCCATGCCTTTTTCCGCCAAAATCAAGGCTAAAGCGGTTATTTTAAAAGATAAAGCGGTGCTTTTTGAAGCTGACAGGCTTGATAAGTTTGAAGAATTTATCAAAACACTTGATAAAAAAATTTATGTTGACAAATCGTCCATAAACGCTTATGATTACGCACTTTTAGGCGACCGCGCGGCTGATTTAACATCTAACCCCGTTAAATTAATGAAATCCATTAAAACAGATGCGGAAATCGCACATTACAAGGACGCTTTCAGGCGTACCGATAATGCAGTAAGGGCTGTGCGCGAATATATAAATTCTCACGATAATATTTCGGAATTTGATATTGCCCGCAAACTTGAAGAAGAATTTATTAAAAACGGCGCAAAAGGTTTGAGTTTCAATTCAATTGTCGCTAAAGACAAGAACTCCGCACTTGCGCATTATTCAAAATCGTCTCCTGATGAGGTTTTGAAAGACGGAAGCCTTGTTTTAATAGATTGCGGCGCGTATTTTGACGGCGGACTCGCAACCGATATTACGCGTGTTTTTGTTAAAGGCGAGCCTGACGAGCTGCAAAAAAAAGTTTATACAACCGTTTTGAAAGCATTTTTACATGCTTATAATACCGAAATCAAAGAAGGCATGACAGGTTATGACATTGACGCGGAAGCGCGTGTGTTCTTTGACGAAAACCCTGTTGACGGTTTTGTTTTCAACCACGGACTTGGGCACGGCATCGGGATTAATGTTCATGAAGCACCGCCGAATCTCGGAAAAGGCGATATCGCAAAAACTCCGCTCCGTGATAATATGTGCTTTACGATTGAACCAGGTCTTTATAATGCCGAACATTTTGGCGTCCGGCTCGAAAATTCCTGCTATCTGGAAAACGGAAAAATAAAATCGTTTGTAAAAATGCCTTATGAAAACAAATTGATTGACTACACTCTTTTGACAAATATTGAAAAAGAGTGGCTGGAAGAATTCGGAGGGATTTAGATGGAAATTACAAGCTTGCATAACGACCTTGTCAAAGAAACCGTAAAGCTGCAGCAGAAAAAATACAGGACTGAAAAATTTCTGCTTGAAGGCTTCAAGGCAATTGAAGGGGCGTATAATGCGGGTATAGAAACGGATTACGTATTTGTAAAAAAAGATAAAGCCGGTGACTACACTTTTTTAGGTGATAAAATAATTCTGACAACTGATGCCGTTTTGAAAAAAATTTCCACAACAGATTCGGCACCTGATGCTGTCGGAGTTGCATTTAAAAAGGAATACGACCGCAAAATTTTAAAAAAATCACAAAAAGTCGTGCTGCTTGAGGGGATAAAAGATGCAGGAAATCTGGGGACAATATTGCGAACCTGCGCGGCTTTTGGCGTTGATGCAGTTGTACTTTACGGCGACAGTGTGGATTTGTATAACCCGAAATGCGTCAGAGCTACTGTCGGAAACTTATGGCGTGTTCCGGTTTTCGAAATGAAAAATTTTGCTGAACTGAATGAACTTTTTGCTGATTTTTCAAGAATTGCCACCCTGCCGCGTGCAAATAATTATCTGAAAAACCAGAAAACCGATTTGCCGTGTCTTGTTATGTTCGGCTCCGAGGCTGACGGATTGAGCACGGAATTACAAAATTTTGCAACGGACAGTGTTAAAATCGAAATGACAAATGAGGTTGAGTCACTGAATTTGAGTGTTTCATGCGCCGTTGTACTTTATGAATTATTTATACAATAAATAAGGCGGATTAAATCCGCCTCAAAAAAACTCTCTTCTTATCGTATTATTTTACGGCTCTCAGTTTGCCTTGAATACCTGCGTCCGCGTTTATTGCGTTCGCATTCATTAACGCCATTGAACGGCGCTTTCTCGCTCCTCTTAATATAAATTCAACACTATCGCTTATATTACACGAAGGTTGTGAAATCTTTTTTAACATGAACTACTCCTTTATTACATATTTTTTATCGGTGTGTCTCTCGATAATCTTTAATGTAATATTGATTTTTGTAAAAAAAATTAACATTTTTTTTGATGTTTAAGCAAGATTTTTTTACCGGAAAACTTTATAAATATATGAAAGGAGTGTGTTTATGGTTAATAGTATTTCAGGTGTAAATCAATGTTGTCCTGCGCCGAGACGTTCACCGCATGAAATTATGCGTGACAGAGCCAGAATACAGCAGCAAATCCGCATGGAAAAATTGTATGAATATTTGCAAACAAAGGCAAAAAATGGTCAAAAATTAACGGATGTCGAACAAATGCAGCTTTATTGTCTTAAAGCATTGAAAATAGCGGACACACTTGGAAAACCTCAGGTTATGTATTAAATAAAAGGACTGAATTTTTCAGTCCTTTTGTAACAAAATATGTAGAAAAATTTTCATAAAAAGTAATATATAATAAATTTTGAATTATTATATCTGTAAGGAGAAAAATTCATGGAAAAAATTACACCGGCGATGCCGTCAACAAATTTACTAAAAAATTACAGCATTTCTGCTCAACCTAAAAATGAAAGTTTTACATCAGAAGAAACAATCGCACAGCCAAAACAGGAAATAATGAGCAAAGAAGCTGCTGACGCCGCAAAAGCTTACAGCGGAGTTGCAGCTGTTAATAAAAAACCGTTTGTAAAGAAAAGTCTTGAAGATAAAAAAACAGAACTTCTGGCTCAAAATAAAACTGAAGGCGTTGACTTCAAAATATCTGATGCCGGCAAAAACTCTAAAATCCTTGAAATTTTTGAAAACGGACAACCGTCGGAAATTTTCTTCTATAAGAATAAAAACGCCTCCGCAGATGATCTTGACGGCTATACCAAATTTGAATATTGCCTGAATCCTGAAGCTACAGGCTTAAAAACCTCTATGACGAACTATAGCGCTGACGGCAATTTCCGTTCAAGAACCAATATATACGAAAAAGACAAATCTCCTTATCAGGATTATGACATTAATTTTCAAACAAAAATTGATGAATTGACAGGAAAACTCAAAGAAAAAAATATACAATTTGCCGTGGATACACTTCCTGAAGGCGAATTTACAACACATATCGTTACAGCCTTTGAGCCTGACGGCGTGAATAAATATGAATTTACAAATGATATAAACGGAAATCCTGTTGAAGTAAGAAAAATTAAGGTTGATGAAAACGGCCGTGAGCTTAAAATCATCGGATTCAGTCAGGATGAGACAACTTATACTGAATACAAAGACAGTTTTGTAGCGTAATTTATTTAACTATAAAAAAAAGACTCCCTTGAAGGGAGTCTTTTTTGTTCCGAGATAAAAGAATTATCTCATCAATTCGCCGACTGCTTTATAAACAGCCATACGTTTTGCGGCATCTTCTTCAGCCTGAGCGTAAAGAGCTTCCGCAGCTTCAGGGTTGGTTTTCATCAGAGATTTATAACGTCCTTCTGATCTGATGAATTCCTGATAGCTTTCTTTCGGATCTTTAGCGTCCCAGGTGAACGGAACTTCGTTATCAGGGTTGTATCTGTATAACGGGAAGTATCCGGCGTCAACCGCGCGTTTTTGTTCTGTCTGGGTTTTAGACATGTCAATACCGTGTGCGATACAAGGTGCGTAAGCAAATATGATTGACGGACCTTTGTATGCTTCAGCTTCCTGGAATGCTTTAAGAGTTTGCGCTCTGTCAGCACCGAGAGCAACTGATGCAACGTATACATAGCCGTATGACATGCTCATCAAGCCCATATTTTTCTTATATGTTTTCTTACCGCCTGTAGCGAATTTGGCAACCGCACCGGTCGGAGTTGATTTGGAAGCTTGACCGCCCGTATTTGAGTAAACTTCCGTATCAAGTACGAGGATATTTACATCCTGATTTTGAGCCAGAACGTGGTCAATACCGCCGTATCCGATATCGTTTGCCCAGCCGTCGCCGCCGATAATCCAGACTGATTTATCCGTAAAGTAGTCTTGAAGTTCTCTAACTTTTGCTAAATCAGGACATGTTACGTCTTTGTATTTAGCAAGAACTTCTTTTACTTTATCCTGAGCTTTGTGAGCTTCGTCAGTTTTTGAATTTTCAAAGTGCGACATAGCTTCGTTCAAAGCTTCTTTCAAATCGGCAGGAGTTTTTTCGTTAGAAAGAACTTTTTCAACATAAGTTTTCAAAGTGCTTCTGTGCTGATCAACTGCAAGTCTCATACCGAAACCGAATTCAGCGTTGTCTTCAAACAATGAGTTAGCCCAGGCAGGACCGCGACCTTCTTTATTTGTTGTATAAGGAATAGTCGGGAATGTGCCTGAATATATTGAAGAGCAGCCTGTTGCGTTTGCGATAATCATGTTTTCGCCGAACAGTTGTGAAACAAGTTTTACATAAGGTGTTTCACCGCAGCCTGCGCAGGCGCCTGAGAATTCAAACAACGGTTTTCTGAGCATTGCGCCTTTAATTGTTTTGGTTGTATTTTTACCCATAACATTATCAGGTAATGCGTCAAAGAATTCTTCATTAACCATTTCGCAAGCAGCTTCTTCTTTTTCGATTGAAGACCAGGTGAGTGCTGCTTTTTCAGGATTTTTAGCCATCGGACATTGATCAATACAAACACCGCAGCCTGTGCAGTCTTTGCAGTATACCTGAACTTTGAATTTTTCACCGTGGTCACTCGGTTTTGCATCAACAGTGTTGAATGATGCAGGAGCATCTTTCAAATCGTCAGCTTCAATAAGTTTTGTTCTGATTGCAGCGTGAGGACAAGCTGATGCGCAGATTCCGCACTGAATACAGAATTCAGAATTCCAGTGAGGAACACGAGGTGCGATACCGCGTTTTTCAAGGCAGGCAGTGCCTGTCGGGATTACGCCGTCATTTGACATTGCTGATACCGGAATATCATCGCCTTTTTGTCTCATTGAAGGTTCAATGATTTTCTTAGCAAAGTCAGATGCGTTATCAGGGATTAATTTAACGTCGTCAACGCAACCAACGCCGTCAAGAGTTGCCGGTACAGGAACTTCCTGACAAGCATCAACCGCAGCGTCAATTAACGCTAAGTTCATATTAACAACGTCATCGCCTTTTTTCTTGAAAGTTTTCTTGGTCATTTCTCTCATACCTTCAAGAGCCTGTTCAAACGGGATTATACCTGAAACTTTGAAGTATGCAACCATCATAACCGTATTGGCGCCTTTTCCTCTCAAGCCCGGCTGCTGTTCGATAAGTTTTTCGGCATCTACGTTATAGAATTTGATTTTCTTATCAATAATAGTTTTTTGCATATCGCGTGTCAAATGAGCGAATGCTTCGTCTTTTGTATACGGGCTGTTGAGTAAGAATGTTCCGCCTTCTTTAATACCTTTCAACAGGTCATATCTGCCGATGTATGCATGAGCTGAGCAAGATACAAAGTCAGGAGCCGTGATAAGGTAAGTTGATTTAATCGGTTTGTCGCCGAATCTCAAGTGAGAAACGGTTACACCGAATGATTTTTTAGAGTCATATGCAAAGTATGCCTGAGCATCTTTGTTTGTATATTGACCGATAATTTTAATTGAGTTTTTGTTAGCACCAACGGTACCGTCAGAGCCTAAGCCCCAGAACATACAGTTTGTAGTTCCTTCGGGTTCCGTTACGATGTGTTCGGTAACTTTTAATGATTTATGAGTTACGTCATCTTCGATACCTACGGTGAAACCGTGGAAGCCGTTGTTTTCAGCGTGTTTGTAAACAGCCAGAACCATTGACGGAGTGAATTCTTTTGATGATAATCCGTAACGTCCGCCGATAACTCTGATATCTTTATTTTCAAGAGCTGCTACAACGTCTAAGTATAAAGGTTCGCCGATAGAACCGGGTTCTTTTGTTCTGTCAAGAACTGTTATACGTTTAACTGATTTCGGTAATGCTTCATTGAAACGTTTAACGTCAAACGGTCTATACAGTCTAACCTTAACCAAACCGTATTTAGTTCCGCGTTTTGCATTCAGGTATTCGATTGTTTCTTCAATTGTTTCGCAGCCTGAACCCATTGCAACGATTACATCAGTAGCGTCAGGTGCGCCGACGTAATCAAACGGATGATACTGTCTGCCTGTTACAGAGGCAACTTTATCCATATATTCCTGAACAATGTCAGGTACCATTTCATAGTACTTATTAACTGTTTCACGACCCTGGAAGTAAACATCGGTATTTTGTGCGCCGACTTTGCATACAGGGGCTTCCGGTCTCATTGCTCTGTTTTTGAACTCTTCAATGTATTTCGGCTCAACAAGTTTTGCAATGTCTTCATAAGAAATCTCTTCGATTTTGTGAACCTCGTGTGATGTTCTGAAACCGTCAAAGAACTGCAAGAACGGAACTTTTGCTTTGTAAGTTGAAAGGTGTGCAACTAAAGCCAGATCCATTTCTTCCTGAACTGAATTTGCGGCGAGCATTGCATAACCTGTGTTACGGCATCCCATAACGTCGGAATGATCACCGAAAATTGATAATGATTGTGCAGCTATTGCACGTGCTGCAACGTGAATTACTGAAGGAAGCATTTCGCCCGCAATCTTATGCATTACAGGAATCATCAACAACAAGCCCTGTGAAGCTGTGTATGTTGAGGTTAAAGACCCTGCTGCCAGTGCGCCGTGTACTGCACCTGCAGCACCAGCTTCTGATTGCATTTCAGCTACTCTCACTTCTTTGCCCCAGATGTTTTGTTTGTGCTGGGACGCCCATTCGTCTATCCATTCGCCCATTGTTGATGACGGGGTGATAGGATAAATCGCTGATACTTCGCTTAACGCATATGCTATATGCGCCGCTGCGTAGTTACCGTCAACTGTTATAGTTTTTCCCGGCATAATTAAATATCCTCCTTATTTGCTATACTTAATATTTACCTACGCCTAATATCATAATACAAACATGTTTTGTTGACAAAAAAATTTGTATAAAGAAATAAGTAAATAAGGGAATAGGGGAATAAGTTGTATCATAGATTAATCTGTGCGGGATGATTTCAATCCGCAGATCTGTCCAAAATCTTTAACATAGCCTGCATCTGTAAACTTATGTAAAAATTTAAACAATTTATGAGATAATAAGAATAAAAAAATTATTCAGGAATTTTAGAGGTATCGGAAGGTAAATAATGATCATCAACCCGATAAATAATTTTTATATTACTAAAACAAATTATACCAGCGGCGTAAGCCGTCCGCGGATTCAAGCTAAAACGCCGTCTTTCGGACAGTCTACAATTAAAGACTCTTTTGAAATGCAGCACGAGCATAACATGAATAAATACAGGGTTTATGCGGATATTTTCTTCGATACTCTGGAAGATGTCGCAAAAGAGCTTGAGGAATACGGCGTAACATTTGACCGCCAATATGCAATGCAAAACCCAATTAAATCAGCAAAATCCACAAGCAGTAAAGTTACCCGCTCAGGCTCTTTTGATGTACCTGATTTAATTAGAACAACAATATATATGACTAACCCGTATGATACAAGCTTTATCTATAACAAGTTTCTTCCCTCAATGGAAGAACACGGTTATGTTCTTGCAAAAGTAAACGGCAAACCTGATATTGATTTCAGACTTGAAGGAATTGGCGAACCGCAAAAATCCGGCTACGAAGATATTCAAATGCGTTTTGTTGAGAAAAAAGCTAAAAAAAATAAAATTAAACACGAACTCATTGTCCTTTTCGGTCCAAATTACGCTCAGGCGAAGCACATTGAATCCGAAAAAGTTTATAACCTCATAAGACAATTCGACGAACTGCATATTGACTTTACCGATGCTCCTATCGGCTCTAATGAGTTTAAAGCGCATAGATATATCCAGCTGATTAAAACTCAGGCGCGAAATAAAATTTCAAAAAAACTTTTTGATAACGCTAAAAATAAAGATTTTTACAAAATAGATGATGTGGCGCCGATAACTTTCTCACCCGAAAATAAAGCCCTTATTAACAACTATTTTGCAGCGCTTAAAGACCGTACCAAAGATTACTACAGGCATAAACGAACACAGGCACAAAACAGCGAACTTGCACTGATCCAGCTGCGCAAAGACGAAAAAGACGACATTACTCTCATAAATTATATAGACGCTATGTTCGGTGCTTCCATCAAATATTTCGAGAAAAATCCACAATAGCTACATTTTCAATATGATAAGTGTGACAAAACATGTCGAACGGCTGAATACTTTCGACAACAGCGCCGTTTTCCGTTAAATATTTCAAGTCACGGGCTAAAGTCGCAGGGTTGCAGCTTACGTAAATAATTTTGCCCTTTGCAAGCCTTAACGCGTTATCCAGAGCCTCTTTTGTGCAGCCTTTCCGCGGCGGGTCAAGAATTATTGCGTCAAATTTCCTCTTTTCTTCCGCAAAAAATTCACCTGCGTCCATATTGTGAATTTCAACGTTTTTTATATTATTTAATTCAAGAGATTTTCGGGCAAGTTCACACGAATCAGCGTTTTCTTCAACGCTCACAACTTTTTCGCAAGTATCAGAAACGCATATTCCGAATGCCGTGATACCGGCATAGGCGTCCAGTATAACCGGTTTCTCAAAATTTTCCGCAATATAATCTTTTACATACCTGAAAATATTCTCCGCGCTTTTCGGATTAACCTGAAAAAACGTGTTGGCACCGATTAAAAATGTTTTATCCAGAATTTTTTCCTCTATAAAATCATCACCCGCCGCGCATTTTGAAATCTTACCCTGAATTACGTTTGTCTTTTTTGTATTAAAATTTACACAAACCCCGGACACTTCCTCAAATGCTTCATACAAAGCCCCGGCAAATCTTTGAACTTCAGGCGGAATTTTGTCTGAATTTACAACTAATACAACAAGATTTTTGCCGGTTGATACGGAATTTCTTATAATAACGTGCCGCAAAATCCCCGTATGAGTTTTTTCATCATAAGCCGAAATACCGTATACAAAAGCATTTTCTCTTACAAAATCAATGATTTCATCGCAAATTTCAGGCTGTATGGGACAGTGCTTGATATTGACAATTTCGTGAGTGCCGGATTTGTAATACCCCGCCAAAAACCGCTTTGACACTTTTGTCTGAGCAACAGGATATTGAATTTTGTGTCTGTATTCTTTTATCTGAGGGCTTGGAATTGTGTTATGAATTTTAATATCAATCCCGCCGATTTTTCGCATTGTATCCTCGACTACACTGCGTTTTAGCTCCAATTGATAATCGTAATCAATAAACTGAAGCTGGCAGGCGCCGCATACTTTTTGCATAGCGCAGAAAGGTTTGACACGGTGCGGGGAAGGTTCAAGAACTTCAACGACTCTGGCATTATAATACGTTTTATTACGTCCGGTAATCCGTATTTTTGCAAGGTCACCGGGGCACGCACCTTCCGTAAATATTACGGCTCCGTCTGCTCGCGCTATTCCGTATCCGAGATTGGATAAACTTTCTATTCTTACCGTTAATTCGTTATCCATGGTTGCTATTATATAGGGAATAGGGGAATAAGTAAATAAGGGAATAAGTTGTATCATGGATTAATCTGTGCGGAATTTTATCAAGATTGCTTTTTATATAACACTTATTCCCTTATTCCCTTATTCCCTTATTCACTTATTTACTTATTCACTTTTTACATTAATTGTTAATTTTTGGTTAAAAACAAACGGTTTTCGCAAAAACAGAGTTATAACGTAAGTGTAGAGAGTAAGGAAATTTGAAAGGAGTGTTGAATATGAAATTTTTAGTTAGAAAAACACCGGAGAATTTTATAAGAACAGTTAATGATGAAATAAGCTCATTACTGAACCGACACTTTGACAGCTATTTTCCGGAAGCTGCCTACTGGGAAGATATGGACAAATACTCAATGCCCGTCGAAATGACAGATAAAGGCAAAGAATTTGTCGTAAAAGCAGAATTACCCGGGGTTAAAAAAGAAGATCTTGATATTGACATTGATAAAAAATATATTACTATCAACGCCAGAAAAGAAGAAGAAACCGAGGAAGAAGAAACATCTTACAAAAAATCAGAATTCAAATACGGCGAATTCTCAAGAACTGTTTACTTCCCTGAAGAAATTGATGTCGAAAAAACAGATGCTAAACTTGAACACGGTGTATTAAAAATCCACGCACCTAAAGTTCATATGGAAAAAGAATCTAAAAAGAAATTAACGGTTAAATAATTTTTTTTCATTAGCAACTCCTAAACGGCGGACGGTAAATTTATACCGCCCGCTTTTGACAAAACGAAAAAATATTCCATATTGTTGCTATGGATGTTTCAAAAGAAGAAATTTTTATTCTGTACAAATATGACCCCTTTGTCGGCGAAAAACAGGTAAAAGGGATTTACAAATCAAATTCCAAAGCCCTGAACTTCAAGCGCTATCTTGAAAACAGAAATAAAATCAAACAGACGAAAAATGAGGATTACTCAACTTATTCAATAGAGCGTGCGAGGATTTATATTGATTTCGGGATATAAAAAAAGCCCCTGCAGGAGGCAGGGGTTCGAAGGATTAAAGATTATGAAAGGTAATTGTCAACAGCCTGGCGTCTGTTGTAGCCGTTTGAGCAAAAGGAAACATGAATCCATTTGCCGGCTTTACCCGTTTCCAGAAGCAGCTGATCAAAAGGAAGAGTATTTTTTATATAACTGAAAATGTCTTCCAAATTCTTCTGCGGCACCACAAAATCCGCCGCCTGACCTTTCAGGTGCTGAGAATTTTGTTTGCCGCCTATTTTTTTATTTAACTCGGGTGACCTGTAACCGCTTGTAACAATTACCGGACAACCCAAATGATTTCGCAGCGGCTGCAAAACGTTTTCGCATAATGCTTTTAAATTTGCTATCACTTCAACTGACGGACGGTTATCTATATTATTCGCCGCAGCCGTCACCGAATATGTAAGTTCGTTTATCGTAAAATTGTCAGTAAGTTTCATTTTTCTCCTTTGCTTTTAATTGCGCAACTTCCAGCCGGATTTCCATTTGTTCCTGCCGGATTTGACTTGTATTTGCCATCACATCCTCGAGTGTCGAGCTTGTCACGGAAAGCGTATGGATACCTATTCCGAGACTTATGAGTCCCGTTACAATTAACCCTCCGAAAATACTCAAAAAAGTATTGTAAAACTTGCGGGTATTTTGCTGGGAATCATAAAGACTGTTGACCTTGTCAACAAACGAAATATGTCCGTCCGACTGGGTTATACCGCCGAAAAAGAAACAGTGCATATCACGGCAGCTTCGGGTCAAATCATCAAATTCTTTTTTAAAATTTTCAAGTTCAGCTTTGAGCATCATATGATGTTCAAAACATTTATCAGGTTGTTCCGGCATATTCAGTCCTTTTTGTCAAATTTTTTTCGTAATTTGTCGTAATTTTCAGTGTCGTTTGCGTCAAAAAAGTCCTTGTATTTATCCGTAATATCAAAGATTTCCTCCGCAATATTTGCTGCCGATTTAAGGCGTTTTTTATCTTTTATCAACTGGGTTTCGGATTGTTCTTCCTTGTTTGTCCTTAACCAGTTGAAGAGGCTCGTAAAAGCCTCTCCGACTGATTTAATTGCATCCGCTACATCCATTACCCTTCTACCCCGTCGATTTTGTCAATCTGGTTTGCAAGAAAATCATCCAGAACATCAAATCCCATATTAATGATAGGTACAAACATATCATCCACTTTGGTGTCGGATGTTTCAATCGCTGTGTTTACCAAATCCTGCATAAAAGCTACAACAGAAGGGCTTAATACTTCGCAGTTTCTTTCGCAGCATTCCAACAATGCCTGTTTCATTTCTTCGTTCATTCTGTTACCTCGCTTTCTTCATTATCTGTGTCGCTGTCCAAATCAGTGTCGGTGTCGTTGTCACTATCTGTGTCGCTATCATTATCAGTGTCACTGTCCGTGTCAGTATCCGCGTCACTGTCTGAATCATTATCTGTATCACTGTCATCATCCGTATCGGAAGACACATCCTGCGGGAATGTTTTATTCTCAAACAGATAGTCCATTTCCTCTGTCGTATAGCCTAAAGCAAGCCCGAGAGTATTTACCACCTCATCGCCGCGATAATATGAGCTTGCATAGTCGAATTTGATTAACGCAGGCACGTTATCTTTCAGCATTTCTTTTATGTCGTCAGGCGTTAAGCCTTTATCTTCATACAATGCCAGAAGTACATCCGCCTTTGTTAAATTCAAAAGATTCAGCCTTTGACGTTCCCTCTGAGCCTCTGCCTGTGCGTATTCTTCCGTGTCCGCAAACTCAAATTCCACTATCGGGCGGTCTGTTTCTTTTATTTCCAAGCCCGCATACTGCGGCATAAAGTTTATTGTTTGTTCCAATCTGGTTTTATCTGTGTCATACAATACTATTTCGTTTTCTTTTTCTACGTAATACATTATTCCACCTCTCCTTGTGCATAAATAAATCTAAGCGTTTTTGTTATTTGTCTGTTATTGTTTGTATAGGTTATTGTCACTTTTTGACCTTGACGTGCCGGAATTATTACCTGATTTGAATAATCGCTTGTTGTATTCGGCGCATATGTATTACAGCGTGATGTCATCAGGAAATTATCTTCCTTATCCGAAAGTGTTGCCGTCAAATAATAATGACCCACTGCTCCGCTATTTGTTACCTGACAGTAAAAATATCCGTTTGCGGGAGACGTATACTCACTTCCGCTCGCCCCGAGTGTTAATGCCACAGGGGTCTCTGACGGCATTGATAAACCTGATATCTTTTTCCCGTCTGTTTGTTTCAGCAGTTCCAAAGGCTCTTTTGAGTATACAACTCCGTCTTTTATTATTCCTACTTTTGCCGCTATAAATTCTTCCCAGCTTGCACCTCCGTCATTGGATACCTTTATTTCATTTGTTTGCGGGTTAATCCACATTGCATTTGTTGTGCCGCTTAATAATACCGGTTTTTCATTACTTATAAATGTTGATTGTATCCAGCACATCCGAATACTTCCGCTTGTTGCATTCAAATACAGGTAATATGTATCTGTTGACGGCGCATTAAATGTATATGCAGTTCCAAGCTTATATTCCACATTCTTTAATGTCCCGTTCTCATTTCTCCCCGCAGGCGCTAATATCTTTACTCCTTTATTCATAAAGCAGGTGGTGCCTATATAGCTTACAGGATTATATATGTTATCTATGCTCCCTAAAGAATATTCTCCGTCACTTTGTCCTTCAAACAACGGTAAAGACACTACATCGGTTTCCGGAGTTGTACTGTCCTCTTCGGTAAATGATACGAGATTTGTATTGGTATTGTAATACAATACCAGCTCGCTTGTCGGTGCGGATGTTCCGCTTATACCCGTTCTTAATACTAGTCCTTGATTTCCGGTTATACTTATTGCAAAATAATATTTTGACGTAGTTGTGCTTATTTTACTATATGTTATATCTGTCTGCACCTCTACCCAGACTTGAAATTTGTTATATGCATACTGGGTGTCTGTTACCTTGAAATTATCGTTCAGAAACGTCGCCCCTACAGGGTAGGTTGAGGTTAAGTCTTCTACTCCGTAAGGCACCTGCAGTATGCTTCCCGCTTTTATGGTTAATGTACCGTCTGCCAGTTCGTATTCCACTCCCTTAGGTAACTCGCTTATGCAGTTCGTCACGCGGTCTTTCAGGCAGGGTTCGATTTTCTGCCACTTCGTCCCGTCAGTCAGGGCGTTACCGGTATTGTCATTAACCAGTGATTGATAAACAGCTGCGTTGCCGTTTTCGTCAATATTAAAAACAATTGACTTATTCGTATAGGTTTCGGTTTCGTCGTAAAGTACAGCTCCTTTATAAAGGTCGTTTACTCCGTCCATTGAGTAGTGCAGGCCTTTATAGGTGTCGTCTATGAGTTTGTTTAAATTGTCACCTGCAAGTACATCCGGGTCTACAGGATCAAACCCGTTTTGAATTTGTTCGTCTAAAAAATCTGTTTTCTGACCCTCTATCGCAAATCCTTCTGGAAAATTGATATTAGGCTTTGTTGGTTTTGTCATTTTTACCGCCTTTCACTTAAATATTTTGTTCCAACGTAAATGCCGCAATGAACTTCTCCTGCGGCATTTTATTCTCAGTAATTTTTATGCTGCTGATAAAGTGTAACCTTTGTTGACAATTTTCATACTTTTTCTCCTTTCTTTTTTCAGGTACTATTTTGAACTTTTTATTTTTATGCTATAATGTGACACATTAAGGGATTAAATTTATGCTAAAAAAACTATTTGTTTTACTTGTTGTATTTTTTATGCTTGCGCCTAATACTCCGGCTACCGATGAAGATACTATCCTCGGCGTTATTTCTATTATGGTTAATACAGGAATGTATAATGCACCAAAATGGGCAAAGGCTTTTAAACAGGACGAGATTATCGCTATAAGACAACTCTCGCCGGCTAAAAAAGAAATTGCAGGACTTGTTACACATCACAAAGATGGTGTAACAAAAATGGATGTAACGGCATCTCATGATTTTTGGTCTTTGCGTAATTGGGGATATGACGAATATATTTATCAATATCCGGGATCTGATGCCAAAGACAAGAATCCTATATTTAGATACAAAGTCTCCGGTAATACAATTTACAAATACGATAGACCTGATACCGGCTGGTATCGGAGTATTCTGGACATTTTTAATTTTGAAGCTGACGGCGATATCATTTCCTTTTACAAAATTTCTGACGACGGCGTTGTTACACACTATGATTTGAGCGGTAATAAACTCGGCAGTTTCGTGCTCATTGACAGAGAGCATATCTTTGAATTTGACAGCGAAGACCAGGTTATTGATTTTTACAATGTTTTTACCTGGGATGAATATTATTCCCGAAAAAAAAACAAACAAGAAACTAAACAACTGCCTAAAGTCACCGTCAAAAATTCTCAGTCAAATACTATTATTCCAATTTTAGTTGCTGTTGCTCGATCTCCAAAAGCAGACAACTACGAGTGGACGGATAAAATTAATGATTCATCACGTATAACCATATATAATGCCCATGGTGACACAACAGGATCTTTCAGCATCTTTGGAGACAACATTACACAATATGATGCACATGGCGACACAACAGGGTCTTTCAGCATCTTTGGAGACGACATTACACAATATGATTCACATGGCGACACAACAGGGTCTTTCAGCATCTTTGGAGACAATATTACTCAATATGATGCCTATGGTAACTCAACAGGATCTTTCAGTATCTTTGGTAACAACATTACACAATATGATGCCTATGGTGATACGACAGGATCTTTCAGTATCTTTGGTAACAACATTACACAATATGATGCCTATGGTGATACAAGAGGGTCTTTCAGTATCTTTTGAAATACCTTCACTCATGCCATTTGTAACAGTAGCGCCGGCTATTATTTAAATATATTTTTTCCGTCCTTTCGCATTATCTGCCGTTACGTTTAGCGGCAAGCCAGGTTACAATACGCTCGTCGCTGTCTTTTTTCTTATCTGTAGAAAAAATTATACAATCCGTAAAAATATCCGTTACGCCTGTATTTAAGTCTCTTACAATCAGTGTATCCGCAAAGTTATACAGATTATCCTGCTCCAGTATTGGATATGAAAGACTTAACGGATGAAATGATGCCACAATCTGCCATCCGCGTTTGTTATTAGGTATGCTGAAGCATTCGCCGAAAATCCCGTATACAAGGTTCCCGCTTGCCATATCCTGCGGCTGGGTTATCTCAACTTTTTGAGACCCGAAACCCGTTAATGTCAGACCCCGCCACACTAATTCCATATTCCGTACGTTATATATCATAATTTTAACCTCTGTTTATTGTATTTCTTACATCAAGTCGTCCGTAAGTTGTGTTTAAACTCGCCGTGACTTTCATAACTAAATTCTCTTTATCATATTCCATAGTCAAATCATCCACTGACAGAACTCCGTCAATTCCGGACAACTGATTTTTTATGTCGTACTCCAAAAACTCATCGTGCCGGAAGCCGTACGCATAATCAATACCTTTTTCAAAATCAAGAATCCAGTCTCCGAAAAAAGTATTCAATGCAACAATTACATGCTGCTTTATCTCATCTACGCCGCTTACGAGCTGGAAATCTCCGTTTACCATCGGCAATCTGTTATTCTGCATTAATATATCCATTTTTTCTCCTTTTTTAATGTTCCTATATTACTCCGCCTGTCGGACTTCCGTTATTACCGTTTGTGTGCGTGTGTTCAAGAAATTTTTTACCGTCAATTGTTGTATCATTGCCTAAATTCACGGAACTTCCCGAAATATCTATTGTGCCGCCTGTTATTGTTATATTCTCGCCCGTAACATTTATAACAGCGCCGGACGTGGTTCCGATTACAATATCACCTTGAGGGAACACATACTGCGACTGTGCGGGATAAAATCCGACGGAAAATAAATTATCGTTTATATCATGGCATCGTGTTTCGGGAATTTTCTGAGTCGTCCCGCCGTAATAGTCCCCTACATCGCTGTCAAAAAATCTTATTGTGCCGCAATCACCCGACTTTAAACCTAAAAATACATACGCACTCTGTGTTTGAATATGTTTGACAGGTACGTTATAAAGGTTATCAACTCCCGAATTGTCATAATACTCAACATCAACAGAATATTGCGAATTTACACGGGTAATTCTACAAGGCTTTTCAACCGGTAATGATTTTGAAAAGCCGTTTAATATATCGTCCAAACCATCATTAAATGTCCTCATACCGTAATCTCCGTTATTATTGTTTTTCCGTAATTGTTTCCGAATGAATGCACCCGTTTTACGACTCTCAATCCCGAAATCTCCGTAAAATTACATTTCACGGATGAATTCGGATTTATATGAGGCGCAAATCCGGTTTGAATAACAGTTTCATCAAATCCTGTTCTTCTCGGAGTCATTGAATTTTCAATATTCAATTCAAAAGCTGTTTCCTCTACGGGTTCGTCATTTGGCGTTACAATATTCACAAGATCGTTTTGAATACTGAACTGCGCGCCCAGCGTACGGCATATTTTTTGTAATATTGTGTGCGCAGGCCCCTTTGCTTTATAAGAATCATAAGTCCTTTCCGGCAGTTTTGAGCTCATAGTACCCGTACTCAAACCCATTGCACTTATACAATCTTTGATTATTGCCGTTGAAGTTACACTGCCGCGGTAATTCTTATTCATAAATGCATTAGTATAAGCCTGTCTGCCGTCCGATAACTCTATATAAACGGGGATATCCGCATGCCCGGGAGCTTTTCTTTTTTCAATTTTTTGAATAGAGCCTCTGAAACATAAAATCTGCTCTTCCGCATCATATGATGCATAAATGCATATTTTATCATTTTTTTCCGTAAGAGTCTGGTACAAATTATCGTTAAGATTCCAGACTGTAAGCAATGCTTTATTATTTTCTGATGTATTTGTCTTTACGATATCAAAATCTATATCCAATCCGCTTATTTCAGCAGCTTTGTCGGATTCTGTTTTTATAATCAAATTAAATTCTAATGATTTTTCGTCCATAATTTATTCTTCCGTATATAATAGATAGTAATCCGTATGAAAATCGTCCTGCGACGGCTCTGACGGCGCATTGTACCGGTTCAGAAAAAATAACGAGCCTGAAATAAGGTTGTTATCTCTGACCCGCGCTATCAAATTCTCCGTCAATGTAAGAGGTACACTTTTTATAAGATAGTTATTTGTGTTGTTTTCAATTAAATAAATATCTACAATGCAAAAGGTATCACACCATTTGAAATGAAACATGTATTCTCTGTCATTAATATTATAAGAAAGACGCGTATCTGATTTGTTTGTAAGATTTGGTAAAGTTAATTTATTCATTTGAACCTCCGTATCCCCGTTTCAATATAAAATCATCCAGAGCACCGGCTAATGCTTCCCTGACAGATTGACCGATTTCCTGAGGGTTTTCACCTGTTGTGTTAATCTGAATTGCACCTTCTGCTACGTTCAATGTGTATGTGCCGGATGAATTATTTGAAACACTTTCTGAATTTTGTATTGCCGTTGTTGTCGCTGTATTGTTAAAATCATTTGTGTTAAATTCATCAGAGTTATAATTTTCCAATCCGGAATTCAAAACAGTATTTCCCATTGATGTCAAATTTACAAATGAAGCAATCTCCGACAGAAACCGGGAAGATTCCGACGACATATTACTGATGTCATTTCTCTGATAATCCCTGTTATAATGCCTGTTATATTCACTCAGATATCGTACGTGAGCTGCAGTAAATGTTTTATCCAAATCAGAGCTGTCATTTTGATTTTTTTTATTGACTGCACCGTATAAGAATGTTTGCGGAGCTCCGGAAAAACCTTTGTCAATGACAAGGGGGGATTTTTTGAATAGTCCGTTAAAGAAAAGTCCTCCGGCAATTGGGGTTATGATTTTTTTTAAACCGGAGGACGATTTGTTAAGAAAAGAGTTTAATGAAATTGAGGGCAAAAGGTTACCTAAAAAATTCTTTTCGTATTTTCCTGAAGGAACATCGCCTGCTGAAACTTTTCCGCTGCTGTTTTTCGTCTTAGGGACGGTAGAATTTGTTTCGGATTTATTTGATATATACTCTGATGTATTGTCACCGTTCAAAACCTGCTCTACATTTTCCGGAAACGAAAAAAAGTTTCTCAAAAAATCAGATAGTTTTTTCATTGATTTTTGCGTATCGGACTGCATATCATCGAGTTTTCTAAAACCCGAATCGTCAAATTCAGATACAATTTTTATCATAAATTCTTTAATTTCCACGTTTGTTCCTCATTTCTTTTAATATTGCAAGAGTATCCGCGACATTTTTAATAAAAAAATAACCCTCAAAAGGGGTCATCTTCTTTATTTCATCCAAATTCACACCGATACCGCATTTTTTATTCAGTATAAAAATATTCATCAATTGTTTTGTAACATCTGCTTTTATTTTTTTAAAAGAGCGTTTAGGCTTGTAAACAGTATTGAGAATTTGTTTTCCAGACGGGATAAAAAGTTCTGTGTCCACTCCGCCGGCAGCAGTGCGGACAAATTCGAAAAATTTCCGAGGTTCATCCTTATAAAATTGAAACATACAACCCTGTAGTCGCTAAAACCCGCTTTTTGCCAGTGTTTTTCCCATTCCAGATTATCCGGTATTTTCCCGTCAATACGCAAATGCTCACGATTTAAGGCTAAATTTGAGATAAATTTTAAATCTTCACGGTTAAAAATATCTTTACACGAACTGTAAAGTGCTTTTAACAGCTCACTGTCCGACAAATCATTTGTTATACATGCAAAAAGACAGGTTAAAAACGGGTAAATTTTTTCTTCCGCCATAAACCCCAGCGTTGTAAAATCCTCAAAATAAAGCGGTTCTGTTTCATATTTATGACCGCCTACGGTACATTCAAGTGTCATATTTTCTTCCTTTCAGTTTATAATCTTAATTTTTTACCGGCAAAACCGGGGGAATTTCCCCCGATTATTTACCGTTTCTGGTCAATGCATTCCAGGTAACAATTCTTGTTGCGCTGTCCTGCTCGCCCGAAATATTCATAATTACACAATTTGAAAAAGTATCCGCGGCACCTGTATTCAAATCACGTACGACAAGAGTATCCTCAACGCCGTTGAGATTATCCTGAATTAATACAGGCAAAGACACGCTGTCAACTTTAAAAGAACGTGTAATCTGCCATTGTCTGGTATTATTTACAATATTCAAACCTTCTCCCTGAACGCCTTTATAGGGAGTAAAGCTGTCATTTTGCTGGGTAATATTATAAGCGTGGTCGTCGCCTGCGCCTGTCAGGGTCATACCTCTCCACACAAATTGTATATTTTTTGCATCATATACTGCCATTTTATTATTCCTTTCTGTGTTATTCACCTAAAATTTGTTCCACCTGCTCATCTGACGGGTCTACGTAGAATAAGAAATCAACCTTTTCACCGACAATTGCATCGTAATAGTAGCCCGTAAGCTTAAATTTCTTTGCGTTATAAGCTTCGGTATCAGTGTTCATAATACTGTCCGAACCTGTTCTTATCGGTGTAACTTTTAATTCATAACCTGTTTGATCTGCAGTATTTGCAATAACAAGGTTATAAGTTTGAAAACTTCTGAACTGTTTTTCAGCCATAGAAAGCAAAAGATTGTTTCCTGTTTCGTCGTAAACAGGTTTCTGATTAAAGAATTCCAACGCCATCAAGCCCATAGACTTTTTAATATAATGCATAATCATCTGACGCTGTCTGAGTTCACCGCCGAGCATTCTTGATCCGATTACCCAGTTATAGCCGAAACTGTCGGTTTCACCGCCGTCAATAGGCGAAACATTTGTATAATAAGCCACGTTAGATGAATTCATTTCGGAAATTTCGGTATCGGAATATGTTTCCGGCATAATACCCGCCAATTGTGTAAACTGTGCGGAGCCGTCTTTTCCGCCGAAATATCCGCATGTAGAAGTTGATGCAACAGCGGATGCAATCGGATCGGTTGCATTTTTTCTGAAAATTGCATATGCGTAATTGTTTTCAGCAGCAGCAATTTCCGCGACATCATCAACATCGGTTACCACAAAATCGCAGAACCTGTCGTTTGTCAGGCACCAGCCCGCAACTGCTTTAATATCAGCTGTTTCCCGCGATACAGGAACTACTTTTACAAATTTACCGTCAACGGATTTTGCTTTATTCAATGCGTCAGCAACTGATTCTGACGCGCCCTGTTCGGCAATCATAAGATACTGGATTTGTGAAGTCGTCTGGGTATTATTTTTCTGATTAAATACCGCATTCGCTTCCAGCGCAAATTGTGATGTCGGGACAAAATCCGCAATAACTTCGTCATAGGATGAATACTTTTTTAATCCTGTTGACGGAAACTCAACATCTGACTGCAAGTCGCCCGTATTAATTTTTCCGACAAGCAGTACGTTTTTGAAATACTCCTCCAAACTTCTGCCGTCCGGCAGTTTGAAAAGAATACTGATTAAATTGTCATAAACACTCATTTTTTTCTCCTTTCTTTATGTTGTTACATTAATGAGAGTGATACTATCAGTCGCAAAGGAGGGAACTTCTTCCCGGGTTAAAGCTACGCTGTCCGTAAAGGTGTTGTCCGTGCTCTTCTTTACCTCCACTTCCGTTACAGCCTCTACTCCGTCAGTTTCTAACATCGGGATTATGAACTCCGTTGCGTAGATCGTTGATTCTAATCCGTATACTCGTTTCTCTATATACTCTATTATGCTTTCTTTTACTTTCGTCATTACCGTATTCGGGTAATATCCGCTTTTTATCTTTATTTTTCCTGTTATATCTATCCCTACCTCCTCCGCGTTCTTCCAGCTTATCTCTACTACCTGACCCTCGGAATCCTTTACCTCTACACTCGTATCTCCTATAAATGCAACTCCGTCCACTACTGTTTCAAATATTGCTTTTGCAAATTCCTCGTCCGTTGTATTATGTTTTGCGATTATTTTTAATGTCCCTACTGGTATCGTATTATCCGTTTTCCTGTCATATATTCGCAAATACCCCGGTGCATCCACATACGGTAATAAATTTGTTATATTCGCATTCCTTGTTGCTCTCGCGTTTCGGGATTTTGAATTCCTGAAGCGCACTCTGAATTCCGAATCCGATTCCCTCTCCCGTCCTATTACTATCTCGCTCGCTTCCTCTTCTGTCAATTCTTTTATCTCGTTCGGTGCCTCTACTATTACAAATCTCTCCCCCGTATTTACCGGTATTTCTCCTTTGATTACGCTCTCAAATTCTATCTCCGCTGTTCCGTCTTCTCCTATCGTATATGACTCGCTGTTCGTGAATTCTTCATTTGACACTGATGAACGGATTGTTATACTTCCGGCACTGCCTGTATAACCTGAATTCCCCTTGAGTTTCTTCTTAAATACGGTGGGGCTTTCATCCAATCTTTTTACACCTATACGTTCATACAAGGCATCTTGCCAGTAAGCTTCCGCTGTCTCGGGATCAAACTGCTTTGCCAGAAAGGCTATCTGTAGCTGTAAAGACATTACCATCATAGCGGCTGAAGTGACAATATTATCTACTACACCTTCAGGCTTAATGTAAAAATCCGAACCGAACTTCTTTTTGAGCTCTGTTTCAATTACTTTAATAATTTCTT
>CALVBW010000020.1 GCA_944325945.1 Candidatus Gastranaerophilales bacterium | reverse complement strand
CTTAGTATCATAGTATCTTAGTATCTTTTCCCAAAAGTCACATGATTGAGAGCAGGGGGAATGTGTCTTTGAGACTATAGCGGAGCCGGAGGCGGGAGCGTCGTCGAAAAGACACATTCCCCCTGCTGGCCCCACAAAACCCTTGCTATATCTACTTAGAAGGGTCGCCCCCCCCCGATACTCTTAAACTCTCTATTTTTCATGGCTTTCCTCCTTGTTTTGAGATAATTATAGCAATTTTTCATAAAATTTGCAAATTTTATTCATTTATATGTATGAAAGCAGATGACATAAAATATTGTATAATATTTATATGGAAAAACTTATCAGAAAAATTCTTTATTATTTTCTCACAATTCAAGAAAAAACTCTTACTTACAGGCTAAATAAAAGTCTTAAACATACATATGGCAATAAGACTTCCAAAACCGTTCTTTCTCCAACTGAACATATGACACTAACTTTGGAAACCGAGAAAAATAAAGAACTTGTTAAAAAAAATGTTGAAGATATTGTAAAAAACTGCCAAAACAACCCCCATAAGCTGTTGGATTACATAATTGCCGCAGGGACAAAAGTATACAAAATAAATAATGCTGACAAAATTCTGGCAGCAATAGGCGAAGATGAAGGATTGATATGTGAATTAAAAGGATTAAAGGCTTTATATCTTAATCTCTTTACAACCACAAAATTTTCGCTGAAATTTAAGCCGGCTTTTGTCATGAGAGAAGGCAATATCGAACCTTTATATATGCTGCACCAATTTTACAAATGGTACTCACTAAAAATGGATTTACCGGGGTTTGATTTCAAAGCTCAAGAAAATTTCAAGAAATACTTAAAAAATGTAAATGATAATACATTAAGCCGACTATCAATGGAAGACACTCTTGCTTTAACGGAAGCTGTTGCAAGAGACCAGGAAGCAACAGCATTTGCACTATCTTTTGCTCAAAAAACCGAAGGTGCACAAAAAGCTCACAAAAAAATGACAGAGGGCGGCGCAGATATTTAAAAAGAGCTTTTATATAAAAAGCTCTTTAAATAAAAAAAACTTAGCAATTTGGGGTAAATTGCTAAATTGCTATAGTTAATTGGGGTAAGTAGTTAAGGATTCTATGCCATTATGCCATATATGGCAAATGGATGTATGAAGTTTCTGCTCTATTAGAGTCTTTTTTTGGTGAAAATAGTATATTATAAGCCTTGGCAAACTTGCAGCCCAACGCCTTTACAGGATTAGACTGAACGGCGTCTGCTTCTTGAGTTAAACGCAAATTCTTTTCAAATTTTAATTTATCTGAATTCTGCAAAGATAAAAGACCGATTTTCGGTGTTATATTATTCATATTGTTTTCACCAAATGTAATATGTTTTGTGTTTATGTTATTTATAGATGTTACTCTCATTTCCTTTACCTCCTTTCGAGGTTTTGTATTAAGTGTTTTTTTAACACTTCATCCTAACAATTTCACTATAAACTATAAAATAATTTTTGTCAACCCTTATTGTAAAGTTATATTAAGAATACTAAAACCCAAATATTTCAAGGCTTTAAG
The DNA here is from genome assembly GCA_944325945.1 of Candidatus Gastranaerophilales bacterium. Lineage (GTDB taxonomy): Bacteria > Cyanobacteriota > Vampirovibrionia > Gastranaerophilales > Gastranaerophilaceae > SIG32. Next base: position 20,852 of record CALVBW010000020.1, on the reverse strand, counting down.
CATAAAGTGGCAAAAGTACACTTATTCGGGCTTTTTAAGATATGTCATCCTCCGACCGGATAGCCAACCGGGCAATAAAAAATTACAAAAAAATCACCCGAATGTAGGAGTAAATCATACTTATCGGGCAATTGTCAAATACTTATCATTATAATTTAATATAATTAAATCTTTTTCATACTTCCAGCTATTCTTAATTCCAAGGGGGCATGCGCTCCCTTTTTTTTATACATCCGGAAGGTCACCTTTGACATCGGCTATGACATCACTTTCAAGGTTAAATACAGTATGCAGAGCTTTTACAGCTTTCTGGGCATCTGATTTATCCACAAGACAACTTATTTTTATTTCACTTGTAGAAATCATTTTGATATTAATATTTAATGTTGCAAGAGTTTCAAACATAGTTGACGCAATCCCTGGGCGATCAATCATGCCTGCGCCCACTATAGAAACTTTAGCAATTTCATCATCAACTTTGATATCAGAAGCGCCGATTTCATTTTTTAATTTATCAAGCACCGACAAAGTTTTAGGCAAATCGTTAGTATCAACCGTAAACGCAATATCATTTGTATTAGATATCTTTCTTGCATAAGATTGAATAATCATATCAACAGAAATATTTTCTTTTGCTAACGCACTGAACAACCCTGCAGCGACACCGGGTTTATCCGGAACATCACACACGACAATTCTTGCCTGACTTAAATCTGCAGCAACACCTGCAACCGGTCTGTATAATTCCATTTTTTCAACTCCTACAATTAATGTGCCCATATCTTCGAGTTTAAAACTACTTCTGACTCTCATCGGAACCGCAAATTGTTTGGCGGTTTCAACGCTTCTCGGATGAAGAACATTAGCACCTGCATGAGCGAGTTCCAGCATTTCTTCATAAGAAACTTCATCAAGTTTTGATGCATTAGGAACCACCCTCGGGTCTGTTGTATAAACGCCTTCAACATCAGTATAAATATCACAGCGTTCGGCGTTTAAAGCAGCAGCCAGCGCAACCGCAGAAGTATCAGAGCCGCCTCTGCCGAGTGTTGTAATCTCACCGTCTTCAGTTACTCCCTGAAATCCGGCAACAACAATTATTTTACCTTCTTCAAGATTTTTTCGCAATTTTTCGGTTTTTATATCTACAATTCGTGCTTTTGAATGAATATTTTCCGTCATAATTCCGACTTGCATTGCGTTAAAGCTTATTGCGTCATACCCTTGAGCTTGAATTGCCATAGTTAATAATGCAATAGAAACACATTCTCCTGTTGATAAAAGCATGTCCATTTCACGGCTTGAAGGATTGGGAGTTAATGATTTAGCCATTTTAACCAGATGATCTGTTGTATGCCCCATTGCTGACACAACAACGACCACATCATTCCCGTTTTCTTTTTCTCTGATTACAACTTTAGCTACATTTTTTATTTTTTCGGTATCCGCAACAGATGTGCCGCCGAATTTTTGCACTATTATCTTTTTCATCAGTTCTGTTTTATACCTTTTAAAAGTTCTTCTAACTCCGCCCTAAGTTCGGGGTATTCAAATTTATTTATTCTGTCTGCAATTGATATTGCTTCCTTAACATTATATTCACAAACGTTTTCTTTGACAAGTATGTAACTTGTATAAAATAACAAATTTAACAATTCCTGATTAAAAGGCTCCAGCTTTTCCGCTCTGGTAAGCTTTCTTTTCGCGTCATTATAATCATTTTTAGAAATTAAATATTTTGCATATTCCACGTATGCTTTTGAACATTTTGGATTGAATTTTAAAATTTTATCATATGAATCACGAATCATTTCGTCATTTTCTAATGCCTCATAACATTTTGCCAGACGAAAATAATTGTAAACATCTTTAGAATCCTTTTCCAGTGCCTGTTTAAAATATTCTATTGCTTCCTGAACTTTTCCGTATGCAAATGCCGAAACCCCTTTGGCTTCTATTAAAAATACACTGTCAAAATCCTTTTCATCAGCAAATCCGATAAAATTATAAGCTTTTTCAAAATCTTTTGTTTCCGCAGCGCACAAAGCCATGCCAGCCTGAGCTTCAGGATTTTCCAAATCTTCGAACAGAACTTTTTGATACATTTCTTTTGCTTCTTCAAACCTGCACAATCTGACCAGAGCATTTCCCCATTCTAGATACAAAAGCGGATTAACAAGGTCTCTGTCTTTGGCAAGTGAAAAATACTTTACAGAATTCTCATAATCAAATTCCAGAGAATATATTTTGCCGAGCAAAAGATATGCGGGAAGCATATTCGGATTAAAATCTATAGACTGTTTTGCATACCTGATTGATGCTTCATAATTTTCTTTTAAGAAATACAAATTCGCGAACTCATACATACAACTTTCATTCGGATTGGCACCGGCCAAGAAACTTAACTTCTGTTCGGCATCGTCGTATTTTCCTAATCTCACTTCACTTATTGCCGCCAAAAGCATCGCAGCAAAATTATAACGGTTAATTTGTATTGCCTTCAAAAATTTTTCATGAGCTTCTTTATATTTTTTCTGTTTAAATAATGACATTCCCCAGCCGGTCTGGATATCCGTATTTATCGGCGAAATTTTATCTGCCTGAACAAAAGATAATTCAGCATTTGCATAATCTCTCAATGTAATCTGCACCAAACCCAATTTATGCCAGATATTTTTGTCCTGAGGGTTTAGCTCTGCCGACTTTTGATAATCAATAACTGAGGCTTGATAATTCCCCAATTTTTCTTCGCACACTCCGAGATATTTATAAACAAGCGCATCTTTTCGTGTTATTTCAAGAGCCTCTTCCAGAACTTTTTTTGCGTCATCATAACGCATTTTATCAATAAGCTTTTTCGCGCGATTTACATAAGCAACAGAAGGAATCGTCTGATTGTCGGTTTCTTTTTTATATTTATCAACAGATGAATTCAAATCCTTTATTTTATCAGATATTTTCTTTACCCAGCCAAACAATCTGCCACCTCTCTAAATGCACCTTCACCGCCGTCTTTTTCTGTTATTTGAATACCTTCTAAATTTTTAAGTTTTGCCGGAGCATGCGGAACAGTAATTTTATACTTGGCATATTCAAGGCATGCCAGATCGTTTACATCATCACCTATGTATACAAAATCATCTAAAGACAGGTTATATCTTTCTACAATTGATTTTAATACATCAATTTTTATCCTGATATTTTGATGAACTTCATCAATTTGAAATTTTTTTGCGAGTGTTTCAATTGCCAAATTCTTTTCGCCGGAAATTATCGCAATATTATAACCGTTTTTTCTGAGGATGGAAAAACCCATTACGTCTTTAAAATTAAGTTTGCGTGCCATAACACCGTCATCGTGAATGTACACACAATTATCGGTCATAACACCGTCAAAATCAGTTATAATCCATTTTATACTTTCAGGTAACTTAATCAATGACAAAAATCCTCTTATCTGCTATAATTATATCATAAGATAGGGCTGAGGCAAAATGATTTCATATATTATTAACAGCGGATTAATTCTGGTTTTCATATTACTGTTTTTCATTACTCGAAAAACAAACAAACGATGGTCAAAAATTAACGATTATTTAGGCACTGTTACAAATACGGTTAATTCCGTACGCTACGGGAATTTAACAACTAAAATAGAAAAACTTGAACATCCTACATACCAGAATGTTACGGACAGTATTAACAGGATGGTTGAAACTCTGAACGATCGCGAAAAAATGATTGTTGAATATCAGGCGGAATTAATGAGGCAAAACAGACTTCTGGAATCCGTTATTAATTCTCTGTCCGACGGAATTTTGATTATAAACGAACACAATGACATTTTGCGTGCGACGCCGAAGGTTTCCACCTGGTTCGGTGTAAAAGGCAAGCACATTGTCGGCAAAAATATTTTTGAATTCATTGAAATTGCAGACGGTTTAAGTATTGATAAACTTAACGGTGATGATGTTTTTATAAAACACACTCCGACAAATAATTTTATTATAAGTTCCCAAAAGTTAAAAACCGATGACAAAAAGAATCGTTTTGTACTTTTGATTAAAGATGTTACAAACGAACGCGAAATTGAAACGCTTAAAGAAGATTTTGTGGCGACGCTGACCCATGACCTGAAAGTTCCGATTGTTGCCGAAGCTAATATTGTTGAATTTTTACTTGAAGGCAAGTTTGGAGAGATTACCGAAAAACAAAAAGTCGCGCTGCAAAACATGCAGGTTTCCAATAAAGAATTGATTGACCTTGTGCAAATTCTTCTTGAAACTTACAAAATTAAAGAGCATGGCATAAAGTTATTAAAAGAAACAATTGTTCTAAATCCGTTTATAGAAGGTATAGTATCTGAGATGCAGCCCATTGCAAACAAATCAGGCATAACCATAAATTTCAATCCCGAAAGAGCTTTGACAGTAAATGCGGATCCTATCCAGCTTAACCGCGTTATAAAAAATCTTATCTCAAACGCAATCTCACACAGCAACACAAAAGAATGCATTGATGTTAAAACCGGCGAACAAAAAGGATTTATCACAATTTCGGTTATTGATTACGGACAGGGGATTTCGCAGGAAGAAATCAAAATGATATTTAACAAATACTATTCTGCAGCCAAAAAATTCCGCAAAATCGGAACCGGTCTGGGGCTTTATTTATCTCAGCAAATAGCACTCTCCCACGGAGGCGAAATTACAGTCGACAGTGAAGAAAACGTCAGAACCGAATTCTGCGTTAAACTGCCGGTGTAATATCAATAAATTAAATCGTTTACGGTAACATCCAATACTTCCGCAATATCAACAAGTATCTGAATACTTGGATTAGTTTGAGCCTTCTCTATTTTACATATATATTGCTGGCTTACGTTTGCTAACTCTGCAAGCCTGTCTTGAGAGTATCTTTTCTTGAGTCTGAAAATTCTTATATTCTCAGCAATGTTTGATTTTAATTTTTGATAATCCATTTTTTTATTTTACACTACTTGACAAATTAATTTTATATATGATAAATTATTAATTATCAATTATTCTTTATAAAAAACAACTTAAATTGATTAAGATTAAAATATTGTAGTAAAGGAATAAAAAATGCAAGAAAAAATCAAAGAATTTGACCGGATTTTAGCAAAATACGCAATATTGAGAATATATATTGAGGTTCTGGCAGGCTACTGTAATGATAATATATTAAACGAAAATTATAATATTGCTTACTGCATCAAGCTGATTCATAAAATGTACGTAAAATTATACAACAGGCTGGATAAAGCAATAATAAATCTTGCTGACCATGCTATAATAAACTTATGAAAGAAAAACTCTTGAGCCTGTTAGACTGGATTTATAAAAAGAAATGCTATTTTTGCAAAAGTTCAAAAGAGTCTGTGCGCATGTGCTCCAAATGCTATGACAAGCTCATTCACCTTCCCGTCAAACCCAACAGAATTATAGAGGGGGTGAATGTTTACTGCGCGGGTAATTATTCAAATGAATTGCAAAAACTAATCCGCGGGCTTAAATACCATAAACAAAAGGATTTGGCATACTTTCAGGCAAAATTTATGTATGAATTCTGGCAAAAATTGAATTATGAAGGTGATTTTCAGGTCGTACCGGTACCTTTGCACGAAAAACGCCGCAAGAAAAGAAAATACAACCATATGGAGCTTGTTGCCGTTGAATTTTGCAACCTCACAGGATATGAGCCGAATTTCAATCTGATTAAAAGAATAAAAGATACAAAACCCCAATACCGCCTCTCAAAACGTGAACGTGCCGAAAATCTTCACGAAGCTTTTGAAGTAAATAAATCCGCATATATTAACGGCAAAAAAGTTCTTATAATAGACGACATCTGCACAACAGGTTCAACTTTTGAAGAAATGATAAAAGAATTTAAGAAAAACGGGATTTGTGATATAATCTGTTTTGCGACAACAACACCGTTTTAATTATGATTTTAAAAGAATTTGCAAAATATTTACAAGAACATACTGACGATATAATCCAAAATAAAACGTCCTGCACAAAATTACTGTGTGAGTGGATAAGGCACATAATCCATAAACATCCGCGGACTAATGTCGAAAAAATTATTCATTGCGAAATTATGCTGGCTGAAAACAAATCAGGCGACTTTCTTCTTGTAGGTAAATCCGAAAGCGGCAGAACATTAATGAACGCATTGAATAATTTTGCCATGAGTTACGAAAATTATATTATGAGCCGATGGCTTGAAGATAAAAAGCCCCATCATTTTATTAACCGTTATGACAAACAAAACTAATTGCCATATTGGCGGATTTCATTTAATTTCCCTGAGCATAAAATAAACTTGAAGAAAAGGGGAGCTACAATGAATACTATATATACTGCACCGGTTTGTGAAATGAAAACTTTTAATAATCTTTTCATAGAGCTTACCGCAAAGAATTGTAATCAACGCTGCAAACACTGCTATATTGATTTTCCGCTTAACAAAAATGTTAAAGACTTTATTTCGATTGATACTATCAAAGAAGCCTTGAATGATACAACAAATGAAAATTTGGAATGCATCTATCTGACAGGTGCAGAACCCATGACTCATCCTGATTTCAATAATATTCTAAGACTATGCCTCAAACGTTCAAATGTCTGTATTTTTACAAACGGTTCTTTTATAAATGAAAAAAAAGCACGATTTTTAAAGCGGGTAGAAGGTGAAAGTAATTTTGAAATTATTTTTAAATTAAGCATTGACCACTACAACGAAATAAAAAATGATGATATCCGGGGCAGAGGAAGTTACAGACAGGTAATTAATGCCGTCAAAAGCCTTGTGAAATATGACTTTAACCCTATAATTTGTATAACAGATTACTACCATGAAGGCGAACAAATTCTTTTGAAAGAGTTTAAAAAAGTTTTTTCCAAAATAGGTTTTGAAACAAAAACCAACAATTTCAAAATAAATTTATGGCATAACGACCAAAATAAAAATGACAATTTTTCACAAGATGTCAATTGGCAGACTCTGGACTGTGAATACGGCAGAATATTGACCGCCAAAGGAATCTATACATGTCCGTTTTTAGCAAATGACCATAGAGGCAGATCCGGCAGCACATTCAAAGATTTTTCAAGAAAAAATACTCTTGAAACTGACTACTGCCTGACATGCATTAAAAATAAAGAAGCTCTGTTCGGAATCAATTACGATCTTTTTAAAGAATAAACTTATTTTTGAGCATACAATTTAAGTTGAAAATTAATTATTAAAATTTTCTTATCCCTTGAATATGGGACAATCTCCATTGATGCCATATCCAAAAAGTGCTCATGCTTATATAATTCTTTTAAAAATCCTTCAAAATCTTTATACGTACCGATCATCTCGATATCAAGCTTTGCGACATGATATTTATCGGGAACATTTTTCACAAAGTTATCATCTTTAGGATCATATTCATATTTAATAGAACGTGTTTTAATTGCGTTACCGCGAATAAGAGTTAGAATTTCAGCAAATTCATTTGCAATAATGGATTCCGTGTCCATGCCCTGTTCTATAGGTTTATAAACAGCTTTTATAGTATTTTGATTTTCAGCTTCGGCTTTGGCTGTTTTTTCCTGCAAATTTTTCAAAGTTCTTTCTTTATCCGCAAGTGTTGTCACTGCTGTTTTATAATCTTGTGACATTTTATAAATATCAGTTACAACAGGAACAATTTTACTCACAATATAACCGAATACGATTAAAGTCAACACTACGATTAATATTACTGTTTTAAATTTTTTAAAATAAACCTCTATTTCATTCATTTAAATTATCCTTATCAAATGACTTTAACCACCGACATCGACCGGTTCCAGATCATTAACTTTTTTGGTTGAAGTATTCTTTTTTGAGGATGCGGACGCATTATCCGTGTTAGCGGATGTGCCGGAACCTGCAGAAGTATTCAATTCCCCATCTGCCATATTCGTAATTTCAAAATTATACATAACGGGTCCATTCTGCATTACCGCATCATCTATTGAATCCGAAACCATTTCAAGTTTATTAAGCCTCAACTGTGTATCTATCAAAGAATCTTTCATATTTTTGAAAAACACATAAATATCTTCAACATCTTCAGATACACCTTTTATATCAAATTTACCGGTATCCTTGGCTGTAAAATAAGTAATCCACAAATCAGCAGGCACAGATTCACCTAATGCTGAATAAGCAATAAGTTTTGCTCTGTTGTATTTAAGGACATTTTCAATTTCGGTTTTTATAACGAAGTTTCCAGATTCAGAAGCAAGTTCCGTGAGTTTTTTAATTTCAGTTTCAACATTTTTTATTTTTGAATTTATCTCGTCAAGCTGTGCTTTATTTTTCTTTTGAGCTATAGGCAGGGTCAGCATCAAGACCAGTGACGGTATTATCAAGACACCCGCAAGAACAAAAGCCATTTTCTTCAAAACACTTTCTGTCAGAACTATCTCTTTGTTATTAAAGTTAAAAGAAATAGATTCTTCACCGGTTGTAGACATTTCAGATGTCTTATTTCCGGAAAAATCAAGTTTTATAGGATAATCACAAACTTTAGATACAGCAATACCGACAGATTCAAGAGAAATTTTCATTACCTGATCAGGCAAAATGTTCAAACTAACGGATAAAATTTCCCTTTTTCTGAAACTGTTATTTTCGAGAAAATCAATTTTACCCTCAAATTGCATTTTAGAAACTAAATGTTCCGCGCTGACCAAATCAGTTTCAGAAACAACATAAAGATAGTTGCACGGTGCATTCATTAATGCAATCTGCGCAGATGTGTTGATAACATCATAGATTTCATCCAATTCATAAGTTTTTAAAGCCAACGGCTCTTCATAATAATCTACAATATTTTTACCGGACAAAGCAATCAAACTGTATCCCGTAGGATTAACAATCATTAAATTCCAGGGCATGCCTTCTTCCATAACGGTTTCAGTCAAACCTGAGAATAATAACGCCCTTAAAGTTGACACAAGAGAGACTTCAACACCGCTCAAATTAGCTCCCATTTCCGTCAAAATTTCTTTAATTTTATCCACTGCATTTTTTTGCATTGCGGAATAAAAAATTATCCTTGTGTCAGAAGACGGATTTGAATTTCCTTCAAACCAGCTGATAACCGGCTCACATCTTTTAAAAATATAAGATTGCTCAACTTCTGAGATAACAGCTTCATTTATAGCATCATCATTAAGCAATAACGGGAGTTCAACTTTACCGAAATGTACCATGGGCAAATTAAGCACTACATTACATTTCGGATTTATGTTTAACTCTTTAAACAGTTCTTCCAAAACCTTTTTAAATTCATCATAATTCGCAATTTCACGCATGGACTCATTATAGTCAAGAGGCTTATGGCTATAATTTTTTACAGACTTTATAACAGGGTCAACCTGAATTAATTCAAGACCGACACCCGGTGTCACGGACAAATAGATAATTTCTTTACTGCCAGCGCCTAATTGTGATAATAAGTCATTTAAGAATTTTTCTATCATAATTTTAGTTAATTTTACACTTTATTATTATTTTTATTATACAATATATTTTATAAACATCCCAAATTTAACATAAATTTACACTAGATGTAGGAGAAAAACCTGAATGGATGAAATAATTGAAAAAATAAATAAACTAAAAGCAGAAAAAAATGCAGTAATTTTGGCTCATTGTTATCAAAATATAGAAATAGATAAAGTAGCTGATTATGTTGGGGATTCTTTATATCTAAGTCAAATGGCAGCCAAAACAGATGCAGATATTATAGTTTTTGCAGGTGTATATTTTATGGCACAAACTGCAAAAATTCTTTCTCCTGATAAAAAAGTTTTACTCCCGAGGCTTGAATCCGGCTGCCTGATGGCAGATATGATTAATTTACAACAGTTAAAAGAATTCAAATCAAAACATCCCGGAATTCCGACCGTATGCTATATAAATTCAACGGCAGAAGTCAAATCCGAATGCGATATATGCTGCACAAGTTCAAATGCAATAAAAATTGTCGACAGCTTAAAAGCTGAAAAAGTCTTATTTTTACCGGACACATATCTTGGCAAATGGGTAGAATCACAGCTTAAAGGCGTTGAAGTTATCACATATCCGGGATACTGCCCTACACATTTAAGAATAAAAGCCGAAGACATCATCTCAATGCGTAAAAAATATCCTGACGCAAAAATTTTAACACATCCCGAATGCCACAAATCCGTAACAGAACTTTCCGATTACGTAGGCAGCACAACAGGTATTATAAAATATGCTCAAGAAAGTAATGCAAAACAATTCATAATTGCAACGGAAAAAGGTGTCTATGACAGGCTGCAGCGAGATTTACCCGAAAAAGAATTTATAATGATAAAAGATAATCTTATTTGCCGGAATATGAAATGGCATACTCTGGAAGACATTTATAATTCTCTTTTACACGAACAGCATGAAATAGACGTAGATAATAATTTGGCACAAAAAGCACTTGGATGCATTAACAGAATGCTTGAGGTATCTAAATAAAAATGGATAACATCATATACGGCAAAAATTCGGTTTTGGAAGCTTTGATTTCAGGAGAAAGAGAAATAAACAAAATTCTCATTTCTAAAAATCTTCACAGCGATGCAAAATTAAACAAAATTAAAGAACTTGCACACAAAAACGGCGTTGTCTATCAGTTTGTAGCAAAAGAAAAATTTCAGGATTATGCAGAATATAATCATCAAGGTGTTATCGCGCAAATTTCACCTATTCAATACACGGATCTGGACGATTTTCTTGGAAAATCGTATAATAATGCTTCTCTTGTTATTCTTGACGGTGTTGAAGATCCGCACAACCTTGGTGCAATAATAAGAACCTGCGTATGTGCCGGTGTTTCCGGTATTATTATCCCTTCAAGACGAAATGTTCTTGTAAATTCAATTGTGGAAAAAACCAGTGCCGGAGCAATTAATCACATTCCTGTTATAAAAGTCAATAGCCTTGTCAGTGCTGTTCAAAAATTAAAAAATCAGGACTGGTGGATAATTGCCACAGACGCTTCCGCAAAAGATAATTATTATAACATAGATTATTGTAATATGAATTCGGCAATAATTATGGGCGCGGAACACGCAGGAGTTTCAAAATCTTTGCTTAAACTTTCAGATTTTATTGTAAAAATTCCTATGATGAATGATTTTAATTCTCTTAATGTTTCTAATGCGCTAAGTGCAATAATCTTTGAAACTATCCGACAAAAGTTAAATAATATTAAAAAATAAACTTTTCTTAGATATATGTTGTAATATAAAATTACGGAGCAAAAAATGAAGAAAGAGTTTGAAAAATTCGGAATACTTACTGATGATATTTCTGATGAAAATATAGATTTCCACAAAATTCAAGAAGAAGACGACGGCGATAATGTTCTTGAATCAGTAGAGGATCCGCGGGTGCAGGAAAGCTTGTCTTCCGTAAATGCCGATGACAGCGTAAGACTTTACCTGCAACAAATTGGCAAAATTCCGCTCCTGTCATCAGAACAGGAACTTGATCTTGCAAAAAAAATTAAAGACCAGCATGACGATTTTTCAAAAGATTTGCTTGTAAATGCAAACCTGAGACTTGTTGTAAGTATTGCAAAAAAATACATAGGCCGCGGACTTTCTTTTCTTGATTTAATTCAGGAAGGCAATATGGGTTTGATGAAAGCTGCAGGACGATTTGATTATACAAAAGGATATAAATTTTCGACTTATGCGACATGGTGGATACAGCAGTCAATTACCCGTGCAATAGCTGACAAAGCAAGAATTATAAGATTGCCAATACACATGATAGAATCTCTGGGCAAAATCCGCCGTGCCACACTGGATTTGACAACAGAGCTCGGGCATACTCCGACCAAACAGGAAATTGCTTATCGCCTTGGAGTACCTGTAAATAAACTGACATCTATAGTCAAAGCTGCACAATCAACAATAAGTATGGATACTCCGGCAAATTCCTCCGATGAAGATTCAAGCAAATTATCTGACTTTATTGTTGACGAAAGCACAATAACCCCTGACAGCAGAGTTTCTCAGGAAAACCTGCTTGAAGATATAAGAAAAATCTTAAACCAGTTGAGCCAAAAGGAACGTGATGTCCTTATTTTGCGCTACGGGCTTGATAATAACGGCGCGAAAAAAACCCTTGACGAAATCGGCTCGCAATACGGGGTTTCCAGAGAACGTATAAGACAAATCGAAAACCGCGCAATCGCCAAACTTAAAAAACTTTGTAAAAACAAAAAATTGACAGTTGGTTTGAAAAACTATTTCGGAGAGTAATTTTCATATTTACACATTCCGAAAAGACTGTCTTCTAGCTCAATAAGTAAACGAATTTGTTTTTGAATAATTAATAACAAAACAGTAATTTTAGAACAATCTTCTTCTGAAAGTTCGCAATACTTTGTGAGAATTTCAACCAAATTTTCTATGTCTGTAAGTTGATTGTTTATTTCAAAAAGTTTATCAATTATTTCTTTATTCATTTTCTGATTTCGCTTATAATTATAATTTTTATAAATATAGTTATAATAATTATAATTATAGCTGATTATATTTAAATTGCAATACCTTTATAATAAAAAAATGGAACAAAAAAGATTATTGAAAAATATTGCAGACAATATCAGACTTCTCAGAACAAAACACAGGATAAGCCAAGAACTGCTTGCCGAAAAAATCCAAATGAGCAACCAGCAAATAAGTTCCATTGAAAATGAATTATCAGAACCAAAACTTTCAACAATAATCAAAATAGCCGAAGTATTTAACGTAACAGTAAACGACCTTATTTACGAACAAAAATAATTTTTGTGTAAAAAACTTGTCTGAATGAGCATCATTCATTATAATAAAATTAATGAATGAAATTGATATATCAAGATTAGAAAAAATAAAAACAAAAGTTCACCAAACGCTTGAGGAAACCGAACTTTTCCGCTACAAAGGAACTGTATCAAAACTTTTAGGCTTAACTGTAGAAGTTAAACTTCCGGGGCTAAAAATCGGTGACTTATGTTATATTGAAACAAACGACGGACAGCAAAAGCCAGCGGAAGTAGTTGCATTTAAAGGTGAAATGGCACAATTGCTTTTGCTTTTAGACGGTGTCGGCATAGGACAGGGAAGTCTTGTAACCTCATCCGGCCGCCCGATTATAATTCCTGTCGGAGATTTTCTGCTGGGACGATTGATTGACCCGATGGGACAGCCATTAGACGGCAGACCGCTTGATACAACCGGTGCCCAGTGGCGTTCAATTGAAGGTCCGCCGCCCGGACCTTTTGAAAGACCTATTATTACAGAAATCTTTTCAACCGGTGTCAGGGCAATTGATTCCTGCATGACAATGGGCTGCGGACAGCGTTTAGGCTTATTTGCCGGTTCAGGTGTTGGTAAAAGTACACTTTTAGGTATGATTGCAAGAAATTCTGACGCTGATGTCAACGTTATGGCGCTAATCGGAGAACGTGGCCGTGAAGTTAAAGAATTTATTGAGGATTCTCTGGGCGAGGAAGGTATGAAAAAATCCGTTCTTGTATGTTCCACAGGAGATAAACCGCCTCTTATTCGTCAAAAAGCATTACTTGCCGCAACTGCTGTATGCGAGTATTTCAGAGATCAAGGGAAAAAAGTGTTCTTAATGACAGATACCGTAACCCGTTGCGCGATGGCGGGTCGTGAAGTCGGTCTTGCAACAGGCGAACCGCCGACAATGAAAGGTTATCCGCCGTCAATTTTTTCATGGCTTCAAAAAGTTCTCGAGCGTGCAGGAAACAGTCCAAAAGGCTCTATTACAGCTTTATACACGGTTCTTATGGAAGGCGACGACATCTCTGACCCGATTGTAGATACTGTTCGTGGTATTGTTGACGGTCACATTTTCTTGTCAAGAAAAGTTGCCGAAATGAACCATTACCCGGCGATTGATGTTCTTGGCAGTATTTCAAGGCTTATGTCATCAATTGCAACCCCTGAGCACAAAGAAGCTGCAGGCAAAATGAGAAAAATTCTTGCGATGTACCGCGAAAATAAAGACCTTATTGATGTCGGTATGTACCAGCCGGGTTCAAACCCGAAACTTGATATTGCAATAGAAATGATGCCGCAGGTCAATGCATTTTTACAGCAGCGGGTATCCGACAGCGTTACTATGGAGAACACTATCAATACTCTTGTTGATATGATGAAAAACGTAGATATTTAATTTTTCAAAACAAACATTTTAAATTTTTCTTTTGTGTTAAAATAGTTACGCAAAGGAGATTTAATGAACTTACCCGAAAATTACGGAATAGCCCTTTTAATGACACTTTTTGCCGGACTTGCAACTGCAATCGGCGGCGGAATAGCATTTATTGTAAAGAAAAACAACCTTAAAGCTCTTTCTATAGGTCTGGGTTTTTCCGCTGGTGTTATGATTTTCCTATCATTTAATGAAATTATACCTGAAGCCGCACAGATGCTCAGTGTAAATTTCCCGAATGATTATAACTGGATAGTGTATACAGGTTTTATAATCGGTATAGTCACGGCAATTTTAATCGACTATTTTCTTCCGGATCACATTGATACGGAAGAACTGTTAAATCCGGATGCGCCGAGCCTGCACAGACACCAGTTAAAAAGAGCCGGAATATTTACGGCAATAGCAATATGCGTCCACAATTTTCCGGAAGGCATGGCAACATTTTTAACAACGACACAAAATATAACATTGGGACTTTCGGTTGCGCTCGCAATCGCAATTCATAATATTCCGGAAGGAATTGCCGTTGCGCTTCCCATGTATCAGGTAACAGGCAAAAAGCGTTATGCAATGCTTTATGCGTCTTTATCAGGTATAACAGAACCAATCGGGGCTTTAGTCGGAATGTTTATTTTCGGAATATTCCTTCCTCAGGCGCTTGTTGGTGCATTGATGGCAGCTGTTGCCGGAATTATGACATACATTTCTTTTGATACCTTGCTCCCGCTTGCAAAAGAATACGGAAGCTGGCACCTTTCAATGATAGGAATTATGTCAGGAATTTTGTTCATCTGGATAAGTTTAATTCTAATCGGATAAATTATGAAAGAATATATTAAAAAAATTTTAGCAAAGGAAGAATTATCATTTGAAGAAATAAATGATATCGTGTCCAAAATTGCAAATAATGAAGCATCAGACGCTCAAATAGGAGCATTTTTAACCGGAATTACGCAAAAAGGTGTCAATAAAGACGAATTTTACGGATTTGCCTATGCTATGAGAAAATTTGCAAGACGTGTTATAACAAATGAATTTGTTGTTGACAGCTGCGGAACTGGCGCTGATTTTTCAGGCACCATTAATGTTTCTACATCTGCCGCAATTGTCGCAAATGCATGCGGGGCGAAAGTAGTTAAACAAACAAATTCTTCCATAACAAGCGCTTGCGGAAGCAGTGATTTTTTACATGCTCTCGGAATAAAAATTGTTCAAACGCCGGATGAAGCACTTGAAGAATTTAATAAAAACGGAATAACTTTTGTACATTCACCATATTTTAATGACTTTGCAAAAGTTAATAATCCCATACGGCAACAAATCGGAATTAAAACAATTTTTAATTACTTAGGACCTATGATTAATCCCTCTTTTCCCGAAGCACAACTTCTGGGAGTTTCATCAAATGAAATGTGCTCCAAAATGGCTTATACTCTGAATAAACTCGGTACAAAACGCGCTATTGTCGTAAACGGAAAAAGTCCCAACATTGATGAAATAAGCCTTTGTTCCGAAAGCACCATTTTTGAAGTAAAAGACGGAAATATCAATGAATATACCGTAACCCCCGAAGATTTCGGACTAAAAAGAGCCGAATTAAAAGATATACAGGGCGGTTCAGGAATGGAGAATGCCAAACTGGTAACAGAAATTTTCAAAGGCGAAAGAAAAGATTCAAGATACGATATAATTTGTCTGAATGCAGGTGCCATGCTTTATCTTTACGGAATTACACAAAATATCCAGGACGGCATATTAATGGCACAAAATACTATTCAAGACGGCAAAGTTGATGCAGCATTAAAAAAATTACAAAATACTTTATCCGTAATACATTAATATATCGTAGG
This sequence comes from Candidatus Gastranaerophilales bacterium, assembly GCA_944325945.1. GTDB lineage: Bacteria > Cyanobacteriota > Vampirovibrionia > Gastranaerophilales > Gastranaerophilaceae > SIG32. The sequence goes on along the minus strand of CALVBW010000020.1, from coordinate 4,671 downwards.
TCAAAAAAAAAACAGGAAGTTTTTCATTTCCCCCTGTTAAGATTTACACTAGCCGAAATATAAATAGCATGTTTATTATACAATTTTTTTTATAAAAAGACAAATTGTTACAAAAAATGTAAATATTTGTTACAAAACAGGTATAATTTTTTAAAGTTTTATGCCCCAAAAACCGTCATTCTACATGAAATACTTTGTTACTAAGCGAAAGAAAGGAAAGCAATGGGACTGGCGGCATCACAAGCTAGATTTTTAGCCATAACATCCAGAAAAGCATATTGCGAATTTCAATCCATGCAAATAGCACAGGATAAGCTTTCCGTTACACGCGAATTGTCTGATATTTCTGCGGATTATCAAAACGCATTAAATCAGACAAAACTTGTTTGGGATTATGACGGCACAGGACAAAATCCGTACAATTTGTCTTACGGAGTATTAATGACGCCAACCGATTTGAACAACTATAACCCGTATTTGATAACAACAAGAACCGGCGCAGTTGTATTAAACAGTCAATTAGCTGAAGCTGCAAAAACTATTTCAGAAACAGGCGCTTCTGTTGCGCCGAGTGAAGCAGGATATCACGCATTTATTGATGCGCTTGCTAATAACGGCGCCATACCGAAATCTACAGCGGAATCTATTAAAAACAATTTGACTTACAGTAAAAAAGCAGGTTATGGCGGTGAATCTTTAAATAAAAACGGTGCTTACGCTAATAACATTATAGGTTTGACATACAGAACACAGGATAAAAAAATTTCAATAAATAACATAACCAGCACTGATGCTTCTGCGGAAGGAGCTTTCAAATTACAAATTGACGGTTCATTTGTTAAAAGTGACACTGCAAAAGATCTTACTTTAGCGGATTTATTAACTAAAAATGTTGTTTATATGTATACTCAGCCAAAAAATGGACATAATGAAAATGATACAACACTTCAAAATTGTATTTATAATGCTACTACAGGGACAGGACTTTGGGCACAAATAACTAAAGCTTTAGACGAAATTTTAGCTGTAGATTTAGCAGCACAAAACGCATTAAATATGGCAAAAGAACTTGTACAAGCCGAATTTTTAGGATCTGAAAAGAATGGCGATTGGAGTAAACGGAGTACTGAAAATGCACTTAACAATGCTGTAAATGCTGCAAATAACAATAACAGTTATGGCTATGGCGCAACAAATGGTAACAGACAAGGCGATACAATTGCTATCAATTTATCAAATCTTGTTTCAAGTTATTTAACATACTTTGAATTATGTTATAACGGATTTGAATCAGATTATCAAGTAGATACATATTTAGATAACTGTTATTTTGTAACAGACGATCCATATTACAATTATGTAATGAAAGATGAAAGTGCAATAGACAGCGTAACTGTTATGCAGGCTGATTTTTATATGCAATTATATAACAACATTTGTATTAACGGCTGGACACGCAATGATAATGTTGAAGACGATACATATTTAGAAAATGCATTGAAAAACGGCACTTACTTTATAACATCACTCAATGGCGACGGATATTTTTATCAGGGCAGATATAATGAAGAAGATTGTATAGTTGAAGTCATTGATGATGATGCTATCGCACAGGCAGAAGCTGAATTTACATCTAAAAAAGCAAAACTGACATATAAAGAAGAACAACTTGATATGGAAATGAAGAATTTGGATACAGAAATATCTTCATTAACAACAGAATATGATTCAGTTAAAAACCTTATAAGTAAAAACGTTGAAAAAGTCTTCACAATGTTTCAATAATTAATTATTCCTTAAACTGTGCAATTTCTCTTATGTTTATGGTAGACTTATATCATAAGAGAAATTTGGAGAGGAATAATGTTAAGTTTGCTAATGAAGCTGTTAGGCGATCCTAACGACAGAAAAATTAAAAATATGATGGGTATTGTAGAACATATTAATGCCCTGGAACCCCAATTTGAGGCAATGTCTGATGAGGAATTGAGAGCCAAAACAGACGAATTCAAAGCAATCTTGGCAAAACGTCCTACATCTGCCGATTTTAAAACAGACCGAAAATTAGAAAAAGAAGCTCTGGACAAAATTTTACCGGAAGCTTTTGCAACTGTCAGAGAAGCTGGCAAACGCGTTTTGAATATGCGCCACTTTGATGTACAGTTAATCGGCGGCTATTTCTTACATAACGGTCATATTGCAGAGATGAGAACAGGTGAAGGTAAAACTCTTGTTGCGACACTTCCTGCATATTTGAATGCTTTAACCGGCAAAGGCGTACATATTATTACTGTAAACGATTACCTCGCAAAACGTGACAGCGAATGGATGGGGAAAATTTATAAATTTCTCGGGCTTTCTGTCGGTGTAATCCTCTCCGGCGGACGTAATGCTGAAGATTTTCAAGCTAAAAAAGCAGCTTACAACTGCGATATAACATACGGAACAAATAATGAATTCGGGTTTGATTATCTGCGCGATAATATGGCGGGAAGTTTGGATATGCTTGTCCAAAGACCTTATAACTATGCAATTATCGACGAAGTTGACAGCATTTTGATTGATGAGGCAAGAACACCTCTTATTATAAGCGGACGTCTTGAAAAATCCGCCGAAACCTATAAGCTTATGGCAAAAATTGCACCGCAGATGCAAAAAGATACAGACTATGAAGTCGATGAAAAAAATAAAAACATAATTTTAACCGAAGACGGTATTGACCACGCACAGGAGCTTTTGGGCATAAAAGATCTTTTTGATATTAATACACAATACGCTCATCACCTCTTGCAGGCATTAAAAGCAAAAGAGCTTTTTGTACGTGATACGGATTACGTAATAAAAGACGGCGAAGTAATGATTGTTGACGAATTCACGGGTCGTTTAATGGAAGGACGCCGCTGGTCTGACGGGCTTCATCAGGCAGTAGAGGCAAAAGAAGGTGTTCAAATTCAAGATGAAACACAAACCCTTGCCAGCATCACTTTCCAAAACCTTTTCAGATTGTATCCGAAACTTGCGGGTATGACAGGTACCGCAATGACTGAAGAAGCTGAATTCGGAAAGATTTATAACCTTGAAGTTACAACAATACCGACAAACAAACCCGATATAAGGATTAATTATCCTGACGTAATCTACAAAACAGAACGACAGAAATACCTGTCCGTAGTGGATGATATTATACAAATGCACGAAATAGGACGTCCGGTTCTGGTCGGTACAATAAGCATTGAAAAGTCCGAATATGTTTCAGCATTGTTGAAAAAACGCGGGATTAAACACAATGTTTTGAACGCCAAACAGCACGAAAGAGAAGCTTATATTATTGCTCAAGCCGGCAGAGTCGGTGCCGTTACCATTGCAACCAATATGGCAGGACGCGGAACCGATATTCTTTTGGGCGGTAATGCGGAATTTCTTGCAAAAGAAGCTCTGGACAAAAAAGGAATTACTCCTGATAATCCGAATTACGAAGAAGAAAAAGAAAAGGCTCTAGCTGAGGCAAGAGCTTTAACTGAAGACGAACACCAAAAAGTAGTTGATGCCGGCGGACTTCACGTAATCGGTACAGAACGCCATGAATCACGCCGTATTGATAACCAGCTGAGAGGCCGTGCAGCACGTCAGGGCGACCCCGGTTCCACAAGATTTTTCTTATCGCTTGAAGATAACCTGATGAGAATTTTCGGCGGTGATAAAATTACATCATTGATGAACATGCTTAATGTTGATGAAACAATGGCAATTGAATCACCCCTGATTACGCGACAAATTCAATCCGCTCAGAAAAAAGTCGAAACTTACCACTTTGACATAAGAAAAAGCGTTCTTGAATATGACGACGTTATGAATATTCAACGTGAAAAATTCTACGCCCAGCGCAGAAAAGTTTTGCGCGGTAAAAACCTCAATGAAGATATCCAGTTTATGATAGAACGCGAAGTCGACAGAATTTTGAGAAGTTACATCGCGCCTGACATGCACGTTGAAGATTATATATATGAAGATCTTGTAAGAATGATTAAAGAACTTCACTCATATATTCCGCAATTATCTCACTTTGAGGTTTCGGATATTCAAAATATGAGATTTGAGCCTATGTACGAAAAGGTAAAAGATTTCGCACTGCAGGCATACAGGGATCATGAAACAGAGATTATCAAATTTTATAATGATGTAATTTCGCAATATGAACCGAATTACATCCCGCAAGAACCATTCTCCGATAATAATGTTATGCGGGATCTGGAAAAAGATATATTATTGCGTGTTGTAGATAACAAATGGATTGACCATTTGCACAACATTGACATGCTGCGTGACGGAATAGGCTTGCGCGCATACGGACAAAAAGACCCGTTGATTGAATATAAACGCGAAGCTTATGATTTATTCAACAATATGATGTTCGAAATTCAAAAAGACACTGTACGGCACCTGTTCCGAACTAAATTCGGAGTACAAATAATCAACAGACCGCAGGAAGAAAATTAAGAGGAATATAAATGCTTAGAACAGGAATAGTAGGACTGCCGAATGTAGGCAAATCAACTTTATTTAATGCGCTTACAAGTTCAAAAAACGCTCAAAGCGCCAATTATCCGTTTTGTACAATAGAGCCTAATGTAGGCGTCGTAAACGTTCCGGATGAAAGATTACCTATTCTGG
>CALVBW010000019.1 GCA_944325945.1 Candidatus Gastranaerophilales bacterium | reverse complement strand
ATTTTTCAGGAGTTGTTGAAGTGATTTCTTGATAATCACTCTTTGTCATACCTCTTTGTCCCGGAGATGTCGGATTAATTTTTCTGATTGCCATTTTTATTTTTCTCCTTTAATTGGCTTTGTACTTCTTGGGACCTATGCCTTTCGCCCCTTTGGTCGGATTACAAGTGCTTATTATGCACCAACTAATTCTTCAATCGGATCGCCTTCAATTGTTACGATCGCCTTTTTAGAACTGTCTGTTCTTCCAAATTTGTAACCCATTCTTTTTGAATGTGACGGCATATATACCGTTCTTACTTTTTTAACTTTTCTTCCTGGAAAAGCTAATTCTACTGCTTGTGCAATTTCAACTTTTGTAGCGTCTTTATTTACTTCAAAAGTATATTGACCCATTGTTGTTGCACCTACTGATTTTTCAGTAATCAAAGGTTTTTTGATTACGTCGTATAACTTTTCTGTGTTTGTTCTTTCTTTACTCATTATTGTAACCTTTCAGTTATTTCATTTACAGCAGATTCTGTCATTACAACGAAATCAGCTTCCAATAAGTCTTTTACATTTAAGTTTGACGGTAAAATAATTTTTACGCTCGGGATATTTCTTGCTGATAATTCAAGATTTTTGTTTTCATCAGCTTTTACATCCGCGATGATTAATGTTTTGCCGCTTACTTTTAAAGATTTTAATGCGCTTACCATCAATTTTGTTTTAGGTTCGGCGATTGTTGAGAAATCTTTAACCACAACCAGTTGAGATTCTTTAGCTGACAATGCTGATTTCAAAGCGAGTTTTCTTGCTTTTTGAGGCATTGAAAAACCGTAATCTCTCGGTTTTGGTCCAAAGATAACGCCGCCGCCTGCAAATAACGGTGATCTTAAAGATCCTGCTCTTGCACGGCCAGTACCTTTTTGTTTCCACGGTTTTTTACCGCCGCCTGAAACTTCAGATCTTGTTTTGGTACAAGCTGAACCCTGACGTGCGTTGTTTAATTGTCTTCTTAATGCTAAGTGCATTACGTGTAAATTGGGTTCTACTCCGAATACTTCTTTATTCAAAGTAATTTCGCCTAATTTTTCTCCGTTTGTGCTTAATATTTCTTTTGACATTTTTGTTTTTCCTTTTCTTTTGTTGTGCCTGTTACCCCTTTCGGATACTCCGTTTTATATGGCAACCCGGGATTTTATAAACTTGTCTGTTTTGTTATTGGGGATAACCCCTCACCCTGAACACTAAGACTCGCAAGCTCGTCAAGTGTTCATCCCTCTCCCTCAAGGGGCGAGGGTAAAAATTTAGTTCCACTTGGTTCTGGTCGGGACGATTGTTACCAATCTGCCTTCGCAACCCGGTACGGAACCTTTGATTAATATTAAATTGTTTGCTGAGTCTACTCTTACTAATTTTAATTTAGTAATCGTAACTCTTTCGTTGCCCATGTTACCTGCCATTCTTTTGCCTTTGATAACTCTGGACGGTGTTGTACCTGCACCGATTGAACCGGGTTCTCTGTGGTTTTTAGAACCATGACCCATCGGTCCTCTGCCAAAGTTCCATCTTTTGACGGTACCCTGGAAGCCTTTTCCTATTGATTTTCCTGTTACGTCGACTTTTTCAACGTTATCAAGAACTGATAATTCAATCTTGTCGCCTACTTTATAATCTTGCGGATTGTCTACTCTGAATTCCTGCAAGTGTCTGTAGTTGCTCAAATTGTTTTTCTTGAAGTGACCCATTTCAGCTTTTGTTAAGTGTTTTTCTTTAGCTGCGATTGTTCCGACTTGAATTGCGTTGTAACCGTCTGTTTCTTCAGTTTTAACCTGAGTTACTACGGTTTCGTCAACTTTAATAACGGTTACAGGTATTGCCAAACCGTTTTCGTCGAAGATTTGAGTCATTCCGACTTTCTTTCCTATTACACCTAGTGTCATATTTTTACCTTTCTAGCTCGCCTTACTTGGTGCGGACACTTTCCGCCCCGTTTCGGGTTTGCATTTTCTCTTGCGAGCGCTACGTTCGTCTTTCTTTACCTTTGAGGGCTTTCACCTCACATCCTTCTCGAGGAAGTCGCAGTTCACATTATATATGCATAATGCTATTAAATTTTCAATTTCTGCCGATTAAAGTTTTACTTCAATATCTACACCGGCCGGTAAATCTAATCTGCTTAACTCTTCAGTTGTCTGTTGAGTCGGTTCGTATATATCAATAATACGTTTGTGTGTTCTTAATTCAAAATGTTCACGTGATTTTTTATCAACGTGGGGTGATCTAAGAACGCAATATATACGTCTTTTGGTAGGTAAAGGAATAGGACCGGCTACTTTAGCGTCAGTTCTTTTTGCTGTTTCTACGATTTTGTCTGATGATACGTCAATAAGTTTGTGGTCGTATGCTTTCAAACAAACGCGGATTCTTTGTCTTTTTGTACTACTTGCCATGTGTATTCCTTTTTCTTTTTATGTGTTACACGTACAGAAAACCCTTGCGGGGTCTGCTTTTGCTGAAGAAAACTAAATTTCGGCTATTCTTCAAGCATAACGATAGTAAAACAAACATAATTCACTGTCAATAACTGATTTTTACAAATGTTTAGATTTTGTAACAATTTATTATATGTAATAAAAAAGCGGTCATCTGACCGCCTATTTTGTTGTTTTTTTGGATGCTGCCTGCTGTTTTTTCTCGCATTCAATATCATCCGAAAGCTCGCATTCCCTGCAATCACCGCAGATTTCTTTATTCGGGAATTTCATTGCCGCAGCTTTTGCGGGTTGAGAGTCTGCAACCGGCTCAGACGTGCTTTCCTGTGATGCTTCATCTTTATCAGCTTCTTCTGTTTCATCCTCTGAAGTTTCATCTTCCGGCGTTTCATCATCCGGAGCATCTTCTTCATCTTCGGTTTCGGATTCTTCTTTAGCTTTTTCGGCTTCGGCAAGAGCTTTTTCAATTTCTTCTTCGTCTTTTGCTCTGATTACGGGAATTGACAGCATCAATGCCATTTGCTCGCCTTCTTGATCAAGATTAAGTTCAAGAGCTTCTTTATCCATTTCAAGATATTTTGAAAGTAATTCAACAAGCTCACCGCGCATTCTCTCCAATAATTGCGGGGTTAAATTTGTTCTGTCCTGCATCAAAACCACACGCAACCTGTTACATGCAACGTCTTTTGCGCTTTCTTCTTGTTCTGCCTGACGGAAGAAGCCTAATAATTTGTTATATAATTCTGCAAAAATATTATCTTTCATTCTACTTCTCCTTACCCATTAAACCTTTGAAGAATTTCTTAACTTTTGCGACTACGCTGGTTTCTTCTTCAAAATTCATAAAGTCAACATCTTCACCCATAATTCTTCTTGCAACATTCATATAAGCACGTCCTGCAAGTGATTTTTCATCATTAACAATGGGTTCGCCTTTATTTGTAGAAGTTATAATGCCTGTATCTTCAGGAATAATCCCGATTAAATCAGCTGATAAAATTTCCACAACATCTTCAACGCTCATCATATCTTTTGATTTGATAAGATTAGGTCTTACCCTGTTTAAAAGCAGTCTGTAAGATTCAATTTCTTCTTTTGCTTCCAAAAGTCCGATAATTCTGTCTGCATCACGAACAGCAGACATTTCAGGAGTTGTTACGACAATAGCTTCCGTTGCGCCTGCGACCGCATTTTGGAAACCTTGTTCAATACCTGCGGGGCAATCTACAAGAATAAAATCATAATCTTTTTTAAGCTTTTCGCAAATATCTTTTAATTGTTCTTCTGTTACGGCGCTTTTATCTCTTGTCTGTGCCGCAGCTAAAAGACAAAGATTAGGATTTTTCTTATCTTTTACAAGTGCCTGCTTTAATTTGCAGCGTTCTTCAACTACATCTACAATTGTATAGACAATTCTGTTTTCTAAGCCTAAAAGCAGGTCAAGGTTTCTCAAACCCAAATCAGTATCAATCATAACGACTTTATTTCCTGCTTTTGCGAGGGCTGTTCCGATGTTAGCGCTTGCGGTTGTTTTTCCGACTCCGCCTTTACCGGATGTGATTACGATAACTCTACCGCTCATTTATTTTCTCCTTAGTTTTCTAATAATTTGTTTATAATAATATTTTTCTTGTATGTTTTTGCTTCTTCCGGCACGAATTCGTTTGTTTTCTGAACAAACGGTGTATTAACTCCGTCCGGTCTTCTTGCAAAAATATCGGCTATTCTCAATTGAATTGCATTCATTTTTAAGGCTCTTATTCTTGCCTGAGTATTGCCTTCAGATCCTGCATGTGCTATGCCGCCAAGGATTCCCCAAACAGTTATGTCCCCTTTTGCAATTATTTCAGCTCCTGGATTCACGTCGCCCACAATTACCAGATTGCCGTCAGATGTAATGCTCTGACCGGAGCGAATTGTTTTTTTGATATATAAAGTCGGAAGTTTTTCCGCCTCTTTTTTCATTTGAAGAGTTTCTTCATCTTCTTCCTCTTCTTCAATACAGGCAAAACTTTCTTCCATTTCTTTGACCTCTTTTTGAGGTTCTTCTTCGTCTTTATCAAAGTCATTATCGCCAAAAATCTTATCAAGTGCTGTTTCAACTTCCGGACTTACATTCGGCTCCATTTCAAAATCAGGGGCTTCCACAACGTTTTCCAATTCCGACACTTCAATATTTAACGATTTGGCGGATTCCATAGTTTCAGGTGAATTTGTACTTATAAACTCAATTTCGGAATCCATTGATTCTACAAGTGCCTTAATACTTGTCAATTCCGGCTGCGACAAATCAACACTGCCGAGTTTTAAACAAACCTGTTTATTTTTTGCCTCCGGAATATCAAGTATTCTTGATAATTCATAAATTATCTCGGAAGTTTTTCTTGCATTGCTTAAATCGACGATAAAACCGTTTTCAATATATCCCTTATCCATCTTTTCCCTTCCAATCATGGTTAATAATCATGACATTACACGAAAAAGATTTTTACCGCAACGAATTATTGAGATTTGTAATAATTTTAAGCAAGAAATATGGAATCACTGACTCTATGCGAAGTTAGACGCTGTGAAAGTTCAATTTTTGTTATTTTTCCATCTTTATTTAAATCCAATGCAGGCGCATTTGCAGCATAATACTTTTCGGAAGAGTCAGTCACCACATCACGTTTTGCTCTTCCCGGCAAAAATATCAGAGCATATAAATCTCCTGCGTCTAATCTTTCATTTGCCTTAAATCCTGCAACTTTTTTATATTTTACAAGATATTTTTCAACATAATCTAACTGTTCAACAGGCGTCATATTTTTCAATTCATCCGTAGTCGTTTCCAAATCTTTCGCTGTCTGCGGTGTAAATTGAATTAAACCTGTTGCCCCGCTGGATATATTTACGGCTTTTGAATTAATACCTGACTCAGAATTCATTAAAGCAAGTAAATCTTTATAATCACAATTTATCTTTTTCGCAACTTCCTTAGTACGTTTCAAAAAATCAGATTCACTTGTATTCAAAGAAGCTTTACGGTCAGTTTGAGCCGGTTCTGCAGCGGTTGCTGTTCTTGCCGGAGATTTTGATTTTTCGGGCACAGGTGTCGATTTTTGAGGATTTGTTCTGACAGGTTCCGCCTGAACTGCTGTTGCGACCTGTTTTGAAGAAGAAATATCGGGAGTGGATTTATGCTTTTTACGTCTAGCCGGCGTATGCACAACAGTCTCTTGAGATTGCTTTGCTTGAAATATACTCGTTCCTATACTATAGCAAGCACGATTTAATGCCCAAAATGACGGCATAAATAAACTCTGCAAAGCAAGGGCTTTAAAACCGAAATTAAAAAAGAAATTCGGCATAAAGGGCATAAAACAGCCCTGCATCATAAATGGATTATTAAAATATCCGAATCCCCAAAACATAATATCCCCTAAAATATGTTTTCCTATATATATAAAGTTTTTATAACATATAAAATTGTCACCTTTGTTAATATATGTTAAAAAATTTTTCTGTTAATTTTTAAATACAGCCCTGTTTATAGTATTATATAATTTGAGGGAAAGAGATTAATATGTTTAACGAGACTAAAACCCACGAAATTACAGTCGACGTAGTTATTTTAACGATGAAAAATAACGCCATTCAGGTGTTATTGGTTAAACGTACAAATGAACCGTTTAAAGATAAATGGGCTATTCCCGGCGGCTACATAAGATTATCAGAAAATCTTGATCAAGCCGCATTAAGGGTTTTGAAAGAACGCACAAATGTGGATAACATTTATCTTGAACAGTTATACACATTCGGTGATCCGCTACGTCACCCGAATGCAAGGGTTATTACATGCGCATATTTTGCTCTTGTAAGAGCCGAAGACTTAAACATTACAACCTCTCCGGAATTAGGCTGGCATAAGGTGTCAGATTTGCCGCCGCTTGCTTTTGACCACAAAGAAATTATTGAATATTCCCTCAAAAGAACACGCGAAAGATTAGAGCTTTGTCCGGTTGCATACCAGCTCTTGAATGAAAAATTCACACTCACGGAAATGCAAAAAGCCTATGAGCTTATAATGAATAAAAAACTTGATAAACGCAATTTCCGTAAAAAAGCTCTAAGCACGGAAGGTCTTATTGAACTTGATGAATATACAAAATCATCTTCAAAACGCCCCGCAAGACTTTATACTTTTGAAAACATCAAATTGAATTCAAAACGGGCGCATTTCATTTCAAATAAAAAGGAGAAAAAATAATGGTTACATTTGTGTGGGCAATTCAAATTTTATCCGCATTGTTTTTAATTATATTAATATTACTGCATTCACCAAAAGGTGACGGCATTGCAGGTATTGGCGGGGCTTCACATTTATTTACTTCTCAGAAAAGTGCCGAAAAAGGCTTGAATAAAGTAACCGGTATTGTTGCTGCAGTATTTATAATTTGCACATTTTTACTAGGGTATGGTATAGTTAAATAGACTATATGAATACTTCTTTAGACGAAATATTTTCCCGTAGTGAACTTTTTTGGAGTGCAGAATTTCAACATGCCCTCAATACAAAACATGTTGCCGTATTCGGACTCGGCGGAGTCGGCGGATATTGCGCGGAAGCTCTTGCAAGATCCGGCGTCGGGAAACTTACACTGGTTGATTTTGACTGCGTATCTGCGTCTAATATAAACAGACAGCTTATTGCCCTGCATTCAACCATAGGTCAAAAGAAAACTGACCTTTTTGAAAAAAGAATTAAAGATATAAATCCCGAAATTGAATTAAATATTATTGATGACTTCTATACGGATACTGAAATTGAAGCAGACTTTGTTGCAGACGCAATAGATACAATGCGCTCAAAAATTTCTCTGCTTGAAAATTGCGTCAAAAACAAAATTCCGGTAATAAGTTCCATGGGCGCAGGAAACCGCATTGACCCTGCACAACTCTATATTTGTGACATTAAAAATATAGAAGATAAAAATGCCCCGTTTGTGTCAAACATAATTTACCAATTAAAAAAACGCGGGATAGAAAGCGGAATTACCGTTGTCGCAAGCAGAGAAAAGCCTTTCGTACAAAAAAAAATATCACAAACCGAACAAATTACAACGAAAAACGGCGAAAAAATTGAATTTACAAAAATAACACCGTCATCTACACCATTTGTAGCAAGCGCTGCGGGAATTTTTATGGCATCATATATAATAAGAAAATTCAAAGAGGAGTTTGAAAATGGTTAATATACTTGTTACAGGCGCAACACAAGGAATAGGAAAGGCTATAGCGGAAGAATTAAGCTCTGTAGGAGAAATCTTTGCATCCGGAAGAAATGTAGAACTGCTCCGCAAATATAAAAATTACTGTGTTTGTGATCTTGCAACTGACGTTGAGACACTTGAAAGCTACATTCAAACAAAAAAAATTGATATATTAATAAATAATGCCGGAGAATATATTTACGGCTCAATTGATAAAATGACAGATGACCAGATTAGAGAAATATTTGAGATTAATCTGCTGGCTCCTGTAAAATTGATTGCTAAAGCCAGCATAAATATGAAAAAAAACAGATGGGGGAGAATTATAAATATAGGTTCAATCTCAGGCATAATGGGCGAAGCTAACGCAAGCCTTTATTCTTCCACAAAATCAGGTCTTGTAGGTCTTACAAGAGCATTGGCACTTGAACTTGCCGAATACAATATTACTGTAAATACTGTAAACCCCGGCTGGGTTGATACTGAAATGGGAATGACATCCGTTGAACTTTCGGAATTTTTTAAGGATGAAATTTTGGAATCAATTCCTCAAAGACGCTTTGTACAACCTGTCGAAATAGCTAAACTCGTCAAATATCTTGTGTCTGAAGATGCGAAAGGCATAACAGGACAATCTATAAATCTCTGCGCCGGATTAAGCGTCGGAATTTAATGTATATTTATCTCTTTACAAATAAGCTCTTTTAGGCTATTATTTAGTAAATAGTATCCTGTGGAGAGAAAAAATGAAGTATAAAAGAATTTTATTGAAAATCAGCGGGGAAGCACTTTTAGGCACACAACAGTTCGGGATTGATCAAGAACCCGTAAAAATGATAGCAGGTGAAATTAAAAAAGCACTTGATATGGGTGCTCAAATTGCAGTTGTTGTCGGCGGCGGGAATATTTTCCGCGGGATGAAAAACAGTGCAAAACTCGGCATGGATCAAGCCTCCGGCGATTATGTCGGTATGCTTGCAACGGTTATGAATGCAATTGCTCTGCAAAGTGCCCTTAACCAGATGGATGTACCTTGCCGCGTTCAAAGCGCCATTGCAATGAATCAAATTGCAGAACCTTATATAAGACACCGCGCAATAAGACACCTTGAAAAAGGAAGAGTTGTTATTTTTGCAGCAGGTACAGGTAATCCTTTCTTCACAACAGATACTGCCGCAGCACTAAGAGCATCCGAAATTAATGCGGAAGCCATGCTTATGGCTAAAAACGGCGTTGACGGGGTTTATACAGACGATCCGAATACCAATCCGCAGGCTAAAAGACTTGAAAATATTACTTACGACGACATCATAAAAAATGGTTTAAAAGTCATGGATACAGCCGCATGTGCTTTATGTAAACAAAATAACATCCCTATTGTGGTATTTGATTTTGAAGCTGAAAACGGCATAGTCGATATTTTAAACGGTGAACAGATAGGAACATATATTAAATAATTGAAAGAGGTAAAAAATGTCAGAGGCGTTAGAAGAATTATTTTTATTCGGTGAAGAAAAAATGGAAAAAGCAATTGCGCAATTGCACCGCGAATTTGCGTCAATCCGTTCCGGACGTGCAAATCCGGGTATTTTAGATAAAGTTCTGGTAGATTACTACGGTGTGCCGACACCTTTACGACAAATGTCTCAGGTAACTGTTCAGGATGGTACAACCCTTGTTATATCACCTTATGACAAATCTATTATAAAAGATATTGAAAAGGCAATTATTAAAGCAGAAATCGGTATAACTCCAAACAGCGACGGCATTTGTATCAGATTGGTATTTCCGCCTTTGACCGAAGAAAGACGCCGCGAAATTGTTAAAGACGTTAAAAAACTCGGCGAAGAAGCAAAAGTTGCAATCAGAAACGTACGCCGCGATATGTCTGATGATTTGAAAAAGCTTGAAAAATCCGAAAATCTTCCCGAAGACATGGTTAAAGATAATCAGGATAAAATTCAAAAATTAACCGATAAATATACCGGCTTAATTGACACTAACGTTGCATCTAAAGAAAAAGAGGTTATGACAGTATAATGACGGAAATCAAAGGCCTCAATAAAAATGCCACAAGAATGCTTACCGGCTTAATAATGGGTACAGCCGCAATGGGCTGTATTATTGAAGGCAGAATTGCACTTCTTGCAATGCTTTTGTTTATTCTTTATTTTGCATCAAAAGAGTATGTAAAAATACTGAATCACAAAGGTTTTTACCCGAGTCTAAAAATGATATATATAGCAGAAGCACTGCTTGCTGTCATTGCATACGTCCAAAGATTTGATCTTGTAGCTTTTGCTTTAACAGTTTGTGCGATAGGCACTTTTATGTGGGTTTTATTCAGAGGCCGCCAGCCTTATATAGCAAATGTTGCGACAACTCTTTTAGGAATGATATATTGCGGATGGTTTCCGCTGCACCTGTTATTTCTAAGGAATCTTGAGAGTACACAATTCCATGACGGTTTGGGCTTTGTTGTTTTAATGTTTATGGCAGTATTACTAACCGACACAGGATGTTATTATGCAGGCAGACATCTCGGAAAACACAAACTTGCGCCTGTCATCAGTCCTAATAAAACGATTGAAGGTTCAATCGGAGGCGCGATTTGTGCAGTTCTGGGCGCATTGGTTATCGGATGGTATATAGGTCTTGAATGGTATATTTCACTTTTACTGGGATTATTATGTACTGCATTTGCACAGATTGGCGATTTAAGCGAGTCATTAATCAAGCGCGATGCAGGAGTTAAAGATTCAGGTGACAGCCTTCCGGGTCATGGAGGTTTTTTAGACAGATGCGACAGTTATATTCTCACAATTCCTGTTATGTATTATTTCTGTAAATACTTTGTATTCTCACATGATTTGATGAATAATTTTGTATTATTTGTTAAAGGTTTATTTTAAATGGACGATTTGCAGCAAATCTTTAATATAAATATTGAAAATGCTGAGCTTTTCAAACAAGCACTGACGCATCCTTCTTATACCAAAGAACAGGAACTGGATTATACCCGGAGCTATGAACGGCTTGAATTTTTGGGTGATGCCGTTTTAAAACTTGCGGTATCAGATATTTTATATAAAAAATATCCTGATTATACAGAAGGTAATATGTCAAAAATCCGTTCAATAGTTGTCTCTGATGCCGTATTATTTGAAATAGCCGGCAAAATAGGACTTTCTGAGCTGATAATTCTCGGCCGACATGAAGAAAAACAAGGCTGCAGAAAACTTGAATCCATTTGCGCATGCGCATTTGAGGCTGTTTTAGGTGCTTACTATCTGGACGGCAAATACAATGAGATTATACAATTTATTAACAAAATTTTTACACCTTATATTAAAGACGTGGACAAAAATTTTGAAAAATTCAATGCAAAAGCACTTTTACAGGAATACACACAAAGCCTTACAAAAACAACTCCGGAATACAGGGTTATAAATGAATCAGGACCGGCGCATAATAAAACTTTTGAGGTTGAGGTCTGGTATGAGGATGAACTGATTGCAAAAGGCAGAGGAAAGTCCAAAAAAGATGCCGAGCAAAAATGTGCTTATGAAGCCTGTAAAAAACTGGGGATAACGCAATGTCACAAATAATCATTTCACCGTCAATATTATCAGCGGATTTTGCAAACCTTGAACGCGACATAAAACTTGTTGAAGAAGCAGGTGCTGATTGGCTTCATATAGATGTCATGGACGGACATTTTGTCCCGAATATTACAATCGGAGTTCCTGTTGTTAAATCCATTAAAAAAGTCACCAAATTACCCCTGGATGTTCATTTAATGATTGAAAATCCTGAAAAATATATAGAAGCATTTGCGCATGCCGGTGCTGATATTTTGACATTTCATTACGAAGCGGTAAAAGATGTCCCAGCAATTGTCGATTTAATCAAATCATTCGGTATAAAAGCCGGTATGTCCATAAAGCCAAAGACATCTCCCGATGATGTTTTGAATTTTTTAAACATTTTGGATTTACTGCTTGTAATGACAGTTGAACCGGGCTTTGGCGGACAAAGTTTTATGGAAGATTGCGCTGAAAAAATTCCTGTAATAAAGCGGCATGCTCCTGAAAATCTAATTATACAGGTTGACGGAGGTATTAACGCTCAAACAGCAAAAATTTGCACCAAATACGGTGCAAATTCGCTTGTCGCCGGAAATTATATTTATAAATCCGACGATATAAAAAATGCCGTTCAAAGCTTACGATAACGGCGGAATACCGCGTCTTTGTTTACGTTTTATAATTTCGTTAGGATCTGTCAGAATTGCTTGATCAGCAAGAGTTATTTCAGCTTGTTCTTCTTGTGCAGGAGGCTGGATAGGAGACTCTTCTTCAAACGCTGAAAGTTCTGCTTCATCACGTGTCTGTTCACTTTCATTACCTATATTATTTTCCGCTTCATCAGCCGGACGAAGTTCAGCTCTTAATACGTCAGGTCCGAGAGTTTCTTCAAGTGCCGCAATATCTGTTTCGCCGTTTGTCATCTCATATGTAACCTCATCGGTTACATTCAATACTGAACTGATAGCTGCTGCCCACTGCTGATATTCACTCGGAACTTGTTCGCCCTGCTGCTGATATTTTAAAATTTCTTTTGCTGTCAGCTGCTGCCATTTGATGTTTGCATTTAGTCTTTGAATATCCATATACTTCTCCTTTTGTATAACATTCTGGTTATCGGCATAATTATTTTAAAACTTTAATTATATATGTTAAGTTATGTAACAGTTTTTATATAAACTGAATATAAAAAGTCAATATTTTTTTATAGGAATTTTTTATATAAGTACGAGAGATAAATTAAAAACAAGAGAGAGGTAAAATATGGCAACTATGCTGTTATTTTCTAATGCAATTTCTGACACATATAAAACAACATCCGATGCAATTAAGGATGTAAGACTTAATGATAAATTAATCATAAGAAAATCTTTAACAGAATTAATGAAACAATCATTTTTTCATGGTGCAAACAGATTTGGTACAAATTTTATAGCATAAAATCGTTGGAAATATAGGAATATAGGATGTATAAAGCGGCAATATGCCGCTTTTTTTATTTAAGGCAATTTTTTATCTTGACATGTTTTATAGGCGGTATGGATAAAGTTTCATTCACATCAAGAATACGCCTGGTGCCTTTACAAGAATTCAGGAGAACAGCTTTTCAAATTGACAAAAAAAAATTTGTAAGCGAGCCCTGGACTATTAAAGAAAGTGTTCTGGCAGACAGTGCTTACACATCTGACATTTTAGACTGCACGGTCTGCGGCTTGACGGACGGACAAAAAGTTTTATTGACACACATCTGTCCCACAAATCCCAAGAACAAAAGTTTTAACAAAATTGAAGAATTCATAACAAAAAAAATAAATTTATCCGACAAGTATCTTCAAGGTTTTATACTCGGCTCAAAACCCAATAACATCAACAGCCCCAACAGCACAAAGTTATTTGATAAATTTGTAGAATTTATGCAAAAATACGAAATTCCGTTTTCCCGGTTTAAAGGCGGACTATTTGAAAATCACGTTGCTTATTCATCAAAACATGATGAATGGCTTATTGGTAATTGCGTTATGACAGACGGTTTAAAAGAAATATACAAAAATAATCCAAAAACTCTCTTCAATAGAATATTTGATGAGGTTGAAATTTCCGATCTTGATGAAATATGCTTATAAATATCATGCATTAAAATTTATTAGGTTTTTATAAAATTATTTTTTGTTTCTCAAGTATATTCTTGTAATCAAAATAAGTTTTCAACAATATTATTTAGCATTAAGGGAACGACGAGGCTTGTCTTGGATTTGCTCCACGCTCACAGAGTTTCGCCTTAGAGCCTAACGGCTCAGCCGGCTCAATCTGTTCGCTATCCGGACTCGCGATGCTCCGTCCGTCCGCAAATCCGCCGAACTCGCAATATGCGTTTCTCGCCACTATCATTCAGCCATTAAAAAAGCCGCATAAAGCGGCTATTTTAATGGCGGGAACGACGAGGCTCGAACTCGCGACCTCATGCGTGACAGGCATGCGCTCTAACCAA
>CALVBW010000018.1 GCA_944325945.1 Candidatus Gastranaerophilales bacterium | reverse complement strand
GCTATCGCGGTATTAATGCTGCGTAGCGGCTCCGCGTCGTGATTATAGGCGCGGTAAGAGATTGCAGGATTTTAGCCCCTCTCCCGTCCTTAGGACACCCTCTCCCCAAAGGGGCGAGGGATAAAATGCTGCAACGGCACGTAGTGCGCCCGTTAGGGCTTGAGCAATCCGAAGGATTGCAAATAAAAACGCGTGTTTTTCTTTTTCGGTTCACTTTTTCTTTTTACATCGCAATAAAAAGAAAAAGTGAACATAAAGAACTACCCATAATAGTTTTTATGTAAAATTTATGCAAAAGAGAGCGCAATTGCGCTCTCAGGTTTTCGGGGATTGTATGAAGAAATTTTATTAACGTTTTTGGAATACCATGACGTATTCGTGTTTAAAGATATAAAATCCGCCTGCAAGCGCTCTGTAACGCCAGAGGTTTGCGGTTTTGCCTTTCGCCCGTTCGTTGCCCTGCATGTCTTTTACAATAATTGCTTTTAAGGCAAATCCTAATTTCTGCATTCTTGCCATGCACTCAAATCCGAGCGGCTGTACTTCGGAATTTTTGTAGCTGTCGCCGATAATCAACGCTGCAAATCTGCCTTTTTCAAGCAAGTCATATCCGTTTTTGGCAACTTTTTCAAACAAATCGTAAAATTCTTCCGTAGATGCGCAGTTTGATAAGTCCTCTTTTTTGTCGGAAAATTTAATGATATCGTCATAAGGCGGGTGAAGAATTAAAAATTGTGCAAAATCTTCGCCCATAATATCAAGTCTTGCTTTGATTTTTTCTTTTGCAAGTTCTGATGCGGAATCCGCACAAATAATATTCACATCTGTTACAAGCTGTTTCGGGGTGAATTTTTCCGAAACTTTTTCTGCCAGCTCGTCTTTTAATTCAACGCCGATACAGCGTCTGTTCATATTTATAGCTTCAATTCCTGAGGTTCCGGAACCAAAAAACAAATCCAGCACAACGTCGTTTTTCTTTGTAAATCTTTCGTATAATTGCTGGGCAATTTGCGGTATATAGTTGCCGTGATATTCATTTGAATGTCCGTGCTCTTTTAGTCTTGACGGGAATTCCCATAAAGTATCGGTTTTGATATGGGGGTAATCTCTCCACGCATTTAAGTTTATATCACTGTATTTGGTGGTTTTTATCTCTTTTACAACCTGCAAATCCGCTTTCTTAGCCGGTTTTAATTTTGTATTAGTCTTTAATCTTGCCAATTCTCTTCCCCCAATTGAATAATATAGAATAATTTTATAGAAATGTTTCAAATTTGTAATCAAACGTTTAGATGAATTTGTTTTTGTAGTAGATTAAAATTGAATGGAGGAAGTATGTTAGAAAACGGATTTACCTGGAGCACATTTTTCATGATTGCCGGCTTCCTTCTGGCGATGTTCTCTTGTGTTTCAAACGATATTATTCAAACATTGGGAACTTTTTTAAGTGCTAATAAAAAGACGAATTCTTTATACATTTGGGCTTTTACAAGTATTGTTTTAATCTTAACCATAGGAATCGGATGGGTTGTAAATGACGGTGATATGTCGTTTGGACGTTTGGACAGAATTCCGGTTGCACATACGTTTACTATAATACATGTTTTGCCTCCTATCATATTATTAGTTTTGACACGCTATGGCATCCCTGTTGCCACAGCGTTTTTAATATTGAGTTTATTCTCGGTGAATGATATTCACGTTATCGGGTTAATGCTGACCAAATCATTTTTAGGGTATGCGGTGGCATTTATATGTGCGCTTGTTATTTATAACATTATTGCGCGTCCCATTGAAAGATATTTTTATTACACCCAGAAAAAACATTCCAAAAATATTTCTAAATGGTGGATGGTTGCAAAATGGTGTTCAACGGCGTTTTTGTGGTCACAATGGATTATGCAGGATGCGGCGAATTTATTTGTTTATCTTCCGCGAAAAGCATCTCTCGGTGAATTAATTTTTGTTTTAATATCCTGTACAATATTTTTAGGCTTTATTGCATACAACAGAGGCGGAGAAATCCAAAATATTGTTAAAATGAAAACAAATGTTCAAGACCCCAGATCCGCAACTATTATTGACTTAATTTATGCGTCATTATTATTGTATTTTATTCAGTTAAATAATATTCCGATGTCAACAACGTGGGTATTTTTAGGACTTCTTGCAGGTCGTGAAATCGCGCTTTACCACAGATTGCGTTTTGAATCTCCGAAAAAAATGTACAAACATATTCTAAAAGACCTTGCAAAAGTAACTTTCGGTATGATTGTATCATTGCTTGCTGTCTTGATTTTAACAAAATTCCACGTAGTGAAAGATTTCTTTTTAATGCATTTTATTAATATGTAGAGGCAAAGATGGCAAGAATAAAACAATTGTCAAAACATTTAATTAATCAGATTGCAGCAGGAGAGGTAATTGAGCGTCCTGCCTCCGTTGTTAAGGAATTAACCGAAAATTCAATAGATGCAGGTGCCTCAAAAATTAGTATTGAGATTACAAATGACTGCCGTGATATAAGGATTGCGGATAACGGTTCGGGAATTCATCCTGATGATATTATGCTTGCGTTTTCAAAGCATGCCACAAGTAAAATTCAAAATGACGAGGATTTATTTGATATTCATACCCTCGGATTCAGAGGAGAAGCACTTTCAAGTATAATTTCAATTTCAAAATTGACCTGTACAACAAGAACAAAAGACTTTGAAACAGGAACAAAAGTAAAATGTGAAAATTCCGAAGTCAAGAAAACCGAAACAGGCTGCGCAGTCGGTACAATTATGGAGGTTAAAGATTTATTTTATAACCTTCCCGTCAGATTGAAATTTTTGCGCAATCCTAATACGGAATTTTCGTACATTCAGGAAATTGTTCAATCACTTGCTATTATTAATACAAAAGTAGCTTTTGAACTCAAACGTAATGGCAAAACAGTTTTAAAAACAACCGGTCAGAGTGATTTGGCGCTAACATTGAAAGAGATTTATTCATCAGATGTTGTGGAAAATTTAAAACCGGTTTTGAAAACTGATGAATTATCGCATCTTAAAATTACCGGCATGGTCAGCAAACCGGATTACACAAGGTCAAGCAAGAAAAATTATCATCTCTATATAAATTCACGTTCCGTTAAATGTCCTGTTATGCAAAAAGCTGTTGATACGGTTTATAAAACTCTTATCGCAAACAGTAAATATCCTTTTGTGGTTTTGAATCTCGAACTACCGCCGCATGACGTGGATGTTAATGTCCATCCTACTAAAAAGGAAGTCCGATATAAAAATCCTAATCAAATATTTAATTTTGTACGTTCAGCTGTAGAGGCAGGACTTGCAAATTATGTTGAAAAAGAATTTAAGCCTATACCTGACCAGAATAATGTTATTGAGCTTCAACCCGTGTCAAGAAATGATTTAAAAATTGACAATGAAGATGATACTATGTATGTTTCCGATAGCTTTATGCAAAAAATTCAGGATGAAATTTCGGCACCTAAAGAAGAAATTGTTGAGCAAAGAACTATTATTCAGCAAACTGTGATGTCAGAACCCGAACTTGAAGAAAATATTATAGGGCAGTATAAGAATACATATATTTTAATTGAAAAAGATGAGGGGCTTGAAATTGTTGACCAGCATATTGCCGAAGAAAGATATATTTATGAAAAACTCAAGTCCGAAAAGCAAATAGCTTCTCAAATGCTTTTTGTGTCTGATGTTGTACAGGTGTCTTCTACGGATATGGCATTGATTAAAGAAAATCTTGATAAATTTGAGCAATTCGGTTTTGGAATAGAATTTTTGAACGATAAGGAGCTTATATTCCGAAAAGTTCCTATGATGATTGCAAAAGTTAATCCAAAAGAGATTCTTGCGGATATTTTGGAAAATATTGAAGGAGATATTGACAGGCTGGAAGAAAAAATTCTTATTACAACGGCATGCAAGGCATCTGTTAAAGCCGGTCAAAAACTTTCTTTGTGGCAAATGCAGGAGATTATAAAAAAATGGCGAAAAGCTAAAATGCCCTATACCTGTCCGCATGGTAGACCTATTTCGCATATTATTCCTCACAAAGAAATCGCTGCATTTTTCCAAAGACAAAGTTGAAATTTATTGGGTTTTTATTAATTTGAATAATTTGTCATTAATGATAATTCTTCTTTAAGATACAAATGTAACAAAATGTAAACTTTCGGGTTATTGGTGCATAATCCGCTCAGTATAATGCATTCGGCGTTAAACCAAAAGAAATATATAATTATATTATTAAAGAAAAAATGAGTTTTGACCGTAAACATGGACATAAGGAAAATAGGGAACGACAGACTTATGGCGGATTGATTATATTCAATCCGTTTTTTTATCTGTTTTGTAAAAAAAAGTTAAAAAACTGACAAAAAATATTGATTTTTTGTTTTATTAGAGTGAGAATAAGTTCAATGGGTGGAGGACAATGAAGGTAGACAAAACTCAATTTTATAGCGGTAATAAGCGACATCTGGCAGGCATGGTGTCCGACAAATCGCTCCCGTTGAGTTCCTATCCCATGACACAATCTAATAATCGATATTTTGAGAGACCTTTAAAACATAATTCAAACGATTTATCTTTTAAAGGTCTTTCTTTTATGGGCGATGACGAGGTAAAAGATGAGCCTAAAAAACGTAAATCAATTAATCCGACTTTTGTTTTCTTAGGGGCACTCGGTCTTGCAGGATTGGCATTGCGGCTTGCTCCGTCATATAAACAGGCGGTAAAATTTAGTGTGTCCGAGTTTAAAGAATTTACCGGTAAATATATAGAAAATATCGGTGGTGATTTATTTGACCATTTAAAAGATTCAAAATTGGCCCAAAAAATGTTGAAGGTTAATGGTGATGAGGCAATAATTTATAAGAAAACCATTCCGCAACTGATTTGGGACGGTTTAAAATATCCGTTTACTGTTTTGCCTGCGGATTTATTGAATGGTACGGTCGAACTTCTGGGTAAAATAAAACCGTTTAAAAAATGGTCTGAAGAAACGCTTGCAAAACCATTATTTAAAAACATCAGGCAGCGTTCGAAAATAGATGCGAAAATAAATTCTTTGCAGGGACTTGTTGAAACACAGCAAAAATGGTCTAAAAAACTCGCCTCAGGCGAATTGACAAGTGCTGAAGTCTCATCAGAAATGTTTCAGCGTTCGGTTAAAATGTTTGATAAAGAAAAATACGGTGCCTATGATACAAAGCATGAAAGAGCCTTAAATAGGCTTGTATCAGGTTTACCTCCTGCAATATTCCTTGCAAATGATGCTTATAACCTTTCACGTATGATGGATGATGATCCGAAAAAAGCTGACAAGGAAAAGAAAACCAGGTTTAAACAGGAAACTGCAAGAATATTATCCAGCGGGTACTTGACGCTTATAACACTCGGTGCGCTGAATAAATATATTAATAATTCAAAATTCGGTATAATGCTTATGACAGGTACAACCGTATTGCTGACGGAAGCATTTTCACGTCTTACAAACGGCAAACATATTAAACGTTTGACTCCGGAAGAGGCACGTGCGGAGAATGAAAGAAATAATGCTCCTGAAAAAGATATTAAGCCGGATACGTCATTTAAAGCAAATCCTGAATTTGAAAAGAAATCCGAAAAAGGTCAGCAGAAACCGCTGTTATCATTCGATACATTATTTAAGGCTTCAGCGGTTGTTATAGCGGCAGGTTTTGGTATTAAAGGGTTACGCAAGCTTAAACCTGTTGATGATATGTTCAGAATTGTGCAGGAACCTTTCCAAAAATTATATAAAAGATTGACCGTAACTCCTGACCATACAATTACGAAAGAACGTTTTGACAAAATTATCGCAGTACTTAATGAAAACGGCTATAAGGATCTGGCATCAAAATATCAAAAAATAGCTGAGGGTATTACTGATGAAAAAGGCATTATTCATTTAGGCGCCAAAAATAAAAAATATGCAAAGCCATTTGTGAATTTCGTTATTACACCTTTCCGATTTGCCTTTAATACAGTAACTTTACCTTACAGATTAGTAAATAAAGTAGTGGAAGCAGTGCTTCCGAAAGCCGCGCCTGCAGCAAAAACCGCCGAAGAATTGGCAAAAGAGTTATCTAAAAAAGATGTGGAAATTCTTGCAAAAACCATTGAAAATATTGGTAAAGAAGCGGTTAAAAAAGGCATGACACCTAAAAAATTCCAATCTTACGTAAATGATAATGTCTTAAAAGCGTTCAACGTAACAACCATGTCAAATGTTTCAAACGCTGAGCTTTCAAATCTGGCAAAAACGGCATCAGCAGCTGCAACAATATGGTTCCTGATGACAGATAACTATAACATGGTAATGTTAAAGTCAAACGGTAATGATAAAGAGGGTGCAGAAACCAAATTTAAAGAACGTTTTGTACAGGAAGGTTCAAGACTGTTCTATCAAACACTTTTGATAGATTTGTTTAATTCCACATTCAGAAGTCAGTATAACGGCTCACTCGCCGGCATGAGCTGGGTAACACTTGCGGATACAACACTTGGCGAAATTTTGACCAGAAAATCCGTAGGTATGCCTGTAGGTGCACATACAAGAGCTGAACTTGAAGCCATTGAGAAAAAACAAAACGAAGCAACAGGATTTTTGAAAGGTTATTATAACTTTATGAGAAGATTAACCGGCAAACGTTCAATTGAATCTTATCATGTTAATAAAGAGCCGGCACCTGTAGTTAAGGAAGCTTTGCCCCAAAAAAATGAATCTCCTGTGAATTTTACAAATAACAGACCTATATTTAAACAAATGATAAACGGCTAGGCATTTGCAAAGCAGGTTGGTTTTTGGTAAGCTTATAGTGTAATGATTGAGATGAGCAAAAAACAGCAAATTATAATTGGTTCAGTAATCATCGGGATATGTTTCATAATAGGTTTTTTATTCGCATATGTTTATCAGCCCGTTG
Source organism: Candidatus Gastranaerophilales bacterium (assembly GCA_944325945.1). Taxonomy (GTDB): domain Bacteria; phylum Cyanobacteriota; class Vampirovibrionia; order Gastranaerophilales; family Gastranaerophilaceae; genus SIG32. The sequence continues at coordinate 101,042 of CALVBW010000018.1, read as the reverse complement.
AAAAAACAATGCAAATTTATAGTGACGCTTTAAAAGATTATGCAAACCAAAAATATCAGAATTCATATTATTTATTTTCCCGTGTAAGCTTTTTGTCAAATCTTAAACCATATGCAATTTATCATCAGGCAATATGTGCAAAAGAACTGGGGGATAAGAAGTCTGAAATGAAGCAGTATCAACTGCTTTTCAATAATTACACAAAAAATAAACTCAGTTTAAGGGCAAAATATTTGGCTGCGCAAATGCTTTTAGAAGATGAGCCTAATCAGGCAAAAAAATATTTTGAACAGATTATAAAAGATCATCCTGATAGTGATTATGCTATTGCCTCAGAATATTATTTAGGTGTTATATTGTTGAACAAATATAAAAACAGCAGAATTTTTCCGATGTCGGCAAAAGATGATATAGAAATGTCGTTCAGACATTATCTTCAAAAAGTACCGCAAGGTCGTTTGGCATTAAATACTGTGGAAAATTGGCTTACGCTGGATAAAGAAATTGCCAAAGATGATTATTTATTAATGGCACAAAGTTATTATCTTTTTGGTGATTACGAAAATGCAAAAAAATTATTGGCAAATACCGATTTAAAAGAAAGCTGGGCATTGGATGTTAAAAATTCATATGCATTGAAAAATTTTGAGCGTGCAAAATACCTTGTGCAATACGGTTTGCAGCATTATGCATCATATGTTGATGTATCTGATATTCACGAAGTTGTAGATATCTTTTTAAATATGTCAGGTTCAAAAACAGATGCGATAGACTTTTTGTATAATTTGTCCGCGCCAAAAGGCAAAGATTATGTATGGAGTTTGAAATGCGAGGCTGCACCTTCCGAGTATCAGGCGGGCTGCTACAGACAGCTTTATCTGAATTTTCCTAACGGAGTTTATGCATCAAAGGCAATGGCAAATTTATTTTTTGATCGTATAAAGGCAAGAGATTTTGAAAACGCAGCAAAAATTGGTAAAGATTATCTGAATAAATTTAAAAACAGTCCAAATTCTCCGATGGTAATGTTCTGGCTGGGTAAAATTGCAGAAAGACAAAATAATTATGATGAATATATGTACTATTTTAAAAGTACTATAGCAAATTATCCCGATACATATTATGCTTATCGTTCTTATTTAGCAATGAAACACATAAAAACTTCAATTTTAAATGCTTATATAAAAGAACAGCCCGTAGAATATCCGTATCCTAACATTTCCAAAAACGATGTAATCTTCAAACTTGTAGAATTACGTGATTATGATGTGCTATTGGAAATAACCGATGACGATTTTATAAAAAGCTGGATATATTATCAAAAAGGAGATTATTCACATTCAATGCTAATAGCGCGTGACGCTATGGAAAAAATTTATCCCAAACCTGAGCGGACGGATTTGCGCTGGAGATTAGTTTATCCGATTGATTTTTATGATGAAATACAAAAATATGCTCAATCTGTCGGTAATGATGCACCCTTGATGCTGGCGCTTGTCAGGGAAGAAAGTTATTTTAATCCGGATGCAAAAAGTTCCGTGGGAGCAAGAGGCTTAATGCAACTGATGCCTGCAACTGCAAAAGAAATAAGCACGCATTACGGTTACGGATTAATAGATGAAAACGATTTATACAAACCTGAATTGAATATAAAAATCGGGAATACATATTACGCGCAGTTGAGAAGCATGCTTAACAATTTGGATATATCTGCAATTGCGGCATATAATGGCGGAATCGGTTCAATCGGCAGATGGAAAAAGAATTTGAATTATGCCGATACGGATGAATTTGTTGAACAAATTCCGTATCCGGAAACTAAAAATTATGTCAAGAAAGTTTTCAGAAGCTACTGGAATTACCTGAGAATTTACATTGATGAATAACGTAAGTTTTTTACATAAATTTTACATAAAAATTTATCGCTCAGACAATACAGGCCTATGAAGATTGTTCCGGCTACAGTTATTATTCGCTATCGCGGTATTAATGCTGCGTAGCAGCTCCGCGCCGTGATTATAGGCGCGGTAAGAGATTGCAGGATTTTAGCCCCTCTCCCGTCCTTAGGCCACCCTCTCCCTAAAGGGGCGAGGGATAAAATACTGCAACGGCATGTAGTGCGCCCGTCAGGGCTTTAGCAATCCAAAGGATTGCAATTTATTTAGCGTGTTTCTCTTTCTTTTGCCAGCATTTTCTTTCTCTTTTCCTCAAGGACTCCGTTTTTTTAATTGAGTATTAAAAAAATGGAGGAAAAAGAGAAAGAAAATGCTGGCATATACCTATAATAGTTTTTATGTAAAACGATAATACTAATTATAATGTAAAAAAAGAGCCTTTCGGCTCTTTTCTATTTTATTACTATATTTACAAGTTTTTTCGGTACAACGATAACCTTTATGATTTCGTGTCCTGAGGTTAATTCCTTAATCTTAGGACTTTCCATTGCGGCTTGCTTGAGTTCATCTTGAGAAAGCCCTTCATCAACTTCAAGTTTGTCTTTAACCTTTCCGTTAATTTGAACAACAAGCGTAATTGAACTTGCTTTTGCAAGATTTTCGTCCCATTCAAGCCATTTTTCGTCATGGATTGATGTTTTGCCGCCCAAATCATGCCATGCTTCTTCTGTCAAATGCACCGCTACAGGTGACATAAGTTTTAACAGCGAAACAATTGCAAAACTCAAAACAGCTTTATCTTCGTCATCAAGCTGCGGCTTTTTTGCCTGCCAGTCATAAATCGCATTCGTTAATTCCCTGTATTTTGAAATTACTGTATTGAACTGAAAATCATTGGAAATATCGTTTGTAATGCCTTTGATTGCGATATGAACGGTGCGAACAAGGTCGTCATTTTCTTTTTTGAGTTTTTCGGACAGTTTGTAATCAAGTGAGATATTCTCCTCATTTGACGCAATAAGCCGCCATACACGGTTCAAGAACTTGTAACAGCCCTCAACGCCTGCATCTGACCAATCAAAGTCACGTGCCGGAGGAGAATCTGACAGGATAAACAATCTTGCCGTATCAGCTCCGTAATTTTCGAATATTTCATCAGGATCTACAGTGTTGCCTTTGGATTTAGACATTTTAGACCCGTCTTTTAAAACCATGCCTTGAGTTAAAAGGTTTTTAAACGGTTCATCAAAATCCAATAAGCCGAGATCTCTCAGTGCTTTTGTGAAAAACCTTGAATATAAAAGGTGTAAAATTGCATGCTCAATTCCGCCGACATACTGGTCAACAGGAAGCCATTTGTTTACTAAATCACGGTCAAAGGGCTTTTCAGAATTTTTTGCATCGGAATATCTCAAATAATACCAGCTTGAACACATAAATGTATCCATAGTATCGGTTTCGCGTCTTGCAGGTCCTCCGCAGTGCGGGCAGGTGGTCTGCGCAAATGTTTTTGACGTTGTAATCGGTGATTTGCCTACAACGGAGAAATCAACATCTTTCGGTAATAATACCGGCAAATCTTTTTCATCAACCGGAACAATTCCGCATTTGTCGCAGTATACAACCGGAATCGGCGCTCCCCAGTAGCGTTGTCTTGAAATCAGCCAGTCGCGTAATCTGTATTGAGTTTTAAATTCGCCAAACCCTTCTTTGACTGCCTTATCCGTAATTAATTTTTTTGCTTCCTCATTTTTAATTCCCGTAAATTCGCCTGAATTAACCAGAACTCCCGGATCTGTATAAGCCTCATCTTTGCAGTCGGAAGGATTTTCAGAATTTTGAATAACAACCTTCATAGGAAGATTATATTTTTTAGCAAAATCAAAGTCGCGTGTGTCATGCGTCGGAACAGCCATAACAGCACCTGTACCGTATTCAACAAGTGCGTAATCCGCTGTCCAGAGAGGAAATTCTTCGCCGTTAAACGGATTAATACAGTGAGTTCCCAAAGGCACGCCCGTTTTTACTCTGTCTGTTGAAAGTCTTTCAATTTCAGTCATCTTACGGGCATTTGCTCTGTATTCTTCGACTTTAGCCTTGTTTTCAGGAGTTGTAAGTTTTTCAATATCTTTATATTCAGGCGCCACAACAAGATAGGTTATGCCGTAAACCGTGTCGGGGCGGGTTGTATAAACGGGAACTTCAAGCCCTTCGATTTCCTTTACTTTAAATTTTATAATTGCACCGTGGGATTTGCCAATCCAGTTTGCCTGCATCGTTTTAACATTATCGCCCCAGCCGGTCAATTTGTCCAAATCTTCCAGTAAAACATCCGCATAATCCGTAATCTTTAAAAACCATTGCGACAGATATTTTTTTTCGACTTCGCCGTCGCATCTCCAGCATTTGCCGTCTATAACCTGTTCGTTTGCAAGCACAGTTGCACAATTTTCACACCAGTTTACGGCAGCTTCTTTTTTGTATGCAAGACCTTTTTTATATAATTGCAAAAACAGCCACTGCGTCCATTTGTAATAATCCGGTTTACAGGTTGTGACTTCTCTGTCCCAATCGTAAGAAAGCCCGAGCATTTTTAATTGTTTTGTCATGTAGGCGATATTTTCATCAGTCCAGGTTTCAGGATCTGCACCGTGTTTCATTGCTGCATTTTCTGCAGGAAGTCCGAAACTGTCCCAGCCCATAGGATGCAAAACATTATACCCTTGAGCTTTTTTAAATCTGGCAATAACATCGGTTATTGTATAATTTCGCACATGCCCCATATGAAGTTTACCTGATGGGTACGGAAACATTGAAAGCGCGTAATATTTCGGCTTATCACTGTTATCACAGGTTTTAAAAGCACCTGATTCTTCCCAGATTTTTTGCCATTTTTTTTCAATTTCCTGCGGAAAATAACTTTGTTTCATTCTTTTTCTCTCCCTGTTAAACAAATCCTAGCATGAATAAGTTCCTTTTTCAAAATAATTTGTTTACATTATTACTATTTTTAAACTTTTAGCGTATAATTATAACCATGAAGAAAACATTTTCGGCTTTATTTGTTAGTATATTTATTTTTATGAATTTTTACGTGCCTGCAGAGGCAGGATTTTTCAGTGATAAAAAATCCGAAATTATTCAAAATTATCAGGACAGGACTGCCGAAAGAACCATCCGCAAAATTCTGGAAAAACAAACAAAATTTGCATCAAAACACGATTACACAGGACTTTTTAATCTTTACGCACAGGATTTTGTAAATACAGACGGGTTCACCAAAGATGTCTATTTTAAACTTATACAGGATACCTGGACATCTTATCCTGATATAACTTATACGACTGATATTAAAAATATTACGGTTGACGGGCATACCGCAAGTGCTGAAGTCTATGAAACTTCTCTTGCAACAACTACTCAGCTGAATGAAGGGGTAAAACTCTTTGGTGAATTGCATTCTTACTCTAACGGAGTGTATTATTTTAAAAAAATAAAGAACAAATGGCTCATTTCAGGTGAAAAAGTTTATAATGAAAAATCTTTTTTGAAATACGGAGACACAAGATTTATTAATATGGATTTAATTTCTCCTGAAAAAGTAACGCCGAATGAATATTATACTGCATCTTTAAAGGTTGATCTTCCCGAAAACGCTTTTGCCATAGCCTCTATTGGCAGAGACGAAATAACTTATCCGCAGGATCAGGCGGCAGAAGTTTTCAGAAGACTGCCGGAAGATAATATTTTAGAGAGAATGTTTTATGCGAATAAAAACGGCAAAAATGAATATAATGTAGCATCAATCGGCGTTTCAAAATCCGAACAAATTACACCTGAAAAAATCCGTGTTTATATCGCAGGGCTTGCTTTTATTATGACAAGAGTAAATGTCGAAGATGAGGTTAAAGATGCACCAGAAGATTAGTAAATATTTCTACTTTACAATTTGTTTTGCTTTCTTTGTATTTGCGACTTTATATCTTTCTGATTTAATTGTTTCCCAGCTTTTACACGGATTTTCCTATACAAATGATTTAATATCACTGAATTATGTAGAAAATACGGGTGCTGCATTCAGTATTCTGCAAGATTCCAGAGAGGTGCTTATAATTGCCTCAGTTGTTGCAATTTGCGGGATTGTCGCGTATATTATAAGACATATTTCAACAATTTCAATGAAAGCAATATTTTTCCTTGCAATGCTTTCTGCTGGTATCGGAGGAAATTTGCACGAAAGAATTGCACTCGGATTTGTCAGAGATTATTTTGAATTGAATTTTATTGAATTTCCTGTGTTTAATGTTGCGGATATTCTTATAAATGTCGGTGTTATTGCAATTATAATAATGATATTACTCAAAAAGAAATTATGATAATTTTTGTTGACGAAAATGATGAAGATACAAGGCTTGACAACTACCTTTCAAGGTTGTTTTCTGACATTTCACGTTCAAAAATTCAAGGATTTATTAAAGACGGAAAAGTTTTTGTAAACAATTCCGTTAAAAAACCTGCTTATAATCTTAAAAACGGTGATAAGATTGAATTTGAAAAACTGGAAAATGAAGAAATCAGGATTGAACCTCAAAATATTCCGCTGGATATAATTTACGAAGATGAAAATATGCTTGTTGTGAATAAACCTTCCGGCATGCTTACTCATCCGACATCAACGGAGCGGGAAAATACGTTAGTTAATGCGCTTTTGTATAAATACGGCGATAATCTTTCCGATATAAACGGAGAATTCCGCAGAGGAATTGTTCACAGGCTTGACAGAAACACATCAGGTCTTTTGATGATTGCTAAAAATAATATGTCACATGAATTTCTGGCACAGCAGATTAAAGACCACGCCATTACAAAAAAATACAGGGCTATTTTAAAAGGAAATTACAACGGTGATGAGGACAGAATTGATTTACCAATAGGCAGACACCCCAAACAGCCTCATAAAATGGCGATTGTCCCTGTTAAAGACGGCGGCAAAGAAAGCGTTACTCTTTTAAAAGTCTTGGAAAGGTTCAAAGAAGCCACTTATGTTGAATTAACCCTTATCACCGGCAGAACCCATCAAATAAGAGTTCATATGAGTCACATGAAACATCCCGTCTACAATGATACACTCTACGGCGCAGGAGAAGGCAGGGTTAAAACGGATGAGCAGGTTTTACAATCGTATTATCTGAGGTTTACAAAACCTGTCACGGGTGAGATAATAGAATTAGAAATTGAACCCGATGAAAAAATTAATAAAGTTTTGAAATTTTACAGAAACAGGAGAAATTAATGAAAAGAATTATTAATATTGTGTCATATCTTTTGGTTTTGGGCGTAATCTATATAGCAATTGCAAATGCACCCGAAATATTGAATTTGCACCTCTGGGGAATAAAAGGTACAGCAGAAACCCTTGGCATGCCCGAATACACAAAAAGTTTAAATCTTGCGGTTTATACATTTATAGTGCTCGGTGTCGGGTTATTCACAGGAATTTGCTGGATGGGGCAGTTTTATCTTGCACAAAAAGAAAAGTTGAACGCATATAAAAGAGAGCTGGAGAAAAGCTCTATTACAAATTCATCAAGCACATCAAGGGTTGAAGTTCTGGAAGCTAAAATCGCCACTCTTGAAAAAGCACTTGATGAAGCTTTGAATAAATAAGAGGGCGCAAATTGCGCCCTCTCCTTAGGTATGAAACGGATTTCTCCGCTAAAATGTTTTTAAGCTTCTGCTTCCTGTTTTTGCTGATTAATCAGATTTTGAAGCTTGTCTTTAATTTCGTCGCCTTTTTTCTGCAAATCAGAAACTACATCATCTGCTTTTGACTGAATTTCTTTTACAGTTTCATCAGCTTTTCTCATAGCTTCTTTTGCTGAATCGGCTAGCATTGCGCGGGTTTCTTCACCTGATTTTGGAGCAAGAAGGATACCTGTAATGGCTCCTATTGCGCCGCCTACTATAAAACCTGCTAAAAATCTTGTTGCTGACATATTATTTCACTCCTTTTCTTTTACATTTTTACTTTATTTGGTAATTTTTCAATCACCAAAAACGGCTATTTTTTTGAAAAAAGTCCCATCATTGAAACAAAACCTTTTAAAAATCCGCCCAGAATGGATTCTGATATAAGTTTTGTTTTTCCGATTACTTTTTCAATGATATCCTTTACATTATCGACACCTTTATCAGTACTTTTTACAAGGTCATTGATTGTATGCAAAGTTTCGCTTAATTCCTGCAATGTCGGTTTTAATTCGGTATTAAGCATAACTGATGTTTCGTTTAAATTTTTTGACAATTTTGACAAGTCTATTAAAAGTTTTATCAAAAATCCGGCAACAACTACAAGCACAACGCTTGTTACCCATGCCAAAAAAGTAAGTCCCTGATTTAATGCTATTTGTGAAAAATCCATAGTTAATTTCCTCTTTTAGTATGTGAATTCACTTTCGCCATCTTCCAGTTCTTTAGCTTTTCTAAGCTTTCTGTTTTTTAACATATTTGTGAATTTTCTAAGCTGTCTCTCTAATTTATATCTCATCAAATCTACTGATTCAAGTGCCTGTTTTTTAGCCTCGGAAATTGCAGGAGAATTTTCCTCGTACAATTTGCAGGCAGTTTCTTTCAACTGACGTCTTGATTCTTCACCTGATTTAGGCGCGTACAGGACACCGGCTATAACCCCGCCGATAACGCCTGCTATCAGACCCATTCCGAACATAAATGATTTATTTTTGCTCATATAACCTACCTCAACTTTCTTTTCAGAAATTATAACATATTTTTTTACGAATTACAAGCCGCACCCCTGTCCCAACAGTCTTTCAAAACGACTGCGAGCTGCATTGCGGATAAACATTTTTTGCTTTTACCCTTCAATAAGAATAAAAGTGCATATATCAAAACTGTTTTGATAATTGATATTTTATATTCCTGCTTTTTCTTTTCTGCGTAGCAGCTTAATTTATGAACGCCTTCTACCAGCTTTGCTACTGCATTTTTTGCCGAATTAAGACCGCCTTTTATTTTCGGACGTACTTCTGTTAATTTTTCCGAAAACGCCAGAACCTTTTTGTCCGCTTTGATTATCAGACAAACAAGATTGGTTGCAATTATCAACTCTGCTATTAAAATTATTGCAATAAATAAATACATTTTTTCTGCTTTTGTATTATTATATTTGAAGTATAGAATAATTAATTTAAAATTGGAATACACTTATGGGACTATTTCTTAAAACAAAATTTTATACAGCACTTATAATGTCAAAATTGTCTTTTATGGGATTAAAACTTCTTAAAAGACCCGCAACATCTTATCCCGGCTACATTGCGCTTAAAATTTGTCCCGAATTTCTGGCTTTTTCAAAAAAATACATAAAAAACAATCTGATAAACGTAACCGGTACAAACGGAAAAACAACAACCTCCGGTCTTACTGCACATATTCTTGAAAATACTCATCAAACCGTAATTCACAATCTCAAAGGCGCCAATATGCTCACGGGTATTGCTAATGTTTTTGCCTTAAATATACGACCTTTTAAACGTTTTGATTATGCTGTAATAGAAACGGATGAAGCATTTCTTACAAAAGTTTATGATTACGTAAAAGGCGATATCCTCATTGTGACAAATCTTTTCAGAGATCAACTGGACAGATACGGTGAACTGGATTATACGGCAAAAATTATAAAAGAGGCAATCTCAAAAAATCCTGATTTAAAATTGATTTTGAACGCTGATGACCCGATTGTAGCGTCTTTTGCAAAACACGATAATACAATATTCTATGGCTTTGAAGATGTTGAATATCATTGCAGATACAAAGATGAATCAAATGCTCCGTCAGAAGCCTTTAACTGCATTTGTCAGGAACCCTTAAAATATACTAAAAGATTTTATGCACAACAGGGACACTATTTTTGTGATAAATGCGGTTATAAACGTCCTGAGTGCGATTATTCCGCAAAAGTAAAAATCTTTGACGACTATTCAATACTTCATGTAAAATATAATGACATATCTTTTGAATTCAGGGTCAATCTTGTGGGGCTGTATAATGCATATAACGCACTTGCGGCAATTGCTGCGGCATTTGAAAACGGTTTGAATCAAACTGAAATCCAAAACGCGCTTGACACATACCATTCAATTTTCGGAAGAACGGAAACAAGGATTATAAACGGACATAAAACTCTTATCCAACTTATAAAAAATCCTGCAGGCGCAAGTGAAGTATTAAAAACTGTTGATTTAAATTCAAATATATTAATTGCAATAAATGACGACTATGCGGACGGACGTGACGTATCCTGGCTTTGGGACAGTGATTTTGAACAACTCAAAAACGCACAAAAGCTTGTTGTAACCGCAGGCAAACGTGCCTATGACATGGCAACAAGACTTAAATATGCAGGAATTCCGCAGGAAAAAATACTCGTTATGCCTGACGTAAAAAAAGCCGTTAAATTTATTACAAATTCCGCAAAAAAAGATGAAAAAATTACAATTTTGCCTTCGTATACGGCACTTTTGAAAATAAGTAAATACTAAAAGGAGAAACAATGTTACTAGGTGTAAATATAGATCATGTCGCTACGCTCAGAAACGCCCGAGGCGGAGTTGAACCCGATACAATTAAGGCTGCAGAAGTTTGCGAACTTAACGGTGCAACGTCAATTACAACACATCTGAGAGAGGACAGACGCCACATAAAAGACAACGACGTCAGAACGCTTATTCATACTTTAAAAACGAATTTAAATCTTGAAATGGCAGTAACCGACGAAATGCAGAAGATTGCGCTTGAAATAAAACCGCATTCTGTATGCCTTGTGCCCGAAAAAAGACAGGAAATTACAACTGAGGGCGGACTTGATGTCGCAGGACAGCTTGATAAAATAACAAATTTCGTTAAACCATTGAAAGATGCGGGTATCTTGGTAAGCTTATTTATAGACCCGACAGAAGTTCAGGTTAAGGCATCTGCCGTGACGGGCGCACAGTTCATTGAAATGCACACCGGACAATATTCCGAAAAATTCGGAACGCCGGATGAAGAATCCGAATTCTTAAAACTTAAAAATTCGGCTGCTCTTGCTCAATCACTTGGCTTAAAAGTTAATGCAGGGCATGGGCTTAATTACCAAAATGTCCACAGAATGCACGAAATACCTGATTTATACGAACTCAATATAGGACATAGCATAATTTCCCGCGCAATATTTGTAGGTCTGCCTCAAGCGGTACAAGAAATGAAAGAGCTGGTAAAATAATGAAATCTCAAGAAGAAATAGTAAAAGAAATGCAAGAAGTTGTTCAACAAATGGTAATTGACGACCTTGAAGAAGATCCGTCACTTGCTGATGAAATGTTTGAATGCGATTGCTGCGGACAGTTAAAACCCCTTGCAGGCTCAATTGAATACAGCGGCTACAGACTCTGCAACGACTGTGTTCTAATCGCAGAAACCGGCTTTGCTCTTAACAAAATTCACGATATTCAAGAAGTAATCGACGCCATGGAAGATAAAAAACTTGAACAACTCTGTGATTTTATTAAACAAGAAGAAAAAAGAGAATCTAATTAATTAGAATTATATAAATCTAATTCTAAAGTATTAATTTTTCTTTACATATAGTTATAAAGAATTAATTAATGGGTATAAAAAATTTATAACCTATTTTATGTACAGACTTGGACAAAACAGAAAGGTATAACTATATGATGAAAAAGAATGCATTTACACTGGCCGAAGTATTGATAACATTAGGTATTATCGGTGTTGTAGCAGCGATGACGATACCTACACTTATTTCAAATACAAACGGCGCCCAATTTAAAACAGCTTATAAAAAAGCATTATCAACATTAAATCAGGCAGTTTTAATGAACATCGCATTAGAAGACACTGATTTTTCAACTTTGGATGCTGATGCATCAGGTGAAGGCACGACTGCAAAATCAATGGGTGCACTGTTAAAAGAAAGAATGCAGTCAGCAACGGAGATTTCTGATTCTTACACTACAACTGTAAGTTTAAATGAAGGCACTCAGACAACCACTCCAAAACTTTCATATGTAGCAGGAACATGCAACGGTACTACAACAACCCCTTCAGGTCTACAAGGTGGTACATGTACTGACGGAGAATACATTATGACTGCGACTATGGATGCCACTACTGCTAATTATGTAAAATTTGCCTTTGCTGACGGTACATCATTCTGGTATCACAAAGATTCACACGACTGTACGGACGGAGACAGCGTACAAAATAAATGTTACGGTTTTATCGACGTAAATGGTTCAACAGGTCCGAATACAGTAGTCCATTGCTTAAATGCAGAAGACGGCTCATGTGAGTCATCCGAAATTACAGACATTTATCCTGTAATCTTCCACGGGCAAACAGTTGAACCGGCTACAGATTCCGCAAGAGCAGTTTTATTCGGTAAATAATAAAATTTACCTTGCAGACCCCAAAAAAGCACAAGATAATATCTTGTGCTTTTTACGTGCTATAATAAAAATATGGATAAAAAAATTTCGGACAAAGTTATAAACAGATTAACCCTGTATCATTGCATTTTACAGGATTTTTTAAACAGTGGAGAAAAGTATATTTCAAGCGGTCAAATTGCAGCGCTTTTAAACATTGATGACTCTCAGGTAAGAAAAGACATCAGCATTCTGAATAATTCCGGTAAATCACGAATCGGATACATAGTAGATGAATTAAAAACTTCTATTGAAAAGACATTAGGGTTTTCTAAGACCAAAAAAGCATTTATTGTAGGCGCAGGAAATCTGGGGATGGCACTTGCAAAATATGATAACTTCACGAATTACGGATTGAATATTATTGCACTTTTTGACAATGATCGTAAAAAAATCGGAACAACCGTAAACGGAAAACTTTTAATACTTGACGTAGAAAAATTGCCGAATCTTGCAAGAAAAAATAACGTCGATATTGCGATTTTAACTGTACCTGGCAAATTTGCACAAAAAACGGCGGATTTTCTGGTTTCTGCCCATATAAAATACATCTGGAATTTTACACCGACTGTATTAAGTGTTCCAAAAGACGTTCAGGTTTGGAACGAAAACTTAATGGGCAACTTTTTGCAGTTCACTTACAACATTTAAATTATACAAATGTCTTAAACCTTCGAGTGTAAGTGTAGGATTAATATAATCAAACGGGCGTTCAAGATAATTTGCAATCAAACCGGAATAGCCGCCGGTAGCAACAAGAACAGCTTTTTGCCCCAATTCTTTTTCACATTGTTTAACAAGTCCGTCAATCATACAGGCTGTTCCCCTGATTACACCGGACAAAATCGCGTCTGTTGTATTATGTCCGATTGCGTGAGATGAAATAGCAACATCAATTCTCGGCAATTTTGAGGTAAATTTATTCAAAACCTTCATCTGCAGATTTATACCCGGAGCTATCATGCCGCCTATAAATTCACCATCAGCATTTATAATATCAAAAGTCGTTGCAGTCCCGAAATCTACGACAATTGTCGGTTTGTTATACAAAACATAAGCACCTGCAGCATTTGCAATCCTATCTGCTCCGACTTCATCAGGAAAATCCGTTTTTATTTTTACGCCGGTATTAATTTTATTTGTCAAAAATACAGCATCAATACCGAAAACATTTTTCACCGCACACACAAATTTATCGTTTAATTCCTCGACAACAGACCCGACAATACAACCGTCAATTTTAAAATCTTTGAACAAAGATTTTAAAAGCACTTCGTATTCTTCTAAAGACAAATCTTTATCTGATGCAAGCCTGAACTCTTCGACAAGCGCCTCGTCCTCAAAAAGTCCCAGCGTAATATTTGTGTTTCCTATATCCGATGTCAATAACATAATAAGATAATCCCTTTGCAGGGATTATCTTATATCAAACAAACTTTTTTGTAAAATTATGCTTGTACAGCAGTCTGTGACGGTTGTGTTGTCTGCCCGTTTCTTAACAATTCACCAATACCGCCCTGCGGCACAAAAGCTACTTGAGGTGCAGTACCGGATAAAACATTCGGCAATAAATCTTTTTCTAATTTTTTCTTATTTGCAAAACTGACATCATGTCTATCATCGTATCCGATACCTTTAATTGATTCAATTCCTGCCATAATAAATACTCCTCGCTAATATATCTTATATATATAAAGTATTTATTTAATAATGAATTGCTTAAAAATCCAGAAAGCTTTACAATTCGTTACATATAAAATATTAAATATAAAAAAAGCGGATATGGAATCCGCTTTTTTATAACATTTACTCTGAATATTATTGACCGGCACCGCCGTATGAAAAATCGCTTTTAATATTTGTCTGTAATAATTTAGTCCAGCTGTTTTCAAATGATGTAATCTCATTTAACTGTGTTTCAAGATTATTTTTTTCAAGTTCAAGCTCAGATTCCCAAGCTTCAAGCGTTGATAATTCAAACTCGTGATCATTTTCATATTGTTCTATAATGACCATATATTCATCAGTTCCATAACCATAATCAGGGTCATAATATGCATCCTGAAGTTTTTGATTATATTGCTGCTGAAGATCTGCTGTTTTTCTTGATGCAGAAACCATATTGAACATTACATCAGATAATTTTTCATTGATTGCTGATTTCTGTTTTGTGTACATTAACAATGTTTCATGAATGTTTGAAATAGCCATCGCTCTGTCCTCTTATTTTTTATCTCTTACTTATATAAAAACATTCCGAATTCACTGATTTCAACAAGTATTTATTTTGTTACATTTGTTAATATTTTAAAATACATCTCATGCATGATAAAAATTAAACATTTATGCTATAATAAAAATATATCAGGAGAATTAATATGGATCAGGAAACTTATTTTAAAATTATGGGCTATGTGCCTACAGTTATAGAAGCATCCTCAAGAGGAGAACGCTCTTTTGATATTTTTTCAAGACTGTTAAGAGAAAGAATTATTTTTTTAGGCACTGAAATTGATGATGAAGTTGCAAATTCAATAGTTGCACAATTATTATTATTAGACAGTGAAAATCCTGAAAAAGATATTATGCTGTACATAAACAGCCCGGGCGGAGTCATAACAGCAGGTATGGCAATATACGACACAATGCAATTGATTAAAGCTGACGTTTCAACAATATGTCTGGGTGATGCAGCATCAATGGGTGCATTTTTGCTTTGCTCAGGAGCAAAAGGCAAAAGAATGGCATTACCGAATTCAAGAGTAATGATTCACCAGCCTCTTGGCGGCGCAAAAGGACAGGCTACAGATATTGAAATTGAAGCTAAAGAAATTTTAAGAATGAAAGATATGTTAATAAGCATTATGGCCGAAAATTCAGGTCAACCTTATGAAAAGGTTAAAGAAGACTGTGAAAGAGATCACTTCTTAACAGCTCAGGAAGCTCTTGAATACGGCCTTATCGACAAAGTTATCACACGTGATAACAAATAGCTTTTGTAACATAACTTAACAAAACACCTAAAAACATGCAATTACGTGACATTGCATGTTTTTATATATTTGTAAAGGTTAAAAAAGGTTAGTTATTTAAAGGTAGGAGTTACGACGATGGCCCTTTTAATGTTTATCGCTCGAAGTCATGATTTGCTTGACCTGCAGTACAGATACCAGGAAAGGCTGTCTGAGATCACAAGAAAATTAAGTGATATGCAGGAATATGCAGCAAATATTGCAGACAGATCCGTATCAATGTTTGATATGATGAATACACCTGCATCAATGTTTGGAAGAACAATGATGTATATGACTTATTCACATAATATGGCATTGCAAAATTCACAAATGAAATTTGCTCAAATACAGCCAATGATAGCCCAACAGATGGCACAAATGGATCCGAATGCACAACTTATGTACCAGCAATGGATTCAAAAAAGTCTATACGATCAGGAACGTGACCGTATAGCAAAAATGGAAGCAAAAATAGCGAATGCAGAAGAAAAAGAACTTATGCAGGAAAAATCAAAAATTGAAGCAAAATTAAAAATGATTGAAGAAGAACTTGAAAGTGTAAAACAAGCAAAAGACGCAGGTATTAAAGCTTTTGCTCCGAGATATACCGGACAATAATAAAATTTAATCCTTCTCTTTAAAAATTAACCAGTAAGGACTCGCTTAATAAGCGGGTTCTTTTACATATATAATACTTTATCGACTTTCATATCAAAATAATCATACGGAAGAGAAGCAATAAATAATTCTTTAGGAACACAAACCAGCTTAAAGGCATTTTTACAATCCGGCAAAAATCTGTCATAAAACCCGCCGCCGTAGCCTAATCTGTATCCCTTGCTGTCAGCCATAAGCGCAGGAACAACAATCATATCCAAAATATCCGGTGCAACAGGTTCCGAACAGGGTTCCATAATACTAAAACCTGATTTTTCAAGTTTTTCTGACAACGGACAAACTAAAATGTTTTTATCATACACTTTAGGCAGATAAAAATTCTTATTATCTTTAAATAAATCTCTTAAATCAATCTCATATTCCGTAGGATAATAGAGCATGACATGTTTTGCGCTGATATAATGTTGTTCCAGACGAATTTTTTCACAAAATTTTTGGCTTAAAGACTTTATATCCAGCGTTTTTCGTAATTCTTTCGCATATAACCTGTAGTCGGTTTTATTCTTCATTTTTTTAATATATAATAAACAAAGATAAATGTCCCGGAGGGGAAAATGGACAATTGCGAAAACAAATTAATAAATCCAAACTGGGCGCAGCACGGTTATATTCAAGTTTACACAGGTGACGGAAAAGGAAAAACAACTGCATCATTAGGACTTGCAATGAGAGCGCTCGGTCGATGCTGGAAAGTTTTAATCATAATGTTTACAAAAGGCGGGGATGATTACGGTGAACTTAATTCTTTTATGAATCTATCTCCTGCTATCAAGGATAATCTAAAAATAGTTCAGGCAGGTCTGGACAGAATTGTTTATAAAAATAATGAAACGGAAGACGACGTCAGAGAGATTAAAAAAGGCTGGGAACTCGCTAAAAAAGCAATAAAAAACGATGAATACCAGCTCATAATTCTTGACGAAGCAAATATTGCAATAGACATGGGCTTTCTTGACGTTGATGAAGTGGTTGAAGTTTTGAAAAACAAACCCGAAGAAATGGAAATCGTTTTAACAGGACGAAATGCGCATCCGAAAATAATTGAGATTGCGCATTTGGTTTCCGAAATTAAACCAATCAAACACTATTGGGATACAGGAATTGCCGCACGAAAAGGCATTGAATACTAAAATTTATAAGGATAATCCTCCGGAATTTTCCAGCCGTTCTCCATAATAACCTGTGTACAATTTGCTCCGTTGCCGCTTTCATTACAAGCATAGCTTTCAGGACCATTAAATGGCTGTAAGCCCTGTTGCTTATAAAAATAAAAAGGGAATATAGTTACACCATATTGCTTCTTATTTGAAAGACTGACAAAATAGTTCCAACCATCGCCGCTCAAGCCAAGATAAGAACCATCCGGGAAATATATACCTACAGATGTTTTATTAGCGTCGGACAAATCCGTTATGGGCTTTTGAGATATTTTAATATACTTTGCAAGATATTTATTATACCAGATAAGCGGAGTTTCTGTGCCTTCTATACACTCTTTTTTTTCAGCTTCCGGATCTACGAACTCACATCCTGTTCCTATCTCATCCCAGGTTGATATAGGTCCGTTTTCTATTTCCGACAACTTAATTGCCTGTTGCATTGTTGAATAAAATTTCACCAAACGGCTTTCAACCACTTTTTTCTTGTAACTTTGAACCAACGTCGGAATAGTCATTGCCGCGACGACTCCGATTATGCCAAGGGTTATTAACACTTCCGCTAATGTAAAAGCCTTATTTACTTTTATGGTAAGTGCAGGAATTATTTTCTCGACGACGCTGTCTTGGTCGCTCACACCTCCGGCTCCGCTATGGTCTTGAGAATGATTCCTCCACTTCACTATACTCTCAAAACCATTGCTACATCTATCTAGGAGAGTCGCCCCCCCCCGGCATTTCTGTTTTTCACTTCTTCCATAGCTTACCTCCTTTATTTATGCACTTCTACGCATTAAATCAGAAATTTTTATATCTTTTGATGCTTTCAAAACTAATTTACGCGGTTTTTCAACAGGGGTTTCCGTTTTAAACTGACACAAGCCTACTTTTCTGTCATTGCATTCTTTTATCATAAAAATATCTTTAAAAAAATTGATTAAATCGTTCATGGGTAAATCTCCTACATTCTATATAATACATTAAAACGCCTGAATATGCAAATTTCATTAAACTTTATGCTATATTATTTATGTATGACACAGGATAAGCAAAATTTGAATACTTCTTATTATCCAACTTTAGATGAAAATTTTAAACAGGCATTAAATCTTTTTGAAAAAAATTTAACGACCGCGGAACTTTTTACGCTTCTAAATACCGGAAACATTGTACAGAAACAAATCGCTGCACTTAAACTTGACCATATTGAAAACAGCGAGCAGGCAAAAATTTTAGTAAACAATCTTACCGGCCAAGACGGCAAAATACGAGAAGCTGTTGCGCTTAAAATTTACGAATTGATATCCGCAGGGCATGATAAATACTTTTTTGACCAATCTATCTATGATACTTTTTTGAATGCAATTATTGATGTCAATTCAAATGTCTGCCGAAATATCATAGCTTCTCTTAAATTCCTGCAAAAAAATAATGATTTTTGTACGTATTTTATCGAAAAACTTATTGATTTAACACAAAATTTGATAAAAATTGTAAAAAAATTCGATTTTCAAGAAGGAAAATATAAAATAAATAAAGAAGTTTTTAAACTCTATTGGTGTCTTGAAACAATATACGAGTTTACAGATTACATGCCGTTTGATGACTTAAAAAACATTCTTTTCCAAACCAAAAGCATTGATGAATATACTATCCGCGAAAAAACAGCAAAAATTCTTGCTAAAATCCGCAACGATAACGAATTATCCGAAATACGCAACCAGCTTAAACACGACAAAAACTACTACGTACGACGATTTTAATGCTTCATGAAGTTTTGTTAAGCAAAATTTAAAAAAATTTGCTTCAGAAAGCAATTTTTTCTGCATGAAATTTTTTATATATATACAAGGGGAATACATATAGGAGTTATGACTATGGCAAGAGTACTAATTTCAATGCCGGAAAAATTTTTGGATGAAATCGATTCAATCGCAACAAATGAAAATCGTACACGTTCAGAGTTAATCCGTGAAGCACTAAGATCATATATGCACAGATCACAAATCCGAAACAGCGGGAAAGCATCATCAAATGCAGAACTTTTGGAAGCACTCTTAGGATAAGGTCGAAAACATCTTTTGTAAAAGGATAGGGGAAAATGAAAAACTACGCAACAACAACTTTAGAAGAATATTTAGCACTGCCGGAAGATAATTCAAATGTGGTTCTGGCATTACCGGCCAGAGCTATTGACGAATTAGAAGCTGTTAAATATTCCCAAAATCGTTCTGAACTTGTCTCTAAAACATTGAAAAAATATTTAATCAATGCTACGCAAGCCAGAACAAATGCTAAAATTGTTGAAGCGCTTTTAAGTTAGTTATTTAAATAAAAAAAGAACCTGAACTTTTTGTTCAGGTTCTTTTTTATATGTGATGAAAAATTATTAAGCAATAATTTTGTCAACAACACCGGCACCAACTGTACGTCCGCCTTCACGAATAGCGAATCTCATACCTTCTTCGATAGCAACCGGAGCAATCAATTCAACTGTCATAACAACGTTATCACCAGGCATTACCATTTGACCGTCAAATTGGATAGTGCCGGTAACGTCAGTTGTTCTGATATAGAATTGAGGACGGTATCCAGGGAAGAACGGAGTATGACGTCCGCCTTCTTCTTTTGTCAAAACGTAAACGTTAGCTGTGAATTTAGTGTGCGGGTGAATTGTACCAGGTTTAGCAAGTACCTGACCGCGTTGGATTTCAGTTTTATCAATACCACGGAGCAAAGCACCGATATTGTCACCAGCTTGACCTTGATCAAGTTGTTTTCTGAACATTTCAACACCGGTAACGGTAGTTTTCTTAGTTTCACCAAGACCAACCAATTCAACTTCGTCACCAACTTTAACAATACCACGTTCAACACGGCCTGTAGCAACAGTACCACGACCTGTGATAGAGAATACGTCTTCAACAGGCATCAAGAACGGTTTGTCCAAGTCACGTTCAGGAGTCGGGAAGTATGTATCAACTGCATCCATCAATTCCCAAATTTTGTCAACCCATTTATCTTCACCGCGTTGGATGTTCGGGTTCTTTTGAACAGCTTCAAGAGCTTTCAAAGCTGAACCGTGGATAAACGGAATATTGTCACCGTCGAATTCGTATGAAGAAAGAAGTTCTCTAACTTCCATTTCAACCAATTCTAACAATTCAGGATCGTCAACCATATCGCATTTGTTCAAGAAAACAACCAAGTTAGGAACGCCAACCTGACGAGCTAACAAGATGTGTTCACGAGTCTGAGGCATAGCACCGTCAGTTGCAGCAACAACGAGGATAGCACCGTCCATCTGAGCAGCACCAGTAATCATGTTTTTAACATAGTCTGCGTGGCCCGGGCAGTCAACGTGTGCATAGTGTCTTGTATCTGTTTCGTATTCTACGTGAGCTGTAGAGATGGTAATACCTCTAGCTTTTTCTTCAGGAGCAGCATCAATTTCATCGAATTTTTTTGCTTGAGCTTTACCTGCTGCAGCCATAACACCGGTAATAGCTGCTGTCAATGTTGTTTTACCGTGGTCAACGTGGCCAATTGTACCGATGTTGACGTGCGGTTTGGTACGTTCGTACTTTTCTCTTGCCATGAGATTAATCTCCTTTTTTTTCTACTATATACTACTATTTTTGGTTTTTATGCCATAATATTATAATATTTGCTCAAATTATTTTGTCAACAGACAACAATAATTATTCTTCTTCAGAAATTTCTTCTTCCTGAGGTTCATCCTGCTGAAGGTCTTCTTCATCATAAGCCTGCTGGTTCATTTCTTCTTCAATCTCCTGTTGAAGTTCGTCTTCATCAACAGAAGGAGTTTCTTCAACTTCTTCTTCAGAATAATTATCTTCAAAGCTTTGAGCCTCAGCCTTTTCCATCTGGGAAACACTCTTAATGTCTATTTTCCAGCCGG
This sequence comes from Candidatus Gastranaerophilales bacterium, assembly GCA_944325945.1. Taxonomy (GTDB): domain Bacteria; phylum Cyanobacteriota; class Vampirovibrionia; order Gastranaerophilales; family Gastranaerophilaceae; genus SIG32. Next base: position 79,868 of record CALVBW010000018.1, on the reverse strand, counting down.
TCAATTTATGAGCAAGTCGAACATTTTGACCTTCTCTGCCGATTGCAAGCGACAATTGATCGTCTGGAACAACAACCATTGCTTCATGCGCATATTCATCATCAGCCATAATATCGACAGACACAACTCTTGCCGGAGACAAAGCGTTTACGATATATTCAACAGGGTCTTCGGAATATCTTACGATATCAATTTTTTCATTTTTAAGTTCGCCAACAATTGTCTGAATACGGCTTCCGCGAGGTCCTATGCAGGCGCCGACGCTGTCGACTTCAGGGTCATTTGACCAGACTGCTATTTTGGTTCTGTAACCTGCTTCACGGGAGATTGATTTAATTTCAACGATACCGTCTTCAATTTCAGGAACTTCAAGTTCAAAAAGTTCTCTGACGATTTCAGCGTGAGCGTGGGAAACAATTACCTGAGGTAATCTTGTTGTTTCTTTTACGTTAAGAACAAAAACTCTTATTCTGTTGCCGGGTTTGTAATATTCGCCGGGGATTTGTTCTTTTTGAGGCATAATCGCGTCGATTTTTCCGATATTAACGATTACGTTACGATTTTCGACACGCTGGATAATACCTGTTGTAAGAGTACCTTTTTTATCCATAAATTCCTGTAAAACAAGATTTCTTTCAGCTTCACGGATTCTTTGAGTTATAACCTGTTTAGCTGATTGAGCTGCAATTCTACCGAATTGTTCAGGTGTAACTTCGATTTTAACCTCGTCGTCAAGCTCAACATCTTCGTCAATTTCTTTTGCATCAGCAAGTGAAATCTGGGTTTCAGGATCTTCAACTTTATCTACAACGAGTTTTGTGCTGAATACACCGATTTCGCCTGACTGCTCATCCAAAATCGCTTCAATATTTGTTGCTTCTTTTGTTCTCATGTGTTTTTTGTAAGCTGCTACCATTGCGTCGCAAAGTGAGGCAATTATCACGTCTTTGGAAATTCCTCTTTCTCTTTCCAACTGCTCGCAAGCTTCAAATAATGCTGTTCCGATTTTGATCATTGTGTTATCCTTTCTATTTATAGTTAATAAGTAAATAAGGGAATAGGGGAATAAGTTTTATCATTCGCTCCGCTCAATATAATATTTTCTTAATCCCATAGCTAAAGCATTAACCTGCTTTAATAAATCTAATTCATGTTGTACAGAGTCGACAAAATCTAACTCTTTGGCAATAATTAATTGAGTTTCCAATTCTGAAAGAGAGCCCAATGCGATATCCGCAAATCTAATGGCATCTTTATGCGAAGCTCTTGCACTGCCTTCAGCAATATTAGAGGGAATAGAAACAGCGGCTCTACGTATTTGAGAAACAAGCCCAAATTGTTCCTTCACCGGAAAGTTTTCTGTTAATTTATATACCATCTTAACCAGTTCTATTGATTTTTTCCAAATTTCTAAATCAGTATGATACATAATATCCTCTTTATTAAAAACTTATTTACTTATTCCCTTATTTACTTATTAACTTAATCAATATACAACTTAGCGGACTGGATATTTTCTTTTGGAATCAAAAGTTCTTCACCGTCATCAAACCTGAAGAATTTAAGTCCAGAATTTGTGTCATAGTCCAAAATTTCACCTTTAAATACCTTTTCGGTTTCACCTTCCAATGGATTTTTAAGCTTTATGCTTACTCTTTTGCCTTTGAAAATCACAAATTCTTTCTCAGACTTGAATTTCCGCTCCAAACCTGGTGATGAAACCTCCAGATAGTATTTCACAGGTATAATTTCGTCCAAAAAGTCACTCAGACTTCTTGTAACATTTTCGCAGTCGTCAAGCGTGATGTCCTTTTCCTTTGAATACAAGAAAATCCTCAAGAACCACCTGTGATTTTCCTTGGAAAAATCAATCTCAATCGGTATTGTGTTGAACCTCATGGCTGTGTTTTCAATTAACGGTGTAATCTTCTCAATAATTTCATGCCTGTTAATATCCTGTTTTGCCATAATTCACACTACCTTTCCTGAAAGAAAAAGAACGGGGGTTCCCGTTCTTTTGTCTTTTGCAATACTGCTATGAAATTATTATAAAATAATAAACCTGAAATGTAAAGTGTCTTGTAATTAAAATTAACTTACGTTACAAATTAGCAGCTATTTCTTCCTCTGTAAATGTTTTGCCATTATATGTAAATGTGCCGTTTTCGTAAGTTAATTTAACACCTTGATAAGTCGTTTCGCCATTGGTTTTTGCATCCTTTATAGCTGCATTTTTAGAATCATTAAATAAATCTAAAGCCGAAAGTCGCTGAGATGCAAGATTGCTTATTGAGTCAAGATCTTTTTCATTACGACGCTGCAATCGTCTTTCTTTGATTGTATTAACACCGTCAGACAAATCCATTTGATCAATTCTGCCGTCAATCTCACTTTGATAGCCGCCAATTTGACCGTCAATAGTACCTATTTTAGCTTCTTCTGCCTTTTCAAGCTCCGCAAGACGTGTCTGTTGTGTTGGAATTTCTGCCTTGATCGCAGCAAGTTCCGTTTTCTTATCCGTTAATTCTTTTTGTTTATTTTCATAAGCTGTTACAGCTTTTTGCTGTTCCGCCCTTTGCTCGGAGAGTTTATCAAGTTCTTCCTGCATTTTATCTAATTCTGCTTTTGCAGAATTATACTCTTGTTCAGCAGTTTCAAGCTCTTGTGTTGCCTTGTTATAAGCTGTTTCTGCCTGAGTTGCTCTTTCTTTTGCTTCTCCAAGATTGTTATATGCTTCTTCTTTTGCTTGTAACGCTTCTCTTTCTTGCATTTTTGCTTCTGAAAGTTTTGCTTTAGCCTGCGATACAGCTATTTGTGCTTTTGCATATGCAGGATTAGTGCTACCATCCGGATTGAGCGGGCTTGTACTTTTTAATGTAGCTTCAGCCGAACTTAACGCAGATTCAGCAGCTTTAGTTGCATTTTGTGCAGTTGTATAGTTAGTAACCGCTGTTGCATAATTTGAATCAGCACTCTGCAGTCTTGTTTCTGCATTATTCTTATCTTCTTGAGCTTTTGTCTTTGTTTTTTCTTTGGCTTTTACATCTGCTTCCTGCTTGTCAACGGCAGCAGTTTGCTCCGTAATCTGTTTATTCAAATCATTAATTTTAGTTTGAGCGGCATCTGCAGCTTCTTTCAAACCGGGAAGTTCAGCTTCGATAGTTTGTATTTGGGATGCAAGTGTTGACGCCTGTGTATTAGCACTGTTTATAGCAGCACGCAAATCAACTGACGTTGTTGCACTCTTCATTGCATTAATAGTTGCGGAATTTACCGGATTTTCTCCGCCTTTACCACCGGAAATTCCTCCGGCACCGCCGTCTGAATTTTTAAACAGACCTACAATACCTTTTGTTAGTCCTGCGAGTGTCTGCCCTGCCGGCAGTCCCAACTGCGCATAAGCCATTGCTTTTGCTAAATCATCCATACCACTATTAGCTGTTGTTGGTACTGGTCCGGAATACCCCATGCTACGAATATTAATCCTGCCTGCAAATATATTTGCAGAATCATGTAAATTTCTATTTCGTACAGCTTCATTATCATAATGAGCAGAAGGATTAAAACTGGTTCTATGCTGCGACATAACTTTGCCGCCTTTTATCTTAGACGAACTCAGTGACCCTAGCGGACGATTAAATTTTTGAATACCGGCATCAGTCATATCTCTGCTCTCTCATTTTTAATACCTTAAATATATAAAAACTTGAGAACTCCTCCGATTTCACAATTTGATTAATTCGTTACAAAAATTAACATGTCAAAAACCATGCAGCACATGGCTTTTCGCTATTTCGACCTAATTAATTTATTCCCGTTTTTGGTGATATTTATTCAAATAACTCTTATGACGAATCTTGGAATTTTTCTTGAGATCTTTCGGGCTTTACCTTCAGGATGATGTATCAGGTTTTTATCAAATTCTGGAGACATATAAAAAATAAAGCCCTGAAATCAGGGCTTTATTTTTATTATTTTGTACTCAATATTGCTATCAAATCATCAGCTGATATCAAATTACCGCCGGTATCTTTATAAAAACCATCGCGTTGAAGTTTATAACTCGTAGAATCTTCAAACTCAATATGTCTGCAATCTGAAGATAATATCTTACCGTAAATACCCTGCATATAAATATCAAACTGTTCACTGTTCATAATTTCTTTACCAATTTTATAAACAGTTTCACCATCTGAATTTACTGTTTTTCTGACTTCAATTTTATCAATTTTCATATACGGTTTTGTTGCATTTAACTTGCTACGATCAGCTGCACTGTCAGTTTTTACCTCCGGTGAAACAGGTATAGCATTAATTGATTCAAAAACATTGCTTTCCTGTGTAATTTCCGGTTTCGGAAGATCCACAATTTCAATATGTTCGGTAAATGTTTCTTTCACTTGCGGAGCTTCTTTAACCATTTCAGCGTTAGCCATAAGAATTTCCATTTCATCAGGCTCGGATTTCTTGGCTTTTTCTGTTTTCTTAACAGGTTCTGCCTTAACATTTTCAAATTTGGTCTTGTGTTTAGGTGTGTCTTTCTTAACTTTAGGTTGTTCAGGTACTTGAACTTCAATTACAATATCTTCCGTTGTCATTGGCAACCAGCTGAGTTTAAGAGACTCTGCATACATTTCCGCAAACTTGGTTTCTTTTTCTGTAACAGGCAAGGCAACAGACGCCGCTTGTTTTGTCGGGTTTGAATACATTGCCGCCTTTGAACGTTTGTAATCTGATTCACTTCGCACTAAACCGGGATTTACCCTGTTTTTCTTGTTGTTGGTTTCTGCCATATTTAACTCTCTATCATTTTATTTATATATTAATAAAAACTTTATTTTTAGCTGGATTTCAAGCATGTCTGAATTCGTTACAAAAATTAATACTTTATATAACATTTCAATCTTATAAATTTATTATTCCCTTTATTTATACAAAATCAAACTTTATGTTAAAAAAATTCATATTTTTATAATCCGGCATAATCCGCCGGGCAAGACTTCTTTCAAACTTTGCAATAGATTTTTAAGAATAATTAAGGTTTTAATTGTAAAATTTTCGATAAAAATTTTTTTTATCACAAATCCGCCCGAAATGTTTGTTTTTGGAATTGTTAAAAAATATTATGTAACGACTTTGGCATGGAAAAGGTAAAACCCCTTTATTTTTTTAAAATTTATCCTATGATGAATATACAAATCTTGGGAATGGGGATTTGGGAAGTTTAACAGAAACATTTTGAGGTTTCTATTTACTCCGCAATTAATCCATCCAAAGAACGATTAAATCCATTTTAGAATCGTTTAAAATATGGATAGAGTTTATAGTCTTTATAATCTTGGAGGTTATTGGTAGTGTTACAACATGGGTACATACAAATTTATACGGGAGACGGAAAAGGAAAAACTACCGCCTCATTAGGTCTGGCATTGAGAGCTTTGGGACATGGATGGAAAGTTCTTATTATTCAATTCACTAAAGGCGATAGCGCAACTTCTTACGGTGAAATAGTGTCATGTTCAAAATTTTTGCCGAATCTGGATGTTGTTCAATTTGGTATGGACAGAGTATGCTATTCACATAACGTTTGTATGGATGACTACAAAGAAGCTAAACGCGGCTGGGAATTTGCTAAAAAAGCTATCAGTTCAGGCGAATATCAATTAATTATTCTGGATGAAATAAATATTTGTACCGCGATGAATATGATTAAGGTATCAGATGTAAAAGAAGCACTTTTACATAAACCTGACAACCTCGAAATCGTATTAACCGGACGCTACGCACACCCTGAATTAAAAGCTATGGCTCACCTCGTAACAGAAATGAAACCTATCAAACACTACTTTGATATGGGTGTCATGGCAAGACAGGGAATTGAATACTAATTTTCGACAATAAATCTAATGTAAATCCTTAATACCGGACTTGACTTTTATGGGGAGGGTCCGTTTTTATTTAACAAAAGTATAAAAATATTTGCAAATACAGCATGTTTATAATATGCTGTATTTGGTTACACTAGTCCGATAGGTTCGCCCTAGTCCGCGGCAAAAATGAGACCTCGCCTGATAAAAGCTCTCACACAAAACCGCAACGGATGGGACAGTATAACCCGTAGTACAATACATTAAACATAAGGAGAAAACCGATGCCAACAGCATCTATGATTGAACTTTTGGAAGCAGGTGTACACTTCGGACACCAGACACAAAGATGGAACCCTAAAATGAAACCGTATATTTACGGTGCAAGAAACGGAATTTACGTTATTGATTTGCGTAAAACAACTGACCTTTTGGATCAGGCTTATGCAATCGTTAGAGAATTTGCAGCACGCAATAAAAACGTATTATTTGTAGGTACAAAAAAACAGGCGGCAGAAGTTGTTGCTGAAGAAGCACAAAGATCCGGTGCTTACTATATTAACAGAAGATGGCTCGGCGGTATGCTGACTAACTTTGATACTATCCGCTCAAGAGTCAACAAATTAAGAGAAATTGAAGACTTCATCTCTTCAGGTCACGCTGAAAAACTTCCTAAAAAAGAAATCGCTCAGTTAAATCGCCAATTAAATAAATTGAGCAAAACTTTAGGCGGTATTAAAGATATGAGAGGCTTGCCTGACTTAATCTTTATCGTTGACCAGAAAAAAGAAGATATTGCTATCAAAGAAGCCAATAAATTAGGTATCCCCGTAATCTGCCTGGCAGATACAAACGCTGATCCGGATGGCATTGATTACATTATCCCCGGCAATGATGATGCGATAAGATCAATTAAATTGATTACTTCTAAATTGGCTGATGCTGTTTTGGAAGGCAAACAATTAAGAGAAAACAACGCAAATCAAAAAGCTAAAATTGAAGAAATTAAAGCTGAAGATGCAGGCGTTTCAGCAGAAGAAGTTAAATCTGAAACCGCTGCTGAAAAAGCTGAATAATTACTAAATTTTAACCATAGGCTTTTAGCCTATGGTTTTTATGAAAAAAGGAGAGAATTAAATGAATATTACAGCTCAAATGGTAAAAGAACTCCGTGATAAAACCGGTGCAGGCATGATGGATGCCAAAAAAGCACTCGTTGAAGTTGACGGTGATATGGAAAAAGCAATGGAAGTTCTCCGCCAAAAAGGCATGGCATCTGCTGACAAAAAAATGGGCAGAATTGCTGCAGAAGGTTTGGTAGCTTCTTATGTTGACGACAAAGTCGGCGCTATGGTTGAAGTTAATTGCGAAACTGATTTTGTTGCTAAAAATGCCGAATTCAAAGAACTGGCTAATTGCTTAGCTCAGGCTGTTGCCGAATCAAATCCGGCTGATGTTGATACTTTTGTTAATTCAACATGCCCCAAATGCGGCAAAACTATTTCTGACGTAATTAAAGAAAAAATCGCTTCTATAGGCGAAAAAATTACTTTCAGAAGATTTGTACGTTATGAAGGTAACGTTGCTACATATATTCATAACGGCAAAATCGGTGTTCTTTTAAACACTGACAAAAATGATGCTGAATTAATGAACGATATTTGCTTACACATCGCATCAAACGCTCCTGAATTTATTTCAAGAGAAGAAATCCCCCAATCAGTTATTGATGAAGAAACAAGAATTGAAATGGGTAAAGAAGATATTCAGAAAAAACCTGAAGCAATCAGAGGAAAAATCGTTGAAGGTCGTGTAAACAAACTTATGGCATCACGTGTTCTTCTTGAACAGCCGTTTGTTAAAAATCCTGATATTACAATTCAACAGTTAATTGAAGGCAAATTGACAATAAAGGCATTCACAAGATACACTCTTGGCGAAGGCTTGGAAAAACGTCAGGACAACTTTGCAGAAGAAGTTATGAACCAGATGAAAGGTTAATCAAAACTTAAATAAAAAAAAACGGCAGCAATTGCTGCCGTTTTTTTTTATTTATTATAGTAAAACACTTATTCTTCCAGTGTATATTCATAATTAGGTTTGTTCTGCTCTTCCGTTTCCTCGTCTTTAGTTTTAAAACTCATTATAAAAATCTGGTCTTTTTTGATTTCCATTTCTTTACCTTTGCTGGCATAAGATAAAGGTGTACTCTCATATAAAGAAACAGCCGCAGACTTAGCACGATTTCCCTGTTCATTTTTTACAGCGCCTTCAACCAGAGCGACACCGGGACCGAAAAATCCGTCAACAAGCTTGTTTCCTACAAATACCGCACCTGATTTTGCAAGCGATCCCGCACTTATACCGCTCATTGAACTGTATTTTCCCTGTACGTTTTGATCTATAGAAAAGGTTTGTTTTTTACCGGCATCATATAAACTTACAGGTATAAATACAAACGTCGCGTTACGTTTAAGCCTTTTGGGCTCTGTTACATCCTCAATTTTTCCGGTAATAATACTACCTGCAGAAATAACAAGTTCATCCTTTGTTATAACATCTTCTACTATTTTCAGCTCCCAGGTTTCAGGCGGATTTGCCGTCGTAAAATCGGACATTGCTTGAACTTTTACATTTTTAGCCATAACAGGCTGAAATCCCAATAAAATTACCGCTAAAAGAATTAATGTCTTTTTCATCATAACCTCACTTATTAAAAATTGCATTCAAATATTGACCTGTATAAGATTTTTTATTCTTTGCCACCTCACGCGGAGAACCTGTTGCAATAACCTCACCGCCATTGTTTCCTCCTTCAGGTCCCAAATCAATTATATAATCCGCAACCTTAATCAGATCCAGATTATGCTCAATTATCAAAATAGTATTGCCTTGATCTGCAAGTCTTTGTAATATTTTTATTAATTTATCCAAATCTGCCCAGTGTAACCCTACTGACGGTTCATCCAGAAGATAGAGAGTCTTGCCCGTTGCACGTTTATTAAGCTCGGACGCGAGTTTTATACGCTGGGCTTCACCGCCTGACAAAGTTGTTGCACTCTGACCGAGTTTGATATAATCCAACCCCACGTCATTCAAGGTTTTAAGCTTATTTTTAATCGCAGGAATGCTGTCAAAAAATTCCAGAGCTTCTTTAACACTCATTTCCAAGACATCTGAAATTGTTTTGCCCTTATATTTAACTTCCAGAGTTTCCCTGTTGTAACGCTTGCCTTTACATACATCACATTTGACATAAACATCGGACAAAAAGTTCATCTCAATTTTCAAAAGTCCGTCGCCCTTACATGCCTCGCAGCGTCCGCCTTTCACGTTAAAACTAAATCTGCCGGGCTTGTAGCCTCTGACTTTTGCCTCGTTGGTTTTGGAATAAAGTTCTCTGATATGCGTGAAAACATCCGTGTACGTCGCCGGGTTTGACCTCGGAGTTCTGCCGATTGGAGATTGATCTATATCAATAATTTTGTCAATATGTTCAAACCCCGTAATTTCATCTACGCCCTGCGGTTTTGGCTTGTTTCCTCTTAATTTATGAATTGCATATTCATAAATCAAATCCTGCATAAGAGTTGATTTACCGGAACCTGAAACACCCGTTAAAACAACAATTTTCCCGAGCGGAATATCCACGTCAATATTTTTAAGGTTATTCAAATGTGCATTTTTAACATGCAAAAAGTGTCCGTTTCCTTCGCGGACTTTCTCAGGGATGGGAATAAATTTTTCTCCGCTTAAATACTTACCCGTAATGGAGCGTTTAGCTGCAATAATATCTTCAACGGAACCCTGTGCGATGATTTCGCCACCGTTAATTCCGGCTTTCGGACCTATATCTACAATATAATCGGCATTACGTATTGTTTCCTCGTCATGCTCGACAACAACAAGCGTATTGCCTAAATTTCTAAGTTTTATAAGCGTTTTAATAAGTCTGTCATTATCTCTTTGATGAAGTCCTATTGAAGGTTCGTCAAGAACATATAAAACGCCCGAAAGCCCGCTGCCGATTTGGGTTGCAAGTCTTATTCTCTGCGCCTCGCCGCCGGACAATGTACCTGCCATACGCGCAAGGTTTAGGTATCCTAAGCCTACATCTTTCAAAAATCTCAAACGTGCTCTTATTTCATCCAGGATTTGTTTCGCAATTTGTATATGATAATCCGATAAATCAAGATAAAGACTTTCTATAAAGTCGTACTCATCTTCAACAGACATAAGAGTAAATTCATAAATATTTTTATTTTTTATTGTTACCGCGAGAGAAAACGGCTTTAATCTTGCACCTTTACATGCAGGACAAGGCGTTGTAATCATATATTTTTCAATTTCTTCTCTCCAGTATTCGGCAGTTGATTCATTGTAACGCTTTTCAAGATACGGAATTACGCCGATATGCCTGTGGTACTGAGTACAATAACGTTTTGTGCCGAAACGTTTGACATGAAATGCAACAAGATCATCTCCGCCGTAGAGAATTATTTTCTGCTGTTCTTCGGATAATTCGCCAAAAGGCTTATTCATATCAATCCCGTAATGTGATGCAACGGATTTTAAAACATCATCATAATAGGTATTGGAAGTTTTTGACCACGGATATATTGCACCGTCTGCAAGTGATTTGGTTTTATCAGGAACAATCAAATTCGGATCAATTACAAAATCCGCGCCCAAGCCTGAACACCTTTCACATGCTCCATATGGATTGTTAAAAGAAAAAATTCTCGGGGCAAGTTCTTCAAAACTTAAATTACATTTCGGGCATGCCAATTTTTCGCTGTATACAATCTCTTTATCACCTATAACATCAACAATTGCTATTCCGTCGGCTTTTTTTAATGCTATTTGAACACTGTCCGCGATACGTGACTGAGCGCTTTCTTTAACGACAATTCTATCAACAACTACATGAATTGTATGTTTTTGAGTTTTATTTAATTTGATTTCATCTTCATCGAGATTATATATTTCACCGTCAACCTTAACTCTTACAAACCCTTCCTGCCTGAGTTCTTCAAAAGTTGACTGGAATTCGCCTTTTTTGCCGCGGGCAATCGGCGCCAGAATTTGGATTTTAGTGCCTTCCGGAAGTTTCATAATACTATTTACGATTTCATCAAGCGACTGGGGTTTGATTTCCGCGCCGCACTCGGGGCAATGCGGAATTCCGACACGCGCGTATAAAAGTCTTAAATAATCATAAATTTCAGTGACCGTTCCGACTGTTGATCTGGGGTTGTTGCTTGTTGATTTCTGGTCAATGGAAATTGCAGGAGAAAGTCCGTCAATATATTCAACATTAGGCTTATCCATCTGACCCAAAAACTGACGTGCATAAGTTGAAAGGCTTTCTATATATCGCCTTTGACCTTCGGCAAAAATTGTGTCAAATGCAAGCGAACTTTTTCCGCTTCCTGAAACTCCTGTAAACACAACAAGTTCGTTCTTAGGAATTTCCAGAGAAACATCTTTAAGATTATGTTCTTTTGCGCCTTTAATTTTTATGGTATCTTGCATACCTGTATTATGACATATAAAAATTTCAAATCAAATTAATAACCGTTGTATGTAGTTGTTTCATCATAATCGTATACTTTTCGATTATTTACGATATCGCCTGTACTTGCGGTAACAGAAACATTTTTAGTATATTGACGCGTATACGCTGGTGTAACCCTGTAACTTTGTACAAGAACTCTGTCAATGCTGTCATCACCGCCGACATCTACCGCGGTATTTTGACAGCCATTTAATATATATCTATCGCGGTTATTTGATCCTTCAATAAATGCATCTGACAAACCTTCAAAATTATAGCCGTCAACATCTCTGTAAATCACCGCATAATTTTCCTCCGGCTGATCAGGATATGTTACATTTGTACCATTGTTTAATACAACATTATTATATTCTACACCGTCTTCTATAATAATATTTACAAATTTTATATCTGATCTGCTAAATGCTACATTACCGACAGATACCGGAGAAACAGAACCGGAATATACATTACTCATAAGTGCCAAATTTTGCAAATAATTCATCATAATTATGGCAGGAGTAATATAATCGTAATGATACGGATTATAATAAACCGGCGGCGGCACAGGGCGATAATGATGCGGATAAATGTAACGCGGTCTCGGAGGCGGCGACTGTGGCGCCGGTAATTCCGTATTGGCACTATTCATAGATGCAGCCTCTGCCGGTTGTGTCGCAATAGGATCCGACATCATTGCCAAAATCAATGCAGCCGTCGGAACAGCTTTTTTTAAATTATTTGTTGGAACCTGTGTTTTTCTATTTTCGTCCTTTTTTGCTTCAAAGTTGATTTTTGTATTGTTATTATAAGACAACCCCGATACAGGTAAAATTTTCATACACATACTCCTTATATCACTACACAAGTATTAAAACACCAAAAAATATTTTTTGCTATATTATTTGAACATAAATTAAGAGGTATTTTAAAATAAAAAAAGTAAAAATAACAGTTTTTAAAACAACATTAGATAAAGAGCTTGCTGCAGAATATGGTGCTGAAAATTTAGGTGCTTGCCCGATGATGAAAGTCGGTCTTTTATGCAGATTACGCAAAGCCCGAGGGATTTTGCGATGAAGCATGGAAGGCAATATACCAGTATGTTTTTGCATTATCACACGACTGCGGCAATGAACTTTTTTATTGTCGTTAAGGTTACTAATTTGAAACTTTTTAGCAATAAAATTGTACCTGATAAAACCGCCGGGGCAATAGCAGACATGAATGTTTACACAGGATTTGCCCGCATCATGAAAGAGTCAACAACGGAATACTATAACATTAGAATAGCTCCGGGGCTGGAGTGTGCGTAAATTCAACTACACTCTTGTTTATATATATTTGACAATGTGTTGTATAGTATTAGCAACTATAAAAAATAGAATGTATATAATGTCACTTAACCAAATTAAATTATTTTTTCGTGATTTATCTAATTTATTTTTGCCAATCTTGTATATGTCAACAGACATTCTAATAATATAATAAAGTACTCCTAATGGAATAATTATTAAAACCAATAATGATAACAAAATAGTAATTATTGGAGCGGGTGTAATATGATGTGAAATTATATATCTTGAATATAATAACACACAAGTAGAAAACAAAAAGAAATAAGACAATTTAATATAATATTTGGAATATAGTCTGTATTCTTTAAGGATTGAAAATATTTTATTAAGTTCATTCTTATTCATATAGTAATTACTCATTATAAAATGGTGTCGTAGGCGGGACTGTCTTGCTGCGCCTCGCATTAAACGGGTCTACGCTTTTTGCTTTTTACGGCATTTATGCCGAAAGCAAAAAGGCTCCGCCCTCTGCTCGGCTTGCGCTGAACCCGCTATAGACGGATTAAAGTCCTCACCATTCTACAAATAAAAAAGATGATAACAAAAGTTATTATCTTTTTTATGGTGTCGTAGGCGGGACTTGAACCCGCACGGGTTGCCCCACACGCCCCTCAAACGTGCACGTATACCGATTCCGTCACTACGACACATATACTCTTTTTCTATTCAATTTTCAAACTTTGGCTTGTCTCCGTGACGGATGTATTCACTTTCGTTCATACCCTCTCAAAAAACAATTATCAATTGTTTTTTTCGGCAGAGTGTCACTACGACACATATACTCTTTTTTTATTCAATTTTCATTATTATAAGCTTGTAACGTTGCTTTGCGCCTTACAATAATAAGGATGTTGCGTTAAATTTTGCAACATCCTTATTGTAATATAATAAATTTTAATTGTAAAGCCTATCTTCCGATTTCTATAGCTTTTAATGCCATGGATTTTGTAATATTTACAAGCGCAAGGTTCGCCTCGTAAGCTCTTTGCGCCATTACGGCATCTGCAATATCTACCATCGCGTTTACGTTTGAGGATCTTATGTAACCGTTTTCGTCTGCATCGGGGTGTCCGGGTCTGTATATTTTATCGCCGAGCGTAGGATCTTCAACTACGCCGCTAAAGGTTACTCCGCCCTGCAAATATGATAAAGTACCAACTCCGAATACATCATTTTTCATTGTATTCATTAAGCCATGAAAAGAAATATCTTCAGTCGCATTCAATACCGGAATTTTTCTTACGTAATTCGGAGTATCAATATTTGCCACGTTTTTGGCATGGATGTCCAAACGCAATCCGTGCGCCCTCAGGGCATTTGATCCTATATTAAATGATTCCAATATACTCATAATTATCTCTCCCGTTATTTACCGACATTAATTACCGTTTTCATCTCGGTAATTATGTTGGACATTCTTCTTGTTGCCATTGAATAAAGCATGGAGTTTTCCTGCAATGCAATAAGCTCCTGTGCAGGATTAATTTCTTCATACTGTCTTTCTTCTATAATTCCTGAAGGTCCTAATTTCTGTGAAAGTTTTGTTTCCAGAGGACTGTTCATTGTCCCAAGATAAGTTCCAAAGTCAATATCACGTCTTACGTACCCCGGGGTATCAACGTTTGCTATGTTGGAACCGATTGCGCGCTGTCTTTGTGATATCAAATCCATCATCAGGGAAACTTTGCCCATGCTGTCTAAAGATGTGTACATTATCTAACCTCCCTTATTAACCCTCACGGATATTTATTGCTTTGTTATACATATCATCAATAACTTTAAGCATCTGGGTGCTTGCAAGCATTGATGCATTAAGTCGTAACATTTCACTTGTAGATGTGTAAACGTTTGTATTTGAAATTTCTATATTATTTTGTTTAAAACAAAGATGATCCTTTACAAGAACAGGTTCGCCTGATTCTTCGTTTGCAGTAAATCTGTTCATGTCAGCCTGTTCCAGTCCTTCGGGATTTGCAAATCTTACAAGCGGAATATTTCCTAAATATTTTTCATTCGCCTGTGATGAATCAAATGCAACAACATCGCCGTTCGGTTTGATTTCAAATTTGTAGCAGTTTGTCGGAATTTTTATCCCTTCGCCGACAATCCAATCATCATTTGTAACAAGGTAGCCGTCTTTCCCCTGTTTAAAACCGCCGTCGCGGGTATATTGAACTTCGCCTGACGGAGATACAACAGGAATAAATCCTTGTCCGTCTATCGCAACATCATAAGGATTTGACGTAATTTTTATTGATCCCTGACTGTGATCTGTTCTTATTGCGCCTCTTAAATAGCCGTCTTCATCAAGCATTTGCTCAAACCTTACCGGTTTATAGGCATTTGTATTAATATTGGCAAGATTATTCGCAACATAACCCAGTCTTTCCCACTGGGTGAATGTGTTATTAATACTTTTTCTGATCATTCCTTGAATTGTGTACATAAATTAATCCTCTCTATGTTGCTGAACCAAGCTGGCTAATCACTTTTTGCAAATTCTGGTTCTGTATCATAAATAATTGTCGGTTTGCGTCAAAATTCTTTATTATAGGCATCATATTGATAAATTCTTCCTGCAATGCCACGTTTGAAAATTCATTGTAACCCTGTTTAACTTTCGGTTCCATAACCAGTGCACCGTTTGCATCCACAACTCCTAAATATGCAACGCCTTCAAGCTTATTGGTCTGCGGATTGAATACACTTAAAAGTCCTCTGTCATTAACTTTTATCTGGTTTAAATCATGAGGTACTATATGTAATTTAATAGGCATGCCTGTATTAGAAAGCACACGGCTGTCGTCAAGTGTTAAAAGATTTCCTTCTCTGTCTAATTTAAAACGTCCGTCACGGGTTAATTTAATACCTTCGTCGCTTTCGGTCTGGAAATATCCTTTTGCTGCAAGCGCAATATCAAGCGGATTTTCGGATAATGCAATACGACCGATTTTATCATCACGTGTGGTCGATAACCCATGAACGCCTAAAAATTCCGTTAATGAAGATACTATAGCATCTTTTCTTTGATATCCTACTTTATCAAATCCTGCAACGTTTTCGTTTGATATGGAAATTAATTCGCTATCCACGTGCATTGCCCTGATTGATGCCGTGATACCGTTTTCTACAAATCTTACACCGCCGTTAATTTTCATACATTTATACCTCTGGTTATATTTTCGGACATTTTTCAGTATTTACTTAACAAATCCATGAAAAATCATCCGTTTGTATGGGTTTTTAAATGTACTTAATGAAAATTTTTAAAAAGTCAATTTGACAATAACTCATATAAAGAGGATGCCTCCTGAACACTTACATTATTTTCAGGAATTTTTAAAACTCTTGCTTCGACTTTTCTGTTTGCATATTCAATTGTAATAATGTCACCGATTTTTAACTGTTTGGACGGCTTTGAAGGATTCCCGTTTACCAGAACTCTGCCCGTATCGGATATCTCATTAGCCACTGTTCTTCTTTTTATCAATCTTGATACTTTTAAAAATTTGTCTAATCTCATGGCTTTATTATATCATATTTATGATATAATTTGAATTATGAAAAAGGCTGTTTTAACGTTATTATTTATATTGTTATTCCAGACTGCGGCTATGGCACTTGACAGTTCAATAAAATTTGTTCAGGTTACGGATACTCATTTTAATGCAAAAAATCCGAATTCCGTAAAAGTTTTGCAGGAAACAGTAAAAGATATTAACAAACTGAATAATGTATCTTTTGTTGTTTTCACGGGCGACAATCTTAATAAACCCGAACCCGAGGATCTGGATGATTTTATAAAAATTATAAATAAATTAAAAGCGCCATATTACCTTGTGTTAGGAAATCACGATGTATTTAAAAGCCAAAAGCTTTCAAAAGAGATTTATAATGAAATTGTACGTGATAATAACTTTTTCTGGTTTCGCAGAAAATGGAATTACGTATTCAAGAAAAAAGGATACACATTTATTGTTGTAGACGGAGCGAAAGAAATTATTCCGGGTCCTGTAGGGTATTACAGAGCAGACACTCTTGCCTGGCTGGACAAACAGCTTACAAAAAACAAAAAACACCCCGTAATTATTTTCCAGCATTATCCTATAATTGATGCACCGGAATTTGGAAGTTCTCGTTTAAAGACACACAGGACTTTTGAACCTGAAAAATATCTTAAAATGCTGGAGCTTCATGACAATGTAATTGCGGTTATTTCCGGTCATTTTCATGTAAATAGTGAAATTATGCAAAACGGAATTTATCATATCAGTACACCTACTTTACTGGACAATCCGCCGGTATACAAAATCATTGACATTGTTTCTAAAGACGGACTATCTCCTATTATTTATACTCAGCTAAAAGAAGTTGAAATAGATGAGTAGTTGCATTTTTTTTAAAATAATATTATAATTGTAACAACAATTATTTTGAGGTAAAAGATATACAATGGATGAGTCGGGAAATTTGGTTTTTAATTTATTTCTAATAGCATTCCTATTATTTTCAAACGGTTTTTTTGTGGCTGCCGAGTTTGCCATGGTAAAGGTTAGAAAAACCAGAATAGAGCAGCTTGTAAAAGAGGGCAACTACAGTGCACAAATCGCACTTGAAGCGATAAAGGATCTGGATAAATTTATTGCTGCAGTTCAGCTGGGTGTAACAATCTCCAGTATCGGATTAGGCTGGGTTGGCGAAGGAACCTTAGCCCGTATTATTGAGCCGGTATTTGTATTTTTACCGGGTGTAAGCCAGACTATTGCAACCCATACGGTATCTGTGTCACTTGCATTTGCATTAATCACATTCTTGCATGTTGTCTTAGGTGAACTTATTCCAAAATCTATTGCGCTGGAATACACTGAAAAAACCGCATTAATAATTGCACGACCGATGCAGGCAATTACATTTGTGTTTAATCCATTTATATGGCTGTTAAACGGCTTTGGCAACTGGGTTTTAAAACTAATGCATATTCCGCATTCACATAAATCATCTCTGGTACACTCATCCGAAGAATTGGATATGCTTGTTGATGCAAGTTATAACGGCGGTGTTTTGAATGAAACCGAAAAAGATATGCTTCATAATGTATTTAAATTCTCTGACTTAACCGCAAAACAGGTTATGGTCCCGAGAACCGATATGGTTTGCGTGCCGATTGACATGTCTTTGGAAGAATTAAACAATGTTGCCACTGAAAATCAATATACGAGATATCCGGTTTATGAAGGTGATATCGACCATATAACAGGTTTAATTCACGTAAAAGATTTATATAAATTGTCGCTTGATGACACTACATGTCCTATTGAACGGATTCAGCGCGAGATTTTACTGGTGCCTGAAACCATGACTATGGATAATCTTGTTTTGGAATTCAAAAAACGCAAAGGTCAAATGGCAATTGTAGTTGACGAATTTGGCGGAACATCAGGTCTTATAACACTTGAAGATGTTATTGAAGAAATTTTCGGCGATGTTCAGGATGAATTTGACGAAGAAGAAGAACAGGAATGCGATATAAAAGAGATTGCACCTAATACATATATTGCAAACGCTATGATGAGAACAGATGAAATTGCTGAATACTTCAATATTGACGAAGAAGCACTTGATGACGAAGATATAGACACAATCGGCGGGCTTGTTGTAAAACTTCTCGGAAGAATTGCCGAAGTCGGCGACACAGTAACTCATCTTGGCTTAACCTTTATTGTTAAAGAAATTGAAGGCGCAAGAATTACAAAACTCGAGATTATAAAAGAAGAAACTCCCGTTGTAGAACAGGTGCAAGAGTAAAATTAAAAATCAAAGGGGTAATCTTCGGGAATTTTCCAATTATTTTTTGCGATTAATGCTGAACAAGTAAGATGCCTGTTTCCGGCACATTTTTCCATAAGCTGCTCATCCGTAGCGGTATCATTATACTGCATTCCATAAGGAACAACCCCGCTATTGAAATTATATGAATGCAAGACAAATACAAATATATTTTTGCCATATTCATCAGATATAGCAATGTCTTCAGGATTACCGGACCCCATAACCGGATAATTTTTATAATACTTTTTTGTGTTGTAAATATAATAGAAATATCTTCCATAGCTAAACACAGCCATATCACCTGATTGAAAATATATTCCGACTGCCAGATTTGAATCAACATGTTTGTTATTTGCCGGATTATAATAACCACACTCGTAATCTGTTGTTTTCAGATATGGCGCCAAATATTGCTCATAAAAACCACATGAATCATATCCGTAATCTTTCCAAAATCGTCTTTCGCCATTTTCAATTTCTGATAATTTTATCGCCTGATTAATTGTGGAATAAAACCTTACCAGACCGCTTTCAAGCACTTTCTTTTTATAATTTGAAATCAAATTCGGTATTGTCAAAGCCGCAACTATTGCGATTATTCCAAGGGTTATTAATACCTCGGCAAGTGTAAACGCTCTTTTAAAACTATAATTTGACATATTTGAATTATAGTTTATTCCGTCAATACTGTCAAATTTCGCTCTATGACTACTTAGAGGAGTCGCCCCCCCCCGAATTTTGAAGATTTTTCTTTTCCCATAAGCGTTTCTCCTTCTTTTATGAGTTTATTATATCATAAATCTACATCACTTTAATGATATTTTAATTAATTCCTCTTTTTAGTTGATGTAGCTAAGGCTATATTGTATAGAATAGGAATATATTGAACAATATTTGGGCGGATTAATGAGTCAAGATTTCGATTTTACATCGTATAATAACATTAAGCGTTTATCGGAAGAAGAGCTTACGGCACTTTGGGAGAAATACCTTGCCGATAAAAGTGATAAAGCTTCAAGAGACGCATTAATTGTGCAATATATTTATTTAATCCGTTATGTAGTTGGCAGAGTCAGAGTAACGCTGCCCGCGACAATCTCAATAGAAGATATAGCAGGCTATGGGGTAGAAGGACTTATAAATGCAATTGAAAGATACTCCCCGCAAAAAAATACCAGATTTGAAACATATGCACTAATAAGAATTAGGGGTGCCATACTTGATAAGATCAGATCTCAAGACTTTTTGCCGCGAAGTGTAAGACAGAAAATAAAAGTACTGAAAGAAGCACAAGAAACCTTAAAACAAGAACTCGGACGTACTCCTACGACACAAGAAATAGCAAATAAAGTCGATATGGAGCCCGATAAAGTAAACCAGTTATTATCAGAAGATGTTACAATTACGTCATTATATGATAAAAAAGGCAGTGCCGAAGACAGTGTCGAAATTATAGACACAATTCAGGATACAAATAAACTTAACCCGCAGGAAAATGCCGAAGAAAATAACGTAAAACAGGAATTGGAGAGGGCTTTAATGAGATTACCGGAAAGAGAACGAATTATAATGGTTCTTTACTATCAGGAAAACATGACATTGAAAGAAATAGGCGAAACAATCAGCATGTCTGAATCACGTGTATGCCAACTGCATGCTCAAGCTATTATGAAACTTAAAAATATTCTCAGCGAAAATCGCTCCAGCCGTCTTCGTCAATCAATTGTTGCTTAACGCTCTGCATGGTAATCTATTATTACAAAATCAATCCTGTTATTCATTTCTGCGTCTTTTGAAACGCTGTCAACATATGGCATAAATTCCCCGTAGCCTATGCAATAAAGACGTTCCGGTGAAATTTTTAAATATCTCATTAAATACATAGTAATACTATGCGCCCTCGCTAAAGATAATTCCCAATTTGCTTTATAACTCGAAAATTCAGGATCAGCGTTTTCCGTATGACCTTCAATGACACACGATTTATCCGTCTGCGCAAGAACATTACCGATGGAATTCAAAACACATAATCCTTCTTTTTTTATTTTTTCTTGTGCATGATTAAAAAACACATTTTCATCAATACTAACTATCAATCCTCTTGGAACATATGTAAAATACATTGCCCCATCGGGTTTGACCGTTGATTTAAACAAATATTCAATTTTTTGCATATCAGTCAAGTCATATGCAGTACAACATGCTGATATATTAAAATAAAATAGTGATATTAAGTATGTAAAAATAATAATTTTAAAAATTCGCATCAAAATTATTATTCGGCAGCAAATCGCTAAAATAATCCCCTGATAAGGTTAAGGTTTAATTATTGAGACTACATATTTATCGTTGAAATATTTATTTGCACATTCTTTTATTTGATCAGGTGTAACAGATTTAATTTTTTGTTTTGCCTGTTCATTAAAATCAAATCCAAGTCCTGTTATTGCATAATGAGCTAATGTCGCTGCCTGCTGGTTATTGTCTTCCTGTGAAAATGCCCATTTACCGATGAGGTTATTTTTTGCATTTTCAAGTTCTTCCACTGAAACCAATTCTTTTTTAAGTTTTTCAATTTCTTCTTTAAAACCATTCAAAGAAACTTCAATATTCTTGGGCTCAGTCGCAATATATATTGAAAAATTTGCACGAAGACGTGCAACATCATACGAACTTCTGACAACATATGCGAGCCCTTTTTTGTCTCTGAGTTCAAGAAACAAACGTGAAGATAAACCGGAAGCACCGAGAATTATATTCATCAAAGCCAGAACGGGATAATCTTGTTGGCTTGCAGTATCAACGAGCCAGCCTTGAATAATATGTGCCTGATTGGCATCAGGTTTGTTTATTTCAACTGTTTTTGTTTCATTTAATACGGGAACTTTCAGAGCCGGTAATTCAGTTATTGAAGCAGGAAGATCACCGAATCTTTGATTTAGTTTTTCTTTAACATCTTCAAAATCCAAATCTCCTACAAAAGCAATAACTTTTTTGCTGTTATTTATAAATGTATTATAACCGCGCAAAACATGTTCACGTGTTACATTAGGCAGATTTTCTAAAATTACAGTATTTGTATACCCGTAATGATGGTTAGGATATAAATTCCGATAGAAATTATCAACGACTTTCGCTCTGGGAGAATCAAGCTGTGCTTGTATTTCACCGATTAATTTATTTTTTTCTTTATCAAAATCTTCAAAAGTTGAATTTTTAATAATATCTTCAAAAATTTCAAGAGCTTTGTCAAAATCTTCATTTAAACAAACAAATTTAAGTTTTAAGTAATCTAGTTTCAATTCACTCGTAAATTCAATAGCATAACGATCAAGTTCTTCAGCCAGTTGTTCGGCGGATCTGTTTTTAGTCCCTTGCAAAAAAAGTCTTGTCATTAAAGAATAATCACCGGGATTAGGTACCGGATCATTTAAAGATAAATTAAAACAAAGCGCAACACGCGGGGTATTTTCATTACGTTTATACAAAACTTCAATGTTATTTTTTAAATTAAATTTTTTTTTGTCCATCACTCTCTCCTGAATATTATCCTAGCATAAATTTATAACCTTTGCAATTTGTTCATAATAAATATTATGTAACACAAATCCTTGTAATAAAACCATCTTTTTAATATAATAAAGTTATGGAAATAATAAAAAAACTTGAATTAAAAAATTTTAAAATAGGCGGGGATAAATTAACTATCCTAGCAGGTCCCTGTGCTGCCGAAAGCATGGAAATTCTGGATGAAACCGCAAAAGGCTTAAAGGAAATTACAAAAGAACTGGATATTAATTTTGTATTCAAGTCATCTTTTGATAAAGCTAATCGTTCTTCCATAAATTCATACAGAGGGCCGGGCTTAGAAAAAGGGCTTGAAATGCTCCAAACCATTAAGTCAAAATATGATATACCAATTGTAACTGATATCCACACACCGGATCAGGCGGAGCCTGTCAGTGAAGTTGCCGATATACTTCAAATTCCGGCTTTTTTATGCAGACAGACAGATTTACTTGTAGCTGCAGCAAAAACGGGTAAGATAGTAAACATTAAAAAGGGACAATTCTTAGCACCCGAGCAGATGGGACCTCTGGTCAAAAAAGTTGAAGATTCAGGCAATAACAATATATTACTTACCGACAGAGGCACCTCTTTCGGCTACAATAATTTAGTTGTAGATTTCAGAGCAATTCCTATAATGCTTGAATTTGGCTATCCGGTTGTTTTTGATGCAACACACAGTGTGCAGTTACCCGGAGCAAACGGAACAAGTTCCGGCGGTGACAGAAGATTTGTACCTCCGCTTGCAAAAGCTGCTATGGCGGCAGGCGCCAATGCATTATTCTTTGAAGTTCATCCGGATCCTGACAAAGCTTTGTGCGACGGACCGAATATGATTGCACTGAAAGATGCAAAAGAACTTTTTAAACAATGTAAAGATATTTTTGAGATTGTAAGAAAATGATTATAAAAACATTCACGGCTGGTCCTATTGATGCCAACAACTACCTTTTAATTGACGGAGATGAAGCTGTTTTAATTGACTGCTCCGAGGTTAAACCTGAAATATTAAAAGAGCTTGAGGGGGAAAAATTAAAATATATTTTGCTCACTCACGGTCATTTTGACCATGTTTTAGGTATAAACGGCATGAAAGAAAAAACTGGGGCAAAAGTGCTTGTAAATAAAAACGATGTTGCAAGAATGGAAGAATCCGCAAGTATTATGAAAACATTCGGCGTTCAAGGTGTCGAAACTCCGCATGCCGACGGGTTTATAAATGACGGGGATATAATAAAATTCGGTAATACGAAAATCAAAGCAATTGCGACTCCGGGTCATACAGAAGGCGGCATGTGCTACCTTGTTGACGACAAACTTTTTTCGGGAGATACTTTATTTAAAGGTACTGTCGGAAGATGCGACCTTGCCGGCGGGAATTTAAAAAAACTGTCAGACAGCGTGAATAACAAACTTTTCGCAATGGATGAAAATATTACGGTCTATCCGGGACACGGCCCCGAAACCACTATAGATTATGAAAAACAATATAATGAAATAAGAGGATTGATATGAAAACTCAACTGGAAAATATTTACAAAAATGCTACACAGGCTCTTGAAAATGCTTCATCAATCAGCGACATTGAAGAAATAAGAGGTAAATATTTAAGCCGTAAAGGTGAATTTAACGAAATAAAAAAAGGTTTAAAAGATTTGTCCGACGCGGATAAAAGAATAATCGGGTCATTGGCAAATGAAATTACCCGAAAGCTTGAAGACGCTTTAAAAAGTAAATATGACGAGTTTTATAAAAAAGAGCTTAATGAAAAACTTGAAAAGGAAAAACTTGATGTAACTTTGCCGGGCAAATTCACACCCGTCGGGCATACACATCCTATTACATCAACAACAAACGAAATTGTATCAATTTTTCAAACTCTTGGATTCTCGGTTGTAAGCGATGAGTTATCTCCAGAGGTGGAAACGGAATATTACAACTTTGATATGCTGAACGTTCCGAAAGACCATCCTGCACGTGATGTTCAAGATACTTTTTACACAAAACTTGCTAAAAATGTTGTGTTAAGAAGTCAGACGTCAGGCGCGCAAATTCACGCAATGGAAGGCAAAAATCCTCCGATAAGAGTTATTTCACCGGGCAGAGTTTACAGAAACGAAAACATTAATGCACGTAAAAACAACTTTTTCCATCAAATTGAAGGCTTATACGTTGATAAAGGCATCACTTTCGGTGATTTAAAGGGTGTTTTAAACGAATTTATCAGAATCTACTTCGGTGCAAGCCGTCCGACAAGGTTCAGAAGCAGCTTTTTCCCGTTCACGGAACCTTCTGCCGAAGTTGACGTACAATGTATTATGTGTGAAGGCAAAGGCTGCAGGACATGTTCCGGTACCGGCTGGCTGGAAATCTTAGGCGCAGGCATGGTTGACCCGAATGTTTTACGCGGTGTCGGAATTGATCCGGATGTTTATTCGGGTTTTGCGTTCGGTATGGGCATTGAAAGACTTGCCATGCTAAAATACGCAATCGACGACATCAGATTATTCTTCAACGATGACGTAAGATTTTTGGAACAGTTCTAAGATGTCGCTAAGACGTTAAGTGATTAAGACTATAAGTCCATTTCATTAATCAATTTAAGTAGCATTTCACTGCCATTATTTTTTAATGAACTTAACGACTTAACGTCTTATTGTCCTAACGACTTTATTTAACCACTTTATCCAGCCCGTGTGGTTTATCGACGTTTCTGTGGAGTTTCATAGCCACCTCAAGCGCCAGAAGCTGAATCATTACAGCCACACAAAAATATTTAACAATTTTGCTTTCGCAATCAATGTTTATATTGAATGTTGAATTAATTTTCACGTTTTTATTGCCGAGAATACAAATAGGCGGGCGATATTCCTCTTTAATTTTATTCAAATTTTTTGTCGCAATATAGCTTAAATCATCCACCAAAATATAAATAAGCAAACCCTTATTATTCAAAACCGCCACATGCCCGTGCATAAATTCGCCTAAAATGTGGGATGTCACATTCAAATAAGACGTCTCTTTAATCTTCAACGCGGCTTCTTTTGCAAGCGCATAGGACATCCCGTCCGCACACACAACAATGTTTTTATATTTGGAAACAAATCTGCCGAGCGTTTTAATTTTCGGACGTAATTCATAGGTTTTATCAATATATTCAGGTATTGAAATAACCTCATTAATGTAATTTTCGACATCAATACCCTTTAATCTTGCAAACTTTAAGGCAAGAAGGGTTACGCACATCATCTGAGATGTCAAGGATTTAGTTGCGGCAATGCTTCTTTCCACACCCGCATGGCAGCAAACCTTGTAGTCAGAAGCATTCCAAATTGTAGAATCTTCTTTGTTCGTGATGCACAAGGTTCTGACGCCGAATTGTTTTGCTTTAATCAAAGCCTTGTTAGTATCAGAGGTTTCGCCTGATTGGGTTATAAAGATATAGAGCATATTTTCGGCATGCGGAATAACAGCTTTAAGCAAAAATTCGCTGGAATAAATTGCACGCGCCTCAAGATTAGCAATACTGCCGAAAACATCCGCGCCGTACCTTGCGCAATGATAGGAAGAACCGCTTGCTACAAAGACCACCTGTTCAATCCCTTGAGGAACATCAATCAAGATTTCCTCATTATCGCCGATATACGTATTTACAAGGTGTTCAAGGATTTTTGACTGTTCAAAAATCTCGCGTTCCATGCTGCTTTTTCTTTTTTTAAAAAACATATTTACCTCGGAAAATCTTTCGTTGGTGCCTATTATCCTAAAATTTCTTTCAACAATTCATTAACCGCTTTCGGGTTAGCCCTGCCTTTGGTTTCTTTCATAACTTGTCCGACAAAGAAGCCTAAAAGCTGAACTTTACCGTTTCTGTAAGCTGTTACCTGATCAGGATTTGCATCAACAACTTTTTGAACAATTGCTTTTATTGCTCCTTCATCACTAATCTGGCTTAAACCTTTTTCTTCAACGATTTGAGAAGCTTTTTTGCCTTCTTTCATCATATCAAAGATAATTTGTTTACCGATATTATTTGAAATTGTATTTTTTTCGATCAAAGAAATCAACTCGGCAAGATTTTCAGGAGTTAATTTTGTTTCGTTAATCTCAAGTTTTTCTTCTTTTAAATATGCAGCAATTTCGCCCATCATAAAGTTGACGGCAATTTTCGGAGTTGCACCGAGCTTCAGCACTTCATCAAAGAAAAGTGCAAGCCCCATCTGTTCAACGATAACGTTTGCGTCATACTCACTCAAGCCCAAATCCATATAGCGTTTGCGTTTTGCAGACGGCAATTCGGGCATTTTTGATCTGATTTCTTCAACCCATTCTCTTGAAATTTCTAACGGCATCAAGTCAGGCTCAGGGAAATATCTATAATCATGTGCATCTTCTTTACCGCGCATTGAACGGGTTTCGCGTGAGTTGTCATCCCAGAGTCTTGTTTCTTGAACAACTTTTCCGCCTTCTTCGACAATTTCAATTTGTCTGTCTATTTCGTATTCAATAGCTCTTTGAAGTGCCGAAAAACTGTTTACATTCTTAATTTCAGCACGTGTGCCGAATTCTTTTGAACCTTTCGGCATAATAGAAATATTGGCGTCGCATCTCATTGAGCCTTCTTCAAGGTTACCGTCGCAAACACCTATATATCTAACGATATTGCGCAATTCTTCCATATAAGCTCTTGCCTCATCTGAACTTCTCATATCAGGTTCGGATACGATTTCCAAAAGAGGAGTTCCTGCACGGTTCAGGTCAACAAGAGAATAGCTGGAACCTGCAAGTCCGTCAGCACCTGCATGAACGAGTTTTCCTGCATCTTCTTCCAAATGCGCACGGGTAATTCCTATTCTTTTTCCGTTTATATCAATGTGACCGTTTACGCAAATCGGTTCATCATATTGAGAGATTTGATAACCCTTAGGCAAATCGGGGTAGAAGTATTGTTTTCTGTCGAATTTGCAGCGGGAAGGGATTTCGCAATTCAAGGCAAGCCCTGTTAAAATTCCCATATTGACGGCTTCTTTATTCAAAACCGGCAAAACTCCCGGCATACCAAGGGTAATCGGGCTGATTTCAGTATTTTGTTCTTTACCGAATTCCGTACCGTCCGGTGCAAATATCTTTGATTTGGTCTTTAACTGCGCGTGAACTTCCAAACCTATAACTACTTCATACTTATCTCTCAAATTTTCCATTATTTTCTCCTTATCGTATGATAATTATAGCATAAAAAAACATAAAAAATAAAGATATAAGGTTTCGAAACAATAGCGAAGCCGGAGGCGGGAGCGTCGTTGAGAAACTTTATATCTAATCATACCTTATTTTGCGGAACAGCCTTATAAAGGTCATCCAACGGAATATTCAAAGCATTTGCTTTTAATATAATTATCTTGCATAAATCGCGTTTTTATCAACGTTAAGCTCCGACGGCTTATAAGTTTTCAGATAATCAATTACGTCTTGAGGGGTATCGGCAAGATAATAAAGACTTCTGACGTTTTTGTTTGCGAATTTCTGTTCAATAACTTCTTCAAAAAAGTCGTTCAATTTATTATAAAATCCGTTTGTATTCAAAATTATAATAGGCTTTTTATTGTACCCTAATTGTTTTTGGACAATCATCTCTGACAATTCTTCAAGGGTTCCGAAACCACCGGCAAGCGCTACAACAGCATCCGAAATACTGTCGATTTTGGCTTTTCGCTCTCTCATACCCTCAGTTACGATAAATTCGTCGCAGCCGTCTGTGAATACGCCCATACTTTGAAGCTTTTCTGGCATAACACCGGTAAGTTTTGCGCCATGAACTTTTGCAGCGCCGGCACAAGCCCACATCAAGCCTAAATTGCTTCCGCCATAGACCATATCATAACCGTTTTCCGCAATCAAACGCCCGAGTTCCGCAGCATCTTTATAATAGACCGGCTGCAGGAAGTTTGAAGATGATGCAAATACACAAATCCTTTTAATCATTAAACTCACCGCCAATTCTATAGAAATAAGAACAATCAACACCCGTACCGTTTTCGGAACAGTCTTCCGCAAGAGCATCCATACTCTTTTCATAACCAAAAGGACGAATTTTTCCTTCATCCAGAATATAAATACCAAAAATATCTTTGCCCCAGGTATTCGGAGGCAGAACACCGTTTATGTCAAACATCATCATAAACCACGGTGCGTTATTTTCGTGTTTTACAATATCTTTAATCCCGACAACATGCATTCCGTTATCAGCGAAATAAAATTCATTAAAATAATAATAGTTATCTTTCTGAACTCTGTCGCCGTTCATAAATTTGGGCTTATATCGTCTCGGAAATTTGTCGGATTGATGAATTCTAAGATACGGTTTTACAAGCTGAAGCAGCAATTTTTCACGCTGTTCAGGAGTTTCGGCCTCCGCAAAACTTTTCAATATTTCATCATCCGTCTGCGCATTAATGACCGTAAACATATATGCAACTTTATTATATCTGTCATTCCATTTTGATATCATGCCGGCTTGAAAATAATTTTCTATTTTCAAAGGCACAAAAAGCAAAAGCAACCCGATTAGAACAAATAAAGTGATTGAATATTCAAGTTTCCAGAATTTTTTCTTTACCATTTTTACGCCATATCAATTAATTTTTTTTCTTTCACAAGTTTGTCATAAACCCACTCGGGTACGAAATTTTTACCCAGAATAATCTGACCGTTCATAATGTTTGGTGTATGGAAATCAGAGCCGCCGGTGACAATCAGACCTAATTCTTCAGCCATAGATGAAAAATACTCGACACAGGCAGGAGAATGTTTTCTGTGATACGCCTCAATTCCCCTCAAGCCGTAATTCATAAGCTCCTTTATCAAACTTTCCGCGATATCAATATCATGCGGATGCGCAATAACAGGAATCCCGCCGGCATCATAGATTATTTCAACCGCATCATGAGGCGTAACCGTTTTTCTTTGAACATAAACAGGCGAATCATCGTGGATATATTTTGCATACGCGTCCATAACGGTTGTTGTGCCGCCCGCATTTGTAATTGCTTTGGCAATATGCGGACGTCCGATACTTCCGCCTTCCGCTACCATTTTTTTAACATCATCAAATTTTATTTTAATACCTTCTTTTTTAGCCAGAAGCGCAAGAATTTCTTTTGTCTGCTTAACCCTTGCCTGCTGCTGTGTTTTTAACATTGCCTGAAAGTCACTGTTTTCCGGATTCATAAAATATCCGAGAATGTGGACTTCATAATTTTTATAAAGTGTATTTACTTCAATCCCGCGTATAATTTCAATTTTATCTTCCAGCCCTTTGTCTTTTATATGTTTTTTGGCGACATCATAAGCCAGAACATTATCGTGATCGGTTATAGCTATTGCCTGAAGCCCGACATCGACCGCGGTGTCGACAATTTTCTCAGGCGAGAACACACCGTCCGAATAATAGGTATGGATGTGTAAATCTGTCTTCATTCCTTTATTTCCTCATCTCTACTGCACAAAATTCTTTTTATAGCAACAGTATGCCCCGTTGAAGGTTTAATTTCCACTTCAACCGCGTTTATCTGAAGGCTCTTACCGTCTGCTATCTCGTATCGTTCCGGAATTCCTGTTACAAAACGTGTCAAAGATGTTTTATATTCCATACCTATAACCCCGTCCGATGCACCGCAAAATCCGGCATCGGTTATGTATCCCATATTATTTATAATGGTTTCATCAGCTGTCTGAACATGAGTATGTGTTCCGAAAAATGCACTGACACCCAATTCCGAACAATATTTACCAAAACAAATTTTTTCCGCCGTTGCTTCCGCATGAAAATCTACAATCACAATCGGCGTAATTTCTTTTAATCTTTTAATCTCTTCCGTTACAAAATCCCATTGGAAATCGACAACGTTAATGAAAACTTTACCCAGTACATTTATAACTGCAATTTTATAATCTCCCAAATCAAATACTCTGCTCCCGACTCCTTTTGTGCCTGACGGATAATTAATCGGTCGAATTAATTTGTCGGCGTTTTCTATAAAACCGAAAATATCCCGTTTATCCCAGATATGATTTCCGCTTGTCATACAATTTACGCCGTAACTTATTATTTCATTGTAATTTTTTTCGGTCAATCCAAAACCGTGAGATGCATTTTCAACATTTGCGATTATAAAATCATATTTTCCGGCATTTTGTGACAAAAAATCACGCACGGCATACCTTCCGGGTCTGCCGACCATATCTCCGAAAAATAAAATTTTTATTGTTTTTTCATCACCTGACATTTATATTCCTTAAAAAAGAGCAGGAAAACCCTGCTCTTATTTTGCTATTTCTGTTGTTCTGAATTCTCTTACAACAGTAACTCTGATTTGACCGGGATAATCAATCTCATCCTCAATACGTTTTGCGACATCTCTTGCAAGCTTTTGAGATGCCAGATCATCAAACATTTCAGCCTGAACAATAATTCTGACTTCACGTCCTGCTTGAACGGCAAATGATTGTTTAATTCCGTCATAGCTGTTTACGATTTCTTCAATCTTTTGCAGACGTTTAATATAAATTTCCAGAGTATCACGTCTTGCGCCCGGTCTGCCTGCAGAAATCGCGTCAGCAATTTTTACAAGAACCGCCTCAATAGTGTTTGCAACAACATCATCGTGGTGAGCCTCAATTGCATGAATAATTTCAGGTTTTTCACCATAACGCGATGCAAGCTCGACACCAAGCTGAATATGTGTACCTTCCTGTGTTTGGTCAACGGCTTTTCCTATATCATGCAAAAGTCCTGCGCGCTTTGCCACAGCCTCATTTGCGCCGAGTTCCGCAGCGAGCATGCCGGCAATATGTCCGACTTCGAGCGAATGTTTCAAAACATTCTGTCCGTAGCTTGTTCTGTAATATAAACGTCCGAGAGTTTTGATAAGCTCTTTATTTAAGCCCATAACGCCCATTTCAAACGCTGCGTTTTCACCCTCTGTCCAGATTTTCTTTTCAATTTCTTCTCTTGCCTTTTCAACCATTTCTTCAATTCTGACAGGGTGAATACGCCCGTCAACAATAAGTTTTTCAAGCGCGAGTTTTGCAATTTCACGTCTTACCGGATCAAAACTTGATAATACAACAGCTTCCGGCGTGTCATCAATAATCAAATCGACGCCTGTCAAAGTTTCCAAAGCTCTAATATTACGTCCCTCACGACCGATTATTCTGCCTTTCATTTCGTCACTCGGCAGTGCTACAACGGAAACAGTTGTTTCCACAACCTGTTCAATCATACAACGCTGCATTGCTGTTGACAAAATCTCTTTTGATTTTTCAAGAGCAGTTTCTTTTATTTTTGCCTCATTTTCGCGGATCAACTGCATTTGTTCCTGCGCCAGATCATGCTTTAACTGTTCAAGAAGCATATTTTTTGCTTCATCTGCTGACATACCGGAAATTCTTTCAAGCTCCGTTGTCTGTTTTTGCACGATTTCCGCAAGATAATCCTCTTTATCCAGCAATTCATCAAGTTTTTTCTGAACCTGAATATCTTTTTCGGTATATTCTTGAATTTTATCTTCAAGCATATCCTCGCGTTTGACCAATTTTTGTTCCAGACGATTAAGCTCCTGCCGGCGTTCTCTCTCTTCTTCATTAAGCTTGTCTCTGTCAGCCTGCAACTCTTCAATTGCCTTAATTTTTGCTTCTTTTAATAAAAGTTTCTCTTTTTCTTCCAAATCCAAACGGTCTTTTTGTGTGCTTTGAAGAACACTTTTGACCTTATTTTGCTGAATTATCAGCACGGCGATTAAGATTATTACCAAAATAATCGCGGCAACCAATAAAAAGTCCATAAAGTTTTTTACCTTATCCTATTCTATTTTTCATATAATACACGCATTGCCCGATACATATATCCTATCGAGCTTATGATTATTTAATTTAATCAAATTTTAATGCATATATTTCCAAAAAATATTAACTACTACATCTGTCAATATTTTAACATGACATACAGGTTTTGTATATAGGTAATTTATATTTTGATACAAATATTTTTCTAAACTTATTTCAATTTAAATCTTATGACCGCATTAGAACCCTGTGACGAAATAAATAATGTCCCGTTGGAAATATACAGTCCATAGGGTTTTAAAATATTTTCAATCAAAACACTGACCTGACCTGTTGCAGATACCTTTAGAACATTATCTGCATTATAATTTGCAATATAAAGATTACCTGCCCCGTCATTTATTATCCCGATAGGACCGTTCAAACGCTTATCTTTTAAAAATATAATCCGGTTACCGTCAGGCGTGATTTTAAAAATTACATTATCAGAAAAACCCGCGACAAAAAGATTACCAGCATTATCTGTTGTAATACCGGTAGGACTCGGAATGTTTTCATAGACTCCGTTTGTCAAAGGCTGTGACGGGGTTTCTTTTATTTTATTTTCATATTGAAGTGTTTGTAAATCCGTATTCAATTCATGCGCAAGCTGCTGTGCTTTAGGATTTACATATGAGCCTGACGGAATAATTGCAAGAAATGATTTAGCTTTATCAATTTGCCCTAACTTTTTGCTCAATTCAGCAGCTTTATAAACCGCATCATAATCCGTCGGCTTTCTCACGACTATTTGTTTAAAAACTGTAAGCGCAGCCTCATCCTGCCCCAAATATTCGAGAATAGAGCCTAAATTATAATATGCATCAATATATTCGGGATCAAGATCAATTGCTTTTCTAAAACATTCCATTGAACGGTCATACTGACCTATTTTATAAAAATCAATACCTTTATTGTATTGAAGTTTTGCTTCAGTCATATTGTCAGCCATCACAGCTGAACAGGAAAAAATAACCGCCGCAGCAAAAGCAATAAATAAAGTCTTAAATTTCACTTAATTCCTCAATTAATTGTGCATTTTCTTTTGCGAATTCGCTTCCTCTTGATATAATAGCCTGTTTTAATATTTCCGGCAAATCAATAGGCGATAATTCTCTAAAGTTATCCGGAACTCTTAAACTCCAGTTTGCATCTCCAGAAGTACCCGGTCTGTTATAAACATCATCAATCCTGAAAAAGTCAGTAAAGAAAATTTGAATATTCTCAGCTTTTGATGCAAATATCTCAACCAATTTTGTCTGTTTTAAAAATTCAGCGTCTTTGGTTAATCTTGTTATAATATCGTCTTTATTTGAAGCTTCAGCATACAAATCCTCAACCAGATTCTTGGCATGCAAATAACCTTCGTGAGTATTTATCATAGATTTTGCCCACATAGAAATAGGCTGATTATCATGCGTACCAACCATAGCCCAGCATTTTTCCGTAATGTTACAACAGCGATACGGATGTTTTGGCTCTTCAGGCACGACAAATTGTGTCAAACGCATACCCAGAAGTTCGTATTTTTTCATTACCGCAGCCACAGGATTTGTCAGCGTACCTAAATCTTCGCACACAATTGCATCTTTTGTAAGCCCTTCTTCTTCTGCAGCGGCAATAACAATTTTCTCAATCAATGCGCCGTATTTAGATATTTGTTCATCTGTTAATGTTTTTACGCGTTTTTCTTTGTCAGCTTCAAGCGTTGTATCTAAATCTTCCATTGAAGGAATAGCATATTTTGAAAGAAACTCATGCTCGGGTGATGAATATAATCTGCCTGCGCCTTCTTCAATTTTTGGCTTATGCCCTGCTTTATATACCCATGGATCAATCAAGCCGACAATATGGTCAATTCTGACACCGCCGGGGTTTTCCCTGAACATTTTTTTATATAAATTTTTTAACAATACGCCGGCTTTACCGAGTGAACCGTCTTCTTTAAACATTTTTTCAGGATCCAATACAGGAAATCCCCATGCCTGTCCGTCTTTTGAAAAATAATCCGGCGGGCAGCCCAGCATCCAACCGGGAAGAAAATACGCTTGATAAGCCCAGCTGTCACGGTCAGAAAATGCGACCTGTCTGTCGGCAATCATTTTAATTCCCTTGTTTTTCGCATATTCTTTAACTTCACCGTTTTGTTTTTTTAGAACAAATTGTATGAATTTATATTTATCAATATCATAAGCATATTTTTTGGAAATTTCAACAAGCCGTCTGCCATGTTCCAATCTTTCTTCTATTGTATCAGGTGCAAATAATTTTTTATCAATATCTGACTGCCATAAAGGCCAGTAATCATTTTGATGTTCTATACACAATGCTTCATAAATACTGTCACGGTCAAGCCATCTATTGTTCAAATGTTTATATTCTTCAAATTCTTTTTTGAGAGAATTAGAGCCTTTTTGCAAAAAATTTCTGTATGCATGGTTCAATGCATCCGCATACTGATTAAATGCATAAGAATACGCTGTTTTATTATCGTTTTTATTAGGATTATTCTTTACTATTTCATTAAATTTATCTTCAGGTAAAATATTGCTCCACGCATCAGTAGTCAGCTCTTTCAAATCAACAAAAAGCGGATTTGTAGAAAAAATTGTGCCGGTGTAAGGCGAAGAATCACAACTTTTTGTTTTACCGGCCGGTCCGAGTTGAATTGCATTAAATATACCGGAGACATAATCAATAAGATCTCTGCCGCCTTTAGTATTCATGGAGCCAAAGCCTGTATTTTCGCCTTCTGCTGACGGAAAACTACCACCATGAACTATTAATGCAAAATTTTTCTTTCCAAGTACGTCCAGTGCCTGACGAACAATTTTTACTGCTTTTTCATCAAAACTCATATTAGCCCTCATTGATATTATATCAATTTGGGCCCGGTGGGACTCGAACCCACGACCAATTGATTAAGAGTCAACTGCTCTACCAGCTGAGCTACAAGCCCAAATTCATATATAAAATTTATTTTTACCATGTCTATTATATCATTATGATTTTTTTTTGACAATAATATAATTTTAAAAGATAATAATTTTATGTGTAACTTAACTTTAAAAAAAATTGATGCCGTGGATTTTGAGCATATATATAATGATATGCTGCTACAATTTCCTAAAGCTGAACTTAAACATTACAATAATTTTTTAAATCTGATTAAAAAAAATGTCCTGAAATGCGATGCTGTTTTTGATGAACAAACAGAGATAGGTTATATAATTTATGCTTTATTAGAAAATAATGCTATCTGGCTGGATTATATAGCAGTTAAAAAAGAATTCCATTCCAAAGGATACGGTAAAAAAATTTTCAAATTAATACCGGATTGTTATCTTGAGGTGGAAAAACCTGATATCAAAAATCCTGATTCAATAAGAAGAATTAAATTTTATCAATACCTGGGTGCTGTAAAACTCAATATAAACTATATCTATCCGAATACCGAAGGAGGATTGCCAATGGATTTGTATTACCTGGGGAATACATTACCTGATAATAACACCGTATATAAAACTATTAAATTTATTTTTAAAAATCTTCATACTGACATAAACAACATTATTGAGATTTTAAATGATATTAAATTTGTATAATTGTATAATATTTTTTTTTCATGTAAAATTCAGGAATGACTAAAATGAATTTAAAAGCAATGATTATGTCTGCAGGTATGGGCTCAAGATTGGAACCGTTGACATTACAGGTGCCTAAGCCGCTTGTTACAGTCGCAAACCGACCAATTATGGATATTTTATTTGAAAGTCTTTTAAATATCGGGATAAAAGATGTTATATGCAATACTCACTATCTTGCTGATCAAATAATAAACAGATATAAAACAAATAATATCGGATTAAATTTTAATTACATAAAAGAAAACGACTTATCAGGAACGGCCGGAGGATTGAAGAAATGCCAATTCTTCTTTCATAAAGGTGAAGATTTTCTGGTATTATCCGCTGACGGATTAACAAATGCGGATATTTTAAAAGGGATTGATATTCATAACAAATCCGGTGCTATTGCGACAATCGGGATAAAACAAGTTAGACATGAAGAAGTCTCTAATTTTGGTGTTGTTGTAACAGATAAAAACGGATTTATAACAGAATTTCAAGAAAAACCTTCCGTTGATGAGGCAAAAAATAATTTTATAAACACCGGAATATATATTTTTAATTACAAAATTTTTGATTATATACCGGAAAACACTTTTTATGATTTTGCAAAAAATGTTTTTCCGAAACTTTTATTGGATAAACAGATAAATACTTTTGTAATAGAGGATTATTGGAGCGATATAGGAACACTTACGCAATACAGATTATCGGCATGGGATGTCTTTGACGGTAATTGTCATTTCAAGCATGACAAAATAATAAGAACACCTGAAAGTGAATATATTTCAGCGTCACCAATTCCCGAAGATACAGTATTATCAGGTCGGGTAGTGATTGGGAACAATTGTAATATAGGCAAGAATGTAACCCTGGAAAACAGCATTCTGTGGGATAATATTAAAATAACTGATAATGTTACAATTAAAAATTGTATAATTGCGAACGATGAAGTTATAACAAATAATATTGAAAATAGAGTTATAGGACATACTAAAGCGGTTTCAATATAAGTTTTGCACTTGACTTTGCAGAATATTAATGTTAATTTAGTTATCGCGAGGTTGGCTTGACATATTGTCAAAGAAAACTATAGCAAACAATCATGACAATAAAATATTAACAAAATTTCAATGTTAAAGTTTTGTTCTAAGCTTTTTTACAAAAAAGCGTGAGCTATGGCACTCTGCCGACGAAGAAGATTAAGTATCTTCTGAGGAGAGGAAGGTAGCGCAGCTACCGCAAGCCAAAACAATTGAATAACGGTTGACCAGCAACCTTAAAATCTGGGCCTGTGGCACTCTGCCGACGAAGAAGATTAAGTATCTTCTGAGGAGAGGAAGGTAGCGCAGCTACCGCAAGCCAAACAACTGAATAACGGTTGACCAGCAACCTTAAAATCTGGGCCTGTGGCACTCTGCCGACGAAGAAGATTGATTATCTTCTGAGGAGAGGAAGGTAGCGCAGCTACCGCAAGCCAAAACAACTGAATAACGGTTGACCAGCAACCTTAAAATCTGGGCCTGTGGCGCAGCGGTAGCGCAGAGGACTCATAATCCTTTGGTCGTGGGTTCGAATCCCTCCGGGCCCAGTTTTTTCGTGAAATTTTATTAGTATACCTACGCCTCGCATTAAACGGCACCGCTCACAACTACAACGAAAACTCAACGTTTTCGTTGATTGTTGTTCGGCTCTCGCTTCACTCGTGCCTCTGCTCGGCTTGCTTTTACAAATGTATCAAGATTTTTTTATAAATGTATAATAAAATGCGCGCCAGAATTTAGGTCGGATAAAAAACAACGGTCTATTCTTGAAAAAACGCCATCCTGTATATAAAGGATTGAGAAATTTCCATTTAAAGTTCTCTTTAGAATCATCAGCAGGAATAGCCCAGGGTGTCAATTGAAGATTTTTAAAATAGCAACTCTTAAAAAATGTAACCGCACCAAACAACCACGGCTTTTGCCGCCCGATATAATGAATTATTTTAGGGTGTCGTGTATAGCTTGTACGGTTGTTAAAATTACTTATTTGAACATTCCATTCATCAGACAAAATTTTTATTTTATCTTTTAACACAAAATTTATAATATCCTGATCTCCTGTTTTTATTACATCAGGATTGTTCTTTGTATATTCATAATATTTTTCTTCAATATCATCATTTCGAACTTTCTTTAAATCAATTACCAAGACGCCGCCATTAATATAATTTGTATTTGCCCATTTTTTCTTATGTTTTACTCTAGCATCAAGAACCCCTGCTATATAATGATTTTCAAGGTTTGTATCATATAACTCTGCCAATGAAGTATTAACAACAGTATCACAGTCAAGATAAATTATTTTATCAACATCCGGTAAAAGCGCACCTAAACGTAATCTGTAATAAGTTGCAATAGATACGTAATCATGCGTCACAATATCACGATACAAATTAAAGTCATCTTCCTTTACAGGCACAAAAGTAATTTCACAATCTTTTATAGATTTAAGAGATAAAATTTTTGCCTTATTTTCAGAATCTATATTTCCATCTAAAATATAAAAATGCAAAACATCAGATTCCATCGCATTTGCAAGAATAGATGCAATTACTACACCGGCGTATATGCTATAATTATTGTCGCATGAAATACAGACATTAATATTCATAAAACCAGTATAACATAAATATAAAAAATAACTCCCTTTTAAATTTGTTATTTTTAATTATAAAGCTGTAATTTTCTAATGTTTTTTCTGTTCATTAAATCTGTTAATTTTTATAGTGCGTATAATTTCTTTCAACTCATTAATCTGCGTATTAATACTCTCAACTTTATTAAAATAATAATTTGCCTGACCATTTGTCAGATTTTTTCCGTCATAAATTTTGCTTAACTGATAAAGCTCAATCTCCAAATCATTAATATTTGACTGAAGCGTAGAGATTTTATCTTCTTCACTTTTGGTCAACTTTAATAGTGGACCTGTATATTTTTTCAACGGTATCATTCCGCCAAATGAAATGTTTATCTGCATAATAAGAGACCTTTTTTACAGATAAAATCTCTCAAGAAAATGAATTGCCTTTATATTAATAAAATGTTACAATATTATCTTCGAATGCAGCAGCGCTCCAATGCTCTCACAAATCTTACGATTTTTGCTTCCTTATCCGCGGTAATAGAATCAACAAGTATGGTTTTACAACCTAAAAGTTTACCGCATAAAATATCCGTGAGCGGTCTGTCGCCAACGAGTGCACATTCATTAGCTTTTAGGTCATATTTATGTAAAAATTCTTTTGCTGGTCCTGTTTGAGGTTTGCAGGCATTAAAAAGAAGCGGAAAATCCGAAATGTTTCTTACTTTTTCAATATACTCAGGATTTTTATTATTGGAAATTACCGCAATAAAAAAGTTTTCTTTTACCTTTTTCAGCCAGCCAAGCATTTCTTCTGTGTATGTGCCTGCTTTTGATGCCATAATAGTGCTGTCAAGGTCAAAAAGCATTGCTCTGATACCAAGGCTTTTCAATTCTTCAAGATTAATGTCATAGATACTTTTCAGGTTATAATCAGGCTTTAGAAACATATTCTTTTACTCCTATTGTGCGTGCTAACGCGTATTTGTAATCCTCCGGCGCCTTCTCAAATTTCACATACACATCGTCATTAGTGTTGCCAAGCGGTTGCTCTTCTCCGTCTTTATTTTTAATTTCAAGAATTTTTGTTGTGAATTGTTCAGTCGGTGTTATAATTTCGACTTCATCGTTTAAATGAATTTTATTTTTGATTTTTACTAAATAACTGTCATCTTGTTTTCCGTGAAATTCAAAAAGGAAATCAGCACCGGCAAGCCCTTTTGAAATATTATAGCTGTAACTGTCGGGAGTATTTTCGCCCAGCGCAAAACCCGTTGTATATCCGCGGTTACCGACTTTTTGAAGTTCTATAAAATACTTATGCATATCACAATTTGAATTCTGTTTCAATTCATCAAGAGCATTCCGGTACGTTTTTGCAACTGCCGAAACATAATAAAGACTTTTTGTTCTGCCTTCGACTTTCAAAGAATCAACACCTGCGTCTATAAGTTCTTTTAAGTGTTCAACAAGGCATAAATCTTTTGGGCTTAAAATATGTGAGCCTCTTTCGTCCTGATTAATTTCATAATATTGATCAGGACGGGTGCTTTCAACAAGCTTGTAACTCCAGCGGCATGGCTGAGAACAGTTGCCGTGATTAGCTTTTCTTTCACCGTTAGTAAAATAATCACTCAAAAGGCATCTGCCTGAAAAGGAAACACATTGTGAGCCGTGAATAAAACTTTCCAGTTCAATATCAGGCACACGGCGTCTGATTTCTGCAATGTCTTTTATTGCAAGTTCACGTGCAAGAATCACACGGCTTGCGCCAAAATCACGCCAGAATTTAACACTTTCGTAATTCAAAGTGTTAGTTTGCGTACTGATATGAAGCGGAGTGTCCGGCATATATTTTTTAACAAGATTGATAACTCCGAAATCGCTTACGATAACCGCATCAGGATTGGAGTCTTTCAATCTGTCAATTGATTCTTCCAAAAGTTTTATGTCATTGTTAAATGCAAAAATATTAAGGGTTAAATATGCTTTTGCGCCGAGATTGTGCGCCAAATCAACCGCTGTTTTAAGGTTTTCAAGTGTTATGATTTCGCCTTTACGCATGGCTCTTAGACTAAAATCCACAACGCCGAGATAAACGGCATTAGCACCGTAGCGTATTGCATATTCCAGCTTTTCAAGATTACCCGCAGGCATCAAAAGTTCTACATCTCTCATACCAGAATGATACTCAAAAGGTAACAAATAATCAACCGATTAGGTGATGTCGTTTTTTGATTTATGTAGAAAATAGAATATATAAAGATTGGAGAAAATATATGCAAACTATAGAAAACGCTGCAACCACAATAAAAGAAATCTGGCAATACCAGCACCCCGTTATGCACACCTGGTTTTTACTCAGTGCCGTGTCTCTTTGTTCTATGTTTGCTGTTTTGTATTTTGTAATTTAAAATCAATACACAAACTCAGACTGTAAATATTAATCATATTAGTTTATGATATAATCTGTTTATGAAAAAATATCAAACGGGTCTGGGGTATATTGTATTAATACTTATTGCAATAAGTATGTTGTATCCGTTTTTTGCAATGGTTAATTTGTCGTTTGTGGAAAATCGTGAGATTTTTTCGCAGGCAGATAAAATTTTTCATACACCATTAACTTTTGAAAATTATGTAAATGTTTTCGGACAAATCCCGTTGAGCAAATATTTTATGAACAGTTTGATTGTGGCATTAATTACGACTTTCGGACAGGTTATAATTGCAGCAATGGCGGGCTATGCATTTGCAAGATTAAGATTTAAGTATCGCGATTTGTTATTTTTAATTATCCTCATTACAATGCTAATTCCGCCGCAGGTAAATATTATTCCGCTTTTCTTTTTAATGCGTGAACTGCATTTGATTGACACTTATCAGGCATTGATTTTACCCGGACTTTTTGGCGGACTGGGTGTTTTTATGCTAAGACAATATTTTTTAAGTATGCCGAGAGATCTTGAAGAATCTGCGCGGATTGACGGATGTAATTTATTTGAAACATTTTTTAAAATAGCTTTGCCGCTTGCAATGCCGGCTGTTGCGACACTCGGGATATTTACATTTGTCTCAACATGGAACAGTTTTATGTGGCCGCTAATTGTCACGAATTCAGAAGGAATGAGAACACTGCCTGTCGGACTTGCAATTTTTAAAGGAAGTTTTAGAGAAATTACCCTCTGGGGTGAACTTCTTGCGTGTTCTGTCATCTGTACACTGCCGGTAATAGGTGTATTTTTACTGGGTAAAAAATATTTTATAAATGATATTTTACAAGGCGGAGTTAAAGAGTAACATATAAACAATTTTCTTATAAAAAATTTGAATTATGCTAATAAATGACCAAAAAATTCATCAAATTCAGGAAAAGATATATTTACCCAGTCAAAATTTCTGATTAAAATTTCTTTCGGACATAACAAACCCGCAATATACAAACTCATTGCGATTCTATGATCCTGATAAGTTTCAAGTTCAATTCCGCCTTTCAAATCCGTTTTGCCGTGTATAATCATACCGTCCGTGGTTTCTTCAATAGCAGCGCCCAATTTTTTAAGCTCTGTTACAATTGCTTTAATCCTGTCTGATTCTTTATTTCGTAAATCCTGTGCATCTTTTATTACGGTTTGACCTTCGGCCTGCGTAGCAATGACAGCAAGTATCGGAATTTCATCAATCAAGCTCGGGATTATATCACCTTCAATTTTGCATGCTTTTAATTCGGAATATTTAACTCTCAAGTCGCCGGTGACCTCGTTGGAGACTGTATGTTTATTCAAAATTTCAATATCAGCACCCATTTTTTCCAATATATCAAGAATTCCGGTTCGAGTCGGGTTTAACCCTACATTTTTTAGAATTATTTCGGAATTCGGGACAAGTAAAGCAGCAGCGATAAAATATGCTGCACTTGAAATATCACCGGAAATTTCAATGATTTTTGGAATTAATTCTGATTGTGAAACAGATACTGAAAGTCCGTTTATACTAATATCAGCCCCCATATAGGAAAGCATCAACTCCGTATGATTTCTGGATA
Source organism: Candidatus Gastranaerophilales bacterium (assembly GCA_944325945.1). Taxonomy (GTDB): domain Bacteria; phylum Cyanobacteriota; class Vampirovibrionia; order Gastranaerophilales; family Gastranaerophilaceae; genus SIG32. The sequence goes on along the minus strand of CALVBW010000018.1, from coordinate 37,506 downwards.
AATACGGCTCTGTAAAAGTTGTTTTACCTTCCGCAAAAAGTCCTGCAAGCAGTATTGACGATTTTACCTGCGCAGAAGAAATAGGAGAAGAATAAGTTATTCCGTGTAAATTTCGTCCGTAAATTTCAAGCGGAGATCTACCGTTATTTGATATAATTTTTGCACCCATTAAAGAAAGAGGAGTTATAATTCTTTGCATAGGGCGATTAGAAAGACTTTCATCACCGGTTAGAACCGAATTGAAAGATTGTCCGGCAAGAACACCCGCCACAAGACGCATTGTTGTTCCTGAATTTCCGCAATAAAGTGTATCAATTGGCGATGTTAATTTTCCGGATGATGTTATATATAACTCATTATTATTTTTAAATTCAGCTTTAACCCCGAGAGATTTGCAAATCTCAAGCGAGGATTTAGGATCTTGAGCAGCTGAAAAATTTTTAATTACGGATGTTCCGTTTGCAAGACTTGAAAATATCACTGCTCTATGTGAAATAGATTTGTCAGGCGGTATAGTTATTTTGCCTTTTAAGCCTTTTTCAGGTTTTATAACTTTTTTGTTCATAAAATGATTTTAGCATATATTTAGAGAAAATTAATGATTTTCACACAAAAAATAGCAGAAAATTAAAATTTTTATGATAAAATAAAAGAGTGAGCATAAAATGAGCACGAAAAACCTAAAAGCTTGACAAATACCAAGAGGGGTGTCCGAGAGGTTTAAGGTGCAATCTTGGAAAGGTTGTGTGGGAGCAATTCCACCGTGGGTTCGAATCCCATCCCCTCTGAATTAAGCCGGTTGAATTATTCAGCCGGTTTTATTATGGGGATGAGGATGAGAACCCACCAAGGCAAAGCCTTTTGTGGTTCGAGCGCGAGTCGGCAGAGGGCGAAGGCTTGACGACAAGATGCCGAAGGCATTGCAGTCGGCAACCGCAGACCCGTTTAATGCCGACTAGCAAGACAATCCCATCCCCTCTGAATTAAGCCGGTTGAATTATTCAGCCGGTTTTATTATGGAATGAGTTTTGTGAAAAGTATTTTTAATTGAGATAAAATTTTGAATACAAATATCCTGTTTTTAACTGTCTTTTAAAAAACTTAAACCCTATTATTTATATAAAACATTTTTCTTATCAAAAATTACTTTTTGTTACAAAGCATAAACCTTAATAATGTTTTTTAAATCCAAACATTATAAAGCCGATAACAGAGATCTTGACTTAAAAATTTTATCAGGCTACATAATAGTTATATGCAAAAAATTGAGGCAAAAAAATTATATATCTATTGCAATATTTCACTTTTAATGGCTGCATTTATCTCGGGGTTGTCTTTTGTAGCACAAAAAAACGGGATGGATTATGTCGGACCGTTCACGTTTAACACTTTGAGATGTTTTATCGGAAGTTTTTGTCTTATGCCGTTGTTTTTTATTTTTGATAAAATTGATAAAAGCATCAAATGTTCTTATTCTGATAAAGAGCTTTTGAAAGGCGGATTTTGGGCAGGAATTGTTTTATTTATTGCGTTTTCCATTAATCAATATTGTATGATATACGCACAGGCCGGAAAGGCAGGATTTATCACGTCATTATATATAATTTTTGTGCCGGTTATCGCGGTTTTGCTCAAACATAAATTAAAAAATAATGTTAAATTGAGCATTATGCTGGCACTTTTCGGGTTATATCTTTTGTGTGCAAAAGGTGCGTTTAGCTTTAATTTTTGGGATATATGGCTAATTATAAGCGCATTTTTCTTTGCACTTCATATAATTGTTGTAAGCCATTTTTCTAAAAGAGCAAATGCTTTAAAATTATCCGGTCTGCAGTTTCTTGTTGCTGGGATATTATCCTTGCCTTTTATGTTTTTGCTGGAAAATCCTACCTTGCCCGCAATTATAACAGGTTACAAACCAATCTTATTTATTGGCGTGATTGTAACTGGAGTTGCTTATACTTTACAAATTTTCGGACACAAGGCAACACAGCCCATCTTGGCAACTCTAATTTTAAGCTCCGAAGCTGTTTTTGCGGTTCTGGGAGGCATGGTGCTTTTGGGCGAAACTTTAACGGGAAAAGAAATTACAGGCTGTATTATTATGATAATCGCCATTATAATTTCTCAATTGCCGTTTAAAAATGTCGATACTATTTAATCTTTTTAAGTGACGACAAGAAGTTGTTGTTTACAACATCACCGTCGACTTTAGTCAGGAATATCTGACAGTCCTTTTCATCAGCCTCAATTTCAGGAATTTCTTTAAGCTCTGATGCATAATAATGCGCATCGTTTCTGCTGCTTAAAGGTATTCTGTTTGCAAGGCTGTTGAGTGAAAAATTTCTCAAAAATCCGGCAAATCCTTTATTTGTACTGCTGAATTTTGTATAAATTCGGAGGATTGCATCGCCGTTTTCTATATTATATCTGCCGACTATGTAACTTCCCAATTGCGGAGAAGATGATTTGATTTTTAGAAGTTCAACAACGTTATTTTTCAGGTAAAGTTCACCTGTGATGTTTTTGAAATTGCCTTCGGGTATGCTTACCATATCCGATAAAGTTGCAGGGCTTATCATTGCAATCGGGTTTCTGAATACGGCAGCGAATTTCAGAATGTATTCAATCAGACCGATTTTTTGAATAGTTCCGTCTTTTACGATAAATTTTATAGAACCGTTCATTTTGAGAGAATCATCTGTATTAAGCGCAATCAGACCGCTCGCTTTGCCGGAAATTTCGCGCGGCAGATTTAATAATGATGTTGACATCAAGTCCGAATTTACGTCTTTTATTCCGAGAGTGAGGTTATATTGATGTTTTTTTAAGTCACAGAATACTTTGACAGACGAAATTCCCTCTGCGATATCAAATCTGTTTGAATGTAATTGAAGAATGTTATTTTTATCCAGCGTAAGATTTGCCTTTAAGTTGCCGAATTTAATGTCTTTATATTTGCCGTCATCAAGTCTTAGAATACATCTTTCTATAATCAAATTATTTACGTCAAATGCGGCGGCTGTTGTGTCTTTGTCTTCGTCGTAATTTTCGTAGTCATATTCGGCATTTTCAACAATTTTGGGCTGACTTTGAACTGCAGTTGTATTTTGCTGATTAAATGACTTCATTATTCGTTCGATATCAATTTTATCTATCCCGAAATCTATATTTTTAATAACAATCGGAAATGCTATTTTGTTGGCGATTGTTCCTGAAAAATCGTATTTTGAACGTTTATACCAGCCTTCGGATTTTATATTGATAAAGTCTTTATTTGTATAAAATTCACCGCTTTTAATAAACACTCTCTGGGACGGAATAATAATTTTTTCAGCATTTAACTTGCCTTTTATAACAGGATATGTTCCGTTATTAATCATTGAAAGGTCGCCGTAGAATTTTCCGCCTTTGAATAATTTTTGCCCGATTAATACGTTCAAAAATTCACTCGGCAAAGGATTCGGTATAATAAATCCCATATCTTTAACAAACGGAACAGGTTTTGAAAAATCAATGTTGCCGTTCAATGATAAAACGGGTTTGACTTTTACTCCGCGGACGAGTTCGGATGCAATGTAATAATTTATGTCTTTTATGTTTAAAATATTATCTTCAAAATGCAAATCCGCTTTGACGGCTCTGTCGTAACCGGTCGGGGTAAGAGAAGCGCCGTCGACGAGGATATCTTCACCTTTTGCAAGTTTTGATGCCCAGATTACGTCAATTTTATTATAAACGGACTTTATAATCACGCTGGTGCCGGCATTACCGATGATTTTGAACGGGAAACCGACGAATTTTGACAAATACTTTTCGGCGAATTCATTTGTCGCAACGGTTTTGACTATAACTTCAGTGTCACATGATTTTGTATAATCTTTTACAATGCCTTTTAATTCAATATGATTTTTTCTTGTAGCTCCGTAATAGCCTTTGAAATCTTTAAGAGTAATATCTTTTGAGGTTAAAACAATTTGACCTTTGTCCACTGTCAAAGGCAAATCAGCCACCGGAACAACCTTGAGTGATACTTTATTCATATCAATTGTGCCGTTCAAGTCATTTTTTGTGAGGTTAATATCAAAATTAAAGCTTCCTTTTATGTCTTTGAAATAAGATATAATTTCGCTGCCGTTATTGATTAAAAGATTTGAGCCGGCAATTGCAATAATATCATCTATGTTGAAATTTTTTGAGGATAAATTTACATTCATTCCGGTTTGACGGGAAGCCTCAGCATTTATATGAACGTCGGAATTGTTGACATTAAAAATACAGTCTTTTACATAAAGATGTTTTTCTTTGATAAAAACTTTGTTTTTGTCGCCGATTGAAAAAGTCAGGGTTTTGTCGGCTTTTTTAATAGTTGTATCAAAGTTGAAATGTACAAATCGTTCGTATTTTTTTGTGTTATTAACGAAAAGTTTATCTGCATAAAGTTTTATATCAACATCAGGTTCAATATGATAAAGTACGGTTGCTTTTTTAAGCCCGAGTATTGAATCATAAAAATCAATAGTCCAATTTGATTTTGTTGTTTGTTTAGGTGTTTCAGTCTGCTGGAAAAGCGCAATAATCTTATTTACGTCCGCAAAAAAGTATTCCACAAATAATTTGTCAAGGATTATGCGATGTTTAAAAATATCGTTAAGAGAAATTTGTGTATCAAGATTTTTGACTCCGAAAAGGGTTTCATTGTCTTTTGTAAGTTTAATCTCGTCAGCTTTAAATTTTATTGCCAAACCGGTTTTTAGTTTAATATTTCCAATCATAAGATCAGCTCTGGTAAGATTTTTAACCTGTTTTTCAATAAAATTTATTGTATGCGGATTTGATATAACTGCCGGAATTACTGCCGTATAAAGGACGGACAATATAGCTGCCGCGCCAAATATTGTACTTAAAATTATTATTGTTAATCTTTTTTTCATCACATCTCCCTCATAATGAAATTATAGCATAATAAATTTTATGCTATTATATAATTATGAAAAAGTTTTTGTTATTTTTAGGTTTGGTTATAATTTTTCAAGGATCAGCATTTGCTGTAACCGGCAGTATTGAAAAAAATGTTCCTGCAAATGTTCCTGTAAAAGTATTCAAAGGTGATAAATATTTCGGGCTGAAAGATGCAAACGACAATATTATTGTTGAACCCGAATATAAAAAGATGATTTTGCTCGGCGATTCATCCTATATTGTTCAAAAAGGCAGTAAATTCGGTTTGATTGACAAATCCGGCAATATTTTAGTGCCGATTAAATACAGCCATGTGGAAAGGATTCTCGGAAAATATTTAAAAATCGGACGCGGAAATAAATACGCGCTTTATGATGAATACGGAAAAGAAATCCTGCCGAGAGAATATTCTTCAATTGATCTTCTTTTCGGCGGAATGATTTTGACACGTAAGGATTTTAAATACGGAATTGTCGATATGAACGGCAGAACAATCCTTGAAAATAAATTTGATGATATTTATATGCCAAAGCCCAATGTCATGCGGATAAGTTATGAGGGGCAATGGTATGAAATTGAGCAGGTAAGAGGTGAAACTTTCACTCTCCCTCAAGATGTTCAGACAATAAAAGAAGATGAAAACTTTAAAATATCCGAACTTATTACGAAACCCGGTACTGCAACAGGTTATTCCGTTGTTACTTTTACGGATTATTTCTTAAAACTTTTTTCATCCATATCGCCGGCTCATGAACAGACAATTGATGAATTGATGCTTTCTCAGGGCGCCGAAACCGTTTCAATTCTCTTGAAATTAACCTGGCTGCCCAAATATCCGTTTACATATGCCAGAAATTATTTTAATACCGTGAGGACACCGAATAACGGCCCTTTGTCCGATGTTAAATATGAGCTTAAACGCCAATTACAATAAAAGGAGTTTATTATGAACAACATTGAAATTTACACATCACAAACATGTCCCTATTGCATTAAAGCAAAAAAATTGCTCAAAACTTTAGGGCTTGAGTATAAAGAAACTGACGTCACGGATTCTTTTGACGAAATGGTCGCAAAATTTGAGACACGTTTTAATAAAAAAGTCATGACAATTCCTCAAATCGTCATAAATGATAAATACGTAGGCGGTTTCGACGATTTGAACGCACTTTATAAATCAGGCAAACTTGATGAATATCTTAACGGATAAAGTTTGTCATAATTTTATCAACCGGCTGAGGAACAATACCTTTTTCTTTGCCGGCTTCAATACATTTTAAAAGCCATGCCATATTTTTGCCGACAACCTGCATTATCTGGATACCTTCCTTATCCTGCATAACCTCCTCAGGTGTATTTCCATGAACCATGTTCCAGTAGTTTGATGAAACAACAGGCATGTTGTTTATTGTGAAATGTTTTGTTATTGCATCAAGTGAAGCTGTTGTTCCGGCACGTCTTGCAGATACTATAGCTGCACCTGGTTTGAATGCAAAGGCTTTTCCTCCCGCATAAAACAATCTGTCTAAAAGTGATAAAAGTCTTCCGCTCGGATGTGCATAATATACGGGAGAGCCGAAAATAAAACCGTCGGAATGTTTCGCTTTTTCTATAATTTCATTGACCATATCATCATTAAAAACGCATTTGCCGCCGTTTTGTCTGCACCTGCCACAGCCTATGCAGTCACGGATAGGATCAGAACCCAATTGTATAATTTCTGTTTCAATCCCTTCCGAATTAAGAACTTTTGTTATTTCGTTCAGCGCAGTAAAAGTGCAGCCGTTTGTTTTACTGCTTCCATTAATTAATAAAACTTTCATATAAAACCTCCTTAAATCGTTTTTAAAACTTTGCAAGGATTGCCAACCGCTACGGAATCGGACGGGATATCTTTTGTTACGACGCTTCCGGCGCCTATTACGCAATTGTCGCCTATTGTGACGCCGGGCATGACACATACATTTCCGCCGAACCATACGTTATTTCCTACAGTTATTGGCTTAGCAAATTCAAGCCCTTTATTACGTGTTGCGGCATCCAAAGGGTGTGCAGCCGTATAAAATCCGCAGTTCGGACCTATAAACACATTGTCGCCGAAGGTTACTTTAGCACAGTCCAGAATTACAAGATTATGATTTGAATAAAAATTCTCGCCGATTTCCGTATTATATCCGTAATCACAGAAGAAAACAGGATTTATGTTAAATCTTTCTTTTGTTTTGCCCAGAATTTTACGGATTATCGCTGACATTTTTTCAGGTTGTGTGAACGGCGTATTATTGAATTCATAACAAAGCTGTTTACATTTCAGTCTATCATTGACCAGCACAGAATCCTCGGCGTTATATAATTCGCCTTTAAGCATTTTATCGCGTTCAAGCATCATTTTTCATCCTTTTTGGAAAAGAAATTTTTGATTTTGCGAACTGCTTTCTGGAATATGTTTTCATTTGCAATTCTTTCAGCTTCAGCTTGAGCTGCCAGAAGTTCTTCCAGAGTTGCATTCGGATTTTCAGGATCCATCGGCGGTAATGTTTCGACAAAATGTTCCGCACTTTCAATTTCTGCCGTTGTTGCAAGCCATTTAAATGATTTTATCAGCGAAAGCGGTTTTGCCGTATCACCTCTTAATACTACCTGGAAGTTTGTCGTGCTTAATTTACCGAAATCGTTTACAAAATTCGGGATTTGTGCCATTTCATCCGGTGTTACGGCCTCAGTAAATATTGAGAACATTTTAGCTGCCGCAACATTCAAACCTGGTGTAGCTTTTACAAGATTAATAGGATTAACGGCTGCAATAGGTCCAAGCATATCGGCAATTTTAGATCCCAATCTTGCACGAAGTTTCATATCTGCTTCATTGGTAAGCAAATTCATATCCCCTGTTATATTCATACACATGACAGGTCCGACAGATGTTATCGGATCAAGTTTTGCAACACCGTCTTTCATTATTATATGACCGTCCAGAATATCAAAGTGAGATGTCTGAATTGAAGTTAATGAATTAATAACACCACCCAGTGCTGTCTGGAAAAATTCAGAATTACGAATGTTTTCCGCCAAAATTAGATTTTCTAATTTACCAAAAGGTCCTAACTGTCCGTTTAATATTTCAAAATTAACCGCACCGTTTATACCTTTCATCTGCTCCTGCTGTGTTTTAGCAGTGCCGTCTATCGTTAAATCGGTATCAAATGCCATTGTGCCTGACAGGGTGTCTTTCATATTCATTAATTCATAGAACGTTCTTTCGACATTAAAGTTTGTGCCTCTTACCTGTGCTCTTAAAAGCATTGAAAGTAAATTGGCTGAAACGTTGCCGGTTACCCTGCCGCCAAGTGTAGAGGTATTGAGATTATTCAAATAAAATACATTATCAGAAAGTGAAATTCTGCCGGCTGTATTATTCAGAACAATCGGAGGAGAAGATATTCTTCTCATATCAATTGAACCGTTTAAAAGTTCAACCGGAATATCAGCAGGCTCTGCATTCGGCTTTGCCTTCGGCGCGTATTTCATTGCCGCGTCGGATACTTTCATTAATTTAGGAACATCAATATTTTCAGATGTGACATCAAGGTTATTAACCACAAATACCTGTGCCGGTTCAAGACTTGCATTACCCGCAACCCTTATATCAGAACCGTTTAACAACAAATCTTCAAGTGTTATATACAATGTTTTTGCTACAAATTTAAGGCTTAATGTCTTCATCGTAGTGTATAATTCCGGAATTGACAAATCCCAAACCCCAAAATTACCTCTGTATTTTGGAGATAAAGCCTGTCCAAAAATTAACAAATCACCGCCAAATGTAAGATGTGAATCCTTAAATGCACAAATTTGCATTTTCAAATCTTCAGGAATTTGTACGGTTATCTGATTGATAAAAGGCGCAGGAGTGTCTAATTTTGTAATGGTACCGGAAACTGTTGCAACACCTTTTGCACCTTGCATGTTCATATCAAGATCTTCACCGAATACAGTCGGAACAGCTTTTGTATACAAACCTGTGTCACGGATATTTAATCTGTTGCCTTTATAAGTAATTTTTGCCTGTAAAATACTTTGCAAACCTTTCATGCTTTCAATATCAACAGGCGTAATATAATTTAAGCTATCAGCTTTCGTCTGAAAAACAATATCCTGTATTTTGTCATCGCCGGTCAGAGCAAATTGCACCGGTAAAACACCTTTTGCATTAATAAACGGTGCAGCAGCATCTCCGAGTAATTGTTTTAAGTCCTCGGCATATAAATTGCCGTTTGATTTTATGTTGAAATACGGTTTTTTCATATAATCAACAATTGTTCCGGCAAGATTTATTAAAGAGGATTTATTAATTTTCACAAAAAGCGGATTTATAGTAATAATTTCTTCCCCTATATTAACATTTATACCCGGAATTGAAATTCTGGAATTTGTAGGCGGAAGATATATATTCAAGCCTTCATTTTGAATGTCGCCGGTAACAATTTTGAAATCGCTGTTTAATTTAACATTTGCTTTAGTGTCGGTAATTCTTAAAGAATTGTCTTTTGTAGACATATCAAGGTCTGAAAGAATAATATTTATATTAGAAACAGCTTCTTTAAGCTCACCTGTTACTTTTGTATCTAAAAATAAGTTACCTGATTTGATAGTATATGCATTTTTTAAATCAACAGGAGCAAAAGCCGCAAAAAGTCCCGGCAGCGGCAGCTTTTCAGCAAATATTGAAATATCCGCAACTGAATCTTCGTTAATTTTGCCTTCTGCCCGCAATATAGAATCATTCACAAATAAATGTGTATCCTGAACATCCAGCGTTGAATCTTTAAATAAAATATTTGCATTTATATTCTTAAATAGTAATCCTATTTTACTGTTTGAAATATTACCGTTACGAACCAAAATGCCGCCTGAAGATTCCAATTTTTTGAAATTGGTTTTCACTCTGGCATTTGCAGAAATATAACCCGCACCTTTCATCATTGCAAGGTCATTTTTTATGTGTAAAGTATCCATAAAGGCTTTTGTCAGTATTATCAAATCATTAAAGTATATAGGTCTGGAATTAATCACAAGGTCGAGTTTCGGATGTTTTGAATAATTGATATTGCCGCAGAGTCTTATATCTTGATCTTTTGCAACATAAATATTTGTATCAATATCGGCAGAATGTCCTTTTAATTTTGCACGGATAAAGCTTTTAGGAAGCTGATACCCTGACAAATTCATTGTCAAATCTTCAACATCGACAAAACCGTGTAATACAACATTTCCTTTTCTATTCAATCTTGCTTTTATTTTTGTATCGACATTTGTTTTTAAATTATAATCTCTGTACATCAAAACAGGATTCACAAAATCCATATCGGCTCTGTAATCCGGATCATCTTCTTCATCAATCTCAGCTGCTGGCGGAATAAACGAATCTATATTCACATTAGCCTTGATAGTCACATCTTCATCACTTAAAAATTCGGTTGACGTTTTTACTTTAAACGTTTTCATATTGTTAAAAGCAGCCTTCAATTCATCGCCTTTTAAGGCAAGATAATGACCTGATGAAAGATCATTAATCTTTAATGCATAATTATTTACATTAATATTCGGTACTTTTATTTTTATCCATGCCGGATTGAAGGCAATTTTAGAAGTCTGTACAGGAGCTTGCATTTCCTGCTTACGTTTTTGTTCGTTTATAACTTCCTGCACAATACTCATAATTTTATATTGTGAACCGTCTTCTGCTATGTCTATATTAATTTTCGGATTATCAACTGTCACATCCGAAATTCTTACAGTCAACAATAACAGATTTGGCAAAGATATTTTTGTTTTAGCCGCATCAACGGTCAACAATTCCGAACCATCTGGCAGTTTAACATTCAATCCGTTGATTTTTACACCGGCTTCCAAAATAGGTGTTGTGTATAATTCAATATCGTTAAAATCAATATTAAGATGCGCCTGCTCCAAAGCAAGTTTTTGTACATCTTTCTTGTATATATTCAAGTCCAATTTTCTCGGCAATACAAATAGAAAAGCAATATATGCCAAAATTATAACTGTTAATATTAAAATCCCTAAAATCTTCAAAAATGTTTTCATTAAATACTCCTTTTATGGTATAGCTCTATTATTGAATAATGCTTCCATAAAATAAAGAGTATTTGAATTTTTGTTTACATAAATTTCATATAATTTTTATACTTAAAAAAAGAGCCTAATAATAGGCTCGTTGAATTAAGAATAGCTGGAAGTATGAAAAAGATTTAATTATATTAAACTCCTTATAACAAAAATTAACAATTACCTATATGACCTATTGTTGTGTTCAAAAAATATTCTAAACAAGTATACCTTCAGGTAATAGTTATAATCCGAACAATTTTTATAATTATTTTATGAATAATAATTTTTTTGATATAACTAAACGAAAAAAATTTTTAACAATATTTTTAACTCTGTTCATTTTAAGTATTATATATATTGTTTTTAAAATGCTGACAAATATTTATATTACAATACAATTTGACGAATTGGCGCCGTTTGAATCAAACATGCCAGTATATTATAAAGGATTCAGAGTAGGTCGGACGAGAAGTATTAAACCGGATAAAAATTTCAAGCATACTCTTGTAAAAGTTGTACTTGATTATAAAGATTTAAAACTCCCTAAGAATACAACTGCCCTTGTCAAAAAAATCGACAAAGGCGAAAAAGAAGGCAGATTTGACTATATAGAATTAGAATATCCGGATTCACCTTCGATTTATTATCTAAAAACCGGTTCTTATTTAAAAGGAAAAACCTCTCTTGATTGGAACACATTAATTTCACAGCAGGCTGATAAAGGAACCCTTGATGATATAAGCGAAGGAATAGATGAGCTTTTAGGCAGTCTAAAAGATACGAGCGACTCCTTGAACACAATTTTTATAACTCTTAACGATATTCTTGCCGAAAACAGACCCAATATTTTAGATGCCTCAACCAATTTATCAAAAACTACAAATAATCTGCAGGAAGTGTCTTTGCGAATGAACAATTCTCTTTCCCAACAAAGACTTGACAATACTACAACAGGTTTTGAAGGTTCTTCCGCAAATGTTGACGAAGCTACCCGAAATCTCAAAGACATCAGCGAAAACTTAAACCAAATGATGCCTTATATTGATGCAACGATTGTAGATGTTAATACCACTATGTGTAATGTAACACAAATTTCTCAGGGGATTTTAGAAACCTTGCAAAAGCGTCTTGGGCTTATGAGACTTTTAATGGGACAACCTGTGAAAAAGAAAAAATGCTGTCCGTAATTTTTTATGATATACTCGGGCTATGGAAATATTACTTAACCCTGTAGTCGTATCAGTAATTTTATTATGCATATTATGCCTTTCAAAGGTTAATGTACTCCTTGCAATTATGATATCAGCTATTGCCGGAGGTCTTATGGGACATATTCCCATACGTGATATCATGCATATTTTTATAACAGGCATGGGCGGCAATTCGGAAACCGCATTGAGTTATATATTACTCGGTGCATTTGCCGCATCAATGACTCATACAGGGTTGGCTCCGCTTCTTGCTAAAAAAATCGGCAGCATAATAAAATCAAATAAATATTTATTAATCGCAATATTGACGTGTATTGCAATACTCTCACAAAACCTTATACCTGTACATATTGCTTTTATTCCGATTTTAATTCCACCGCTTTTGCATATAATGAACAAATTAAAAATTGACAGACGTGCAATTGCATGTGCGCTTGCATATGGTCTTAAAACACCATATATAGTTGTCCCTGCAGGTTTCGGGCTTATATTTCAGGGACTCTTAGCGGACAATATGACACAAAACGGCATTACAATTGCGAAATCTGATATATGGCATTATACATGGTTTTTAGGAATTGCAATGACCGTCGGGCTTTTCGTGGCGATATTTTTATCTTACCGAAAGCCGAGAGTTTATGAAGATATTAAAATATCAGGATATAATGAAACAGAAAATTTAAAATTTAATAAAAATCATTACATAACCTTATTTGCAGCATTCATGACACTTGTTATTCAATTGTGGACGAATTCTTTGCCATTGGGTGCACTTGTTGGTCTGGGAATAATATTCGGGACAAAAGCAATTGACCATGACAAAATGGACAAACTTATTAATGAAGGAATAGGTATGATGGGATATGTTGCATTTGTAATGCTTGTCGCTGCCGGATTTGCATATGTTTTGAAAGAAACCGGCGGAGTAGAAGCTCTTGTCAGTGCAATTACGCCGTTTATGGCCGGAAACAAATTGATTGCAGCTGCGATGATGCTTTTTGTCGGATTGTTTGTAACTATGGGCATAGGAACATCATTCGGAACTATACCGATTCTGGCTGTTTTATATGTACCGATATGTATAAATTTGGGATTCAGCCTGCCGGCATCTGTTATTGTAATAGCTGCTGCGGCTGCTCTGGGCGATGCCGGTTCTCCTGCATCCGACACAACTCTCGGACCTACAGCAGGTCTTGATGCCGACGGACAGCACAATCACATATGGGATACCTGCATTCCGACATTTTTACATTACAACATACCGCTAATTTTATTTGCTTTACTTTCTGTTATAATATTTTAACTTCTATGGTAAAAACAGACTATTTATGTTATTATAATTTAAAAGGAGTGTATTATGTTTGAAAAATTGGAAAAATATCAATTGACATTATTAGCGGTAATTTTGGCGTGCGGGCTTTTTTGTGCTACAAAATATGCAACTAATTCACTTTCACGTGAAGGAATTACTGTCACCGGATCCGCTTATGAAATTGTAAAATCCGATTCGGGAAAACTTTCTTTTGATATTAATATTCAGGCAAAATCTAAAGCTGAAGCATATAATCTTATGAAAAAACAACTGCCTGTCGTGAAAAATTATTTGAAAGATAAAGGCATCCAAAATATTGATGTAAAGACTTATAACGGTTATTATACTTATAAATACAATAACGTAACCCATAGCTATACAAATGAAGTAGATTATTATAAACTTAGCCAGCCTGTTGAAATCACATCCAATGATGTTAATAAAATAAAAGAACTTTCAATAGATATTCAGAGTCTTTTAGATAAAGGTATAGATATAAATGTAAATGTAGCATCATATTTCTATTCAAAACTTCCTGAATTAAAAGTTAAATTATTGGGCGAAGCCACTACAGATGCAAAAGATCGTGCGTCTGCCATGTTAAAAGCTACGCATAATAAAGTCGGGAAAATTCAATCAGTAAAAATGGGTGTCTTTCAAATTACAGATGTTGATTCCACAAACGTTTCCGACATGGGTATAAATGATACATCTACAATAGACAAAAAAGTAACTGCAGTTGCAAATGTCGTATTTAAAATTAAGTAAAGGATTAGTATGAAAAAGATTGTTTTATTATCAGCAGCAATATTTACGTCTGTCTTAACCGCATATTCCTATCCGGGTGTTGATGTAAACCCTGCAGGGATGCCGCTACAAATAATCCAGCAGCAGACTTTCCAAAAAAATGATTATTATGATTACAGAAGATTTACGGATGCATTTGACAATCCGGTAGAAAAACGTAATGAAAGTCCGGAAGAAATTCAAGCTGAATTTGAAGAAATTCAAAATTTAAAACAACCGCCTAAAATTGAACTGGGAACTTCTAAAAAGAAACCTGACATGGAATTAATTCAGGATGACGGACATATAAAAATAAAACACACGGAGAATTAATTACTTTCACCGGCTCTATATCCGCATAATACATATATTGGCGGTAAAAGTGAGGCTACAGGTACCTTTTTTAATACCGGAATATCTGTCATTGCGAGTGCGCCGATGGCATCGTCTATATTAGCCAGTGAATCTTTCATTGTAAGCTTGCGATCCGGAACTCTGTCATAAGGATCGCAAATTAAATTTGACAATTTTGCGGCACCGAACATCCCTGCTAAAAGTCCCGTAAAAATTGCACCTATTTTTCCATAAACATTATTTAACGGTTTAATTTTTTCAGTCAATTTCGTCAATCCGAAAACGACAACAGGAGGAACCGCTGCATTCATAAATTGGAATATACCTTCATTAACTTTTTGTTTTCTGTCAAATTTATCAGCACCGATCATACCGCCTGCGACACCGCCTATTATGCTGCCTGCGCTTATCCCGGCAATCTCTTTCAAGCCG
Organism: Candidatus Gastranaerophilales bacterium; assembly: GCA_944325945.1. Taxonomy (GTDB): domain Bacteria; phylum Cyanobacteriota; class Vampirovibrionia; order Gastranaerophilales; family Gastranaerophilaceae; genus SIG32. The sequence goes on along the minus strand of CALVBW010000018.1, from coordinate 22,320 downwards.
TATTTCATGTTTAAAATATTTTTTCGCTGTTTTTTAGCTAACGTTAAAAGCGGGATTGCCGTTCCGACAATTGCACCGGTAAGAGCACGAATAGATTCATTCCTTTCACTTTCACGCATTTTATGATAACGGTAAGATAAATAACCATTTTTAGCATTCCTATTACTGGAAAACGAATTAAGCGTTGTATATTCAGATGTATGATTTATTCCCTTTATCATTTTAAAAAGTCCGGTTATTACATAATAAGTGTAACATAAACATTTAAAAAAATATCACTATTTAGTTTATTAAACAAACCAATACTACCCGGCGATTAAAATTCATATATGTAATTATATAATTTAAAAAAAGGAGACATTTATGGAAATATTTTTAAGATGGTTACTTTATACACTGGCATTAATATTTACTTCATGGGTAATACCCGGAATTGAAGTTTCAAGTTTTCTTAATGCAATGTTTGTGGTTGTAATAATTGCATTAATTAATACTTTTATAAAACCCTTTTTACAGATAATTACATTGCCGATAAACATTTTGACTCTTGGATTATTCAGTCTTGTAATAAATGCGCTGCTTTTGATGCTTGCAGGCTATATAACACCGGGGTTTGAAGTTGAAGGATTTTTAAGCGCATTAATCGGCTCAATAGTATTGTCGCTGTTTACACTCGGAATAAGCAGAATATAACCTGAAAATCTAGCCTATTTCAGGAACTTTATAATCGGATTTAGGAATATCATTTTCATCGCGTGTCATGGGTTTTTTGACAGCCGGTTTTGGCTGAGGCTTTTCAGGCTGCGGAACAACCTTTTGCTCGGCAGGTGTAATAATAACCTGCGTATTTTTCTCTTCCTGAGTCGCTTTATTCATTGTTATTGTCAGATAAGAAATAACAATAAGCAAACATAAACATATAATTATCCCGATTATTTTTATAATTGTTTTAACGTGATTATTCATAGTTCTCCAAAAATAATGTCGGAGGAGGGGCTCGAACCCTCATGAATTTCTTCATACGCACCTGAAACGTACGTGTCTACCATTCCACCACTCCGACAGAATTTATTTATAAAAATATTATACTACAAAAATATAAATTTTTTCATATATTTTTAACATAAAAATTGAAAATTGACATTATTTCATAGTATAATAAAGAAAAATATTCGGAAAGTATGTCTAAAAAAGTAAGTTTAAAAATTTTATGTTTATCATCAGTTATTCTTTTAGGAGTTTTAACACTTTGCTTGTGCATTTTTCATCCTAAAATGCATAAACCTTTTCAGCTTAATATAATTGAATATATTATAAAAATTAATACTGACGGAAGTGTTACGACAACAAAAAGCATAACTACCCAAACAACCCGTGAGGTGAATAAATGAAAAAACTATTTGCGCTTCTAATAATGTTTTTTTACTTATTTACTGCGAATTTGTGCTATGCATTCGGAGAAATATATTACCTTAATAACACCGGCGTCGACACAATTTCCAATACTTTAAAAAATGTATTTGCAGAAAAAGATTACTCAATTCAAAAAACAAATCCATATTATGCAATATCAAATAAAAACAAAGAAAATTATGTTGTTATAGTGTTACAACCCGACGGACAAAACTTATACTATTATATAGAAGCAAATGAAGACGGAAAGAAGTTTAATAAAGCCGTATTAAAAGAATTAAAGCAGCAAAATATTTCATATCAAGAATACAAAAATACAACACATCTTGATTATTTTTCAAAAGTGGCGCAAAAAACTATCACAGGAGAAAGTAATACATACTCTTTTTCATCACCGCAAACATCTCAACAACCCAAAAAGACAACGCTTTCAAATTCTAAAGTCTTACACGGAGCAGTAAAAAAACTTGGCAAAGGATCCATTTTGAATGTATATCTTCAGCATGCAATAAATACAGCCACAGCAAATGTTGGAGATAATATTATTGCGGTATTAAAAAGCAACTGGATAGAAGATTCAATGCTGATAGCACCGCAGGGAAGCGTTTTATACGGAAATCTTACGGAAGCGGAACACGCAAAAATAGGTCTGAGAAACGGCAGTGTACAGATTGATTTTAATAAACTTGTTACACCTGACGGCAAAACATATAACCTTGTTACTCAAAAAGTAGACTTTGACGTAACAAACGAAGGAAAAGTAAAATCCTCAATTACAAAAGTTGCAACGGCAACAGCATTAGGTGCACTTGCAGGACTTGCATGGACACTGCTTACCGGAGATAATATGGGGGCAGGTGCCGCTATAGGAGCAGGAATTGCCGGCGGAGTTGCACTTGTGTCAACTGTTGCTGCAAAAGGTGTTGATGCGGAAATACCGTCATATACAGAACTTGAAGTTATAATAGACGAGGATATTAAAGCTGTAGTAAACTATTAAGAGGAAAAATTTATGAACAAAAGATTAATAATAATCGGTTTTTTAATTTTAGTTATATGTGTATTAGGGAAATTACTATTTACAGGATTGAAAAATATAAAACTTGATGAATTTCATCCTGCGGCAGTAATTTTTGTAATAGATTCATCAGCATCAAATCAAGCGAAACTTGACGAAGAAATCAAATATCTGCGTTCAATATGTTCTATTCTGGATCCGGAAGATTTGATAAAAATTTTGCGTGTATCCGAAAGCTCATATCTTATCTATGAAGGTGCGCCGACTGACGGTTCCGTTATTAATGATGCACTAAAAGAATTTACAAAACTTGACTCATCAGATTACGGCACAGCATACGGCGAAGCACTTAAAAAAGCTTTTGAGCATTCGCTTACAATGAAAAAAGAAGGATATATCCCGTCAATTGTTGTAATCGGCGATCTTGAAAATGAAGGTGATATTTCAAAACAAATTGACTGGGAAACTTTGCCGCAAAACGTTGCAAATGTAAAACAATATATACCTGAAATCTCAATGTTATTTGCATACGCGCACCCTGAAAAATTAGATCTTGTTAAAACTAAATTGACACCTGTTTTAGGCGAAAAAAAACTAATTGTTGTAAACGAACAAACAGCGGCTAAATCTCAAAGAAAACTTTTGGATGCAATCGGAAGATAGGAGAAACAAATGACTTTTACTATAATTACCAAAAACAACGAAAAAACCTTTGCGGATAAAGAACTTGTCAATATTTCATCACGTGACGGTTATGATTACAAAATCAATCTGGGTTTTGATTTTATGCTTACTGTTGAATATAACAAAGATACCAACAGGTATGCCATTTTAAATCAATTCAATTGTCAGGACTTTCTGTTTAAGGGACAGCCGCTTCCGCAACGTCTGGAAATAGACAAAGTTTGTAAAATTATGGTAAAAAATTCCGATGAATTTATAAGTATTAAAGTCAATTCTGATTCCGCAAGTACAAGAATCACGCCGGAAAATTTAACAGAACAGGATTTGAAAGATTTATACGGCAGTGATATCAATGCAGCCGCAAAACTTAAAATCGAAAAACGCAAAGCAGAACTTGAAGATGCACGCGTTGCAATAACTAAAAAAGTCGCATATTCCATAAATGATTTAAAAAGTAAAATTTCAATGAATTCAAAAGCCGGAATTGTTATGCATATTGCACTTTTTGTTGCATCAATTGTTCTGGCTTTCGGAGTAGCTAATTATTTGACAGGTTTATCATTAAAAGATGCCGGCAGCATTATTCAAATGCCGGTAAACATGAAACTTGTTTTAATGTATTCATTAATAGTTTACGGAGTAGGACTCATCGCAAAACAAGGTGTTTATTTATTTTTCCAGAATAAACTTGAAGATATTTCTCCGTCAAACAGGGCGGCTGAAACTATTATGATTGTGTTGTCAGTATTATTTTACGGCGCAATATACCTGATAAATCTGTTGTACTATCTGGCACCGGGCTCAATGACATTTTTTGCAATATTAATGTCACTTTTCTTTACAGGCACCTGCGCGGTGCTGGCTGCGGCTTGCGGTTACTTTAAAAGCGCAAAAGTCGAACTTTCAAAAGAATTGAGCCAATATGAATATCGGGAAGATTTTGAAATTGTTGTAAAAGAATATCAGCAATGGATTGAGCGATATATCAACAGTTTAAGCAATACCAAAATCAGAAATATAAAAGACAAATTGTTTATGCTTCAAATAAAATCAGTAGGTGAAATTTGTCTTGGTATTTTGACCGCACCGTTTTTGGCTTACGGTGTATCAAACACTCTTGCAATGTGTTTTCCTGAAGCTGCAGGATGGGTAAGAATTTCCGGACTAAGATTTTCTCCCGTATTTTTAGTTCTGGCAACTTTTATGATTATATTTGCATTCTTTGCTTTTGTAAACGCATTTTTATGTAATAAAAAAATTCAGGCGTCAAATGTATTAAAAAATGACGGTTTCAGCAATTATTTTAAACATGGTGTTGAAATTTACGGTTTACAGGGCATTAAAAAACTTGACGTTGATATGCAGCGTTCATTCATTATAGGTCTCTGCATAATATTTATAGAATTTTCAATGAATATTTCTTATTTTATGCAGGAAATGGGCGGAGATCTCGGCGGAATGTTTTTAAGTGCAGTTGCGGCAATGGTTCCGACAGCGTTATTGATTGCGGAGACCTATATGCTCAGCCAAACCAAATTTGATACATACGCCTGTGACGAATTGTTAGCTAAATTGGATAGAGATTAATTTTGTATAGAATATTATTTTTTATAATAACAGGAATAATTGCATTGATTACATTGTGCATTGGAATTTTCCAACCCCAAATGCACAAACCATTAATGCTATATAATTCCGATTATGAAATAGTCATAGAAAAACCTGACGTTAAACCAGTAAAAAATATTCCTACACAGGTTAATCAACCCAATACAATCAAAAAAGTCCAAAAAATTGAAACTTATACACAAAAAACACCCGAAACAACGGAACAAAAAACAGCTACCACTATTTCTACAAATAAACAAAATCCTCTTTTAAGTTTAATCAAACAGGAAACAACCACCTCAACGGTTACTCAAACCCAAAAAGATACACAAGAACTGCAACCGGCTTCCAAAACAGTAACAGAAGAAGAAAAAGCCCAACGTGAGGTAATTCTATGGAATGAATGGCGCTCCAACTTACAAAATCAAATTATGAATGATGTAAGACTTCCCATTATGCCGGAAGGTACGATTTTTAAATTTTCATTTAATGTTGACAAATATGGTAAAATAAGTAATGTACAAACATGGTCATTGTCACCTGCTTATACTCCGTATGCAATTCAATATATTGCACCGGTTATAAGAAGTTATCAGGGGCATGATATTTTGAAATTTCCGCAAGGTTCAAACCGTTTTGAGACGCTTGTAGAAGGCGGCTGGAAAATTTCAAAAACTACCAAATACAGTACACCCGATGACTTTAGTGACACAGAAAAAATCTTAAACAGGAACTAATAAATGTATAAATGCACGGATTGCGGAAAAAAATATGAACTAAAACCGGACTATTGCGACTGCGGCAATAATATCTTTGATGAATTTACTTTACCTGAAAAAACGGTTCTCTCAAAAACACAAACTTCGCCAAACCTAACATATAATCACAAAAATATAAAAGGTGAAATTTTATCCTGGTTTATATTTTCATTGTGTATTGTTTTATCTGTTCTGTCATTAATTTTTATCGGCAGAAATACTGATAATGCCAACCAAACAAAGCCTCAAACAATCCAAAAACAAGAAAAAATAGAAATTCCTTCAATTGATGAATTATGGACTGAAAATAATACCCAAGTACCAGCACCTGTTGAAAAAACTGAAAAATCAATATTCAAATCAATATTTAAATCAGCGCCGAAAGTTGTAAAGCCCGTTGTAAACACATCTCCGGTACAGCAGCCAAAACAGACAAACCCTGCTGCGCAGAAAACACAACAGACTCAAAACTATACAATGACAGAAGAAGAGAAAGCTGCCATTATAAATAGATTAACATCCACACCAAAAACAGAACCTGTCATTAAAAAAACACCGTTTGATGAAGCAGCTCTTCGCCGTGAATTCATTATATATAAAACTTCTCTTCGCAACAGAATTGCCGCATATATAGATTTTGCAAGCGTAATAGGCGACGGAAACTGTTCAATAACATTTAGAATTGATGACCAGGGAAACCTTATTGACAGAAAATTTTCCGTACAATCCAATAATAACAGTCTGAATGATGTTGTATATAATGCAATGATGCAAAATCCAACATTTCAGGCTCCGCCAAAGGGCTACAAAAACGAAATATTAACGTTTAGCGTAAAGATGTACGGCGGTAATTTTGAAGTTACATTAAACTAAATCAGTTGCCGATAAATTCATATTTTTGAGAAGGCTGAGAGTAAGTTGCGGGAGCATTCTGCATTGATTCCTGCAAAATATTAACGAAACTTGAGATATCATCCGTATTATAAAACGTTCCCTTTGTATAATCGGCAAGGCATTTGAGAGCATTAGAATCAGCTGACACAAGAACAACATCAATAATAATATCTTTTCTTTTAGCAACAAGCGCACGGGCAAATGCACACGGGTCTCCTCCGCAATTTTCACCGCCGTCGGTAATAAGAATTATTTTTTTAGGATAACTTGTTGGTAAACCTGCAAAGTCAAAGGTTACAGCCTGTTCAAGCCCGAGAGTTAAAGGAGTAGAACCGCCAATTGAAACAGAATTCATACCGGCAATTAATTGATATGCATCATAAGGCATTACAGGAACAATTCTTGAGGTAGCAGAACAGGTTCCGGATATATTACCGAGATAAGAAGAAGTTTTTGTTGCGACTTCATATTTACCGTTTTTATTTTTTTTGATTGATTTAACCATATTCACGATAGGCGAATACGGATTATTACCGCTATCATGCCCGAATACTCTAAATCCGACTTTTGTAGATGCCGGTAGTTGAGAGACAATCGAAGTCATTGAATTTTTAGCTGCCTCAATCCAATACGCCATACTGCCCGAATAATCCATAACAATATCAATTGTACTTACAGGTTGGGCAATAGCCTGTTTTTGAGAGACATAATTTGGCGCGTAATAATTATTATAAAGATTTTTCCTGGTAACCATACTGGAATTTGTCTGGACAGATCCCTGAGGAGATATAACTTTGCCGCCTGTATTAACTTTATATTTTACAGCGGCAAAACTACCTGCAGAAAAAAACGACAATATTAATAAAGTTATTAAAATCTTTTTCATATTGATTTTATTATAACATAAAATAACAACAAAAAAGAGCTGCACACAATTCAGCTCTTTATAAAAAATTAAATTTATTCTATTTTAAATAAGTTCTGAAGAAGGTTTCAATCTTGTCAAACGGAATTTTTTCAAGATTGTCATACAAATCTACGTGATTAGCACCTTCAACAATAAAAAGTTCCTTATTGTCGCCTTTTAACTTTTTAAATGCAGCTTCAGAAAAATATCTGCTGTGCGCTTTTTCACCGTGAATAATTAATACAGCACTCCTAATTTCGTCACTATATACCAGAATAGGCATATTAATTAATGATAAAGAAGCTGTTGTATTCCAGTTGCCGTTAGAGTTAATTGAACGTTTGTGAAATCCTCGCTGCGTTTTATAATATCCATAATAATCTTTAACGAATTGAGGTTCATTGCCTGTAAGTTTATCGGGTAATCCTGATGCTTTTGCGAATGTACCGTTTTTAAAATCTTCGGTTCTTTGTTTATTAAGAGTTTCTTTTAATTGATAACGTGCATCCTCATCCATTTCATCAAAATAACCTTTTGCGGTAACCCGTGTCATATCATACATAGTAACAGGGACAGTCGCTTTAATCCTTGTATCAATTGCTGCAGCATTCAACCCGAAGCCTCCGAATCCGCAAATTCCGATTATGCCTATTTTTTCTGGATCCACATCAGGTTGATTAACTAAAAAATCGACAGCAGCACTAAAATCTTCAGTATTAATTTCAGGAGATGAAACATTCCTTGGTTCTCCGGAACTTTCTCCTGTATATGAAGGGTCAAATGCTAAAGTTATAAAGCCGCGTTCCGCCATTTTTTGTGCGTATAAACCGGATGCTTGTTCTTTAACCGCACCAAAAGGACCCGCAACAGCGATAGCAGCCATTTTCTCATCAGACTTGTCTTTAGGGGTGTATAAATCACCTGTCAATTCAATACCGTATCTATTTTTAAAATGTACTTTTTTTACATCGACTTTGTCACTTTTCGGGAAAGTTTTGTCCCACTCTTTTGCAATACTCATAGTACCTCCTATTACTAATACAAATGTTACGAACGCAATAAATAATTTTTTAAACATTTTTTCTCCTTATTTTGTTTGATTTAGTTGAAATATCAAATAATCAAGACAGTCAATTTTCTTCTGATAATAATGCAGATTTTTTAAAAGTCTTGTCTTATGCTGATAAAGTAATTGCATAATCAATTTATCATTACCGGATGTTTTCAGACTAAAAAATTCTTTTATCAATTCTTCAGAACAAGCCGCATCTTTTAAATTCTGCAAAATATCCTTATCATTGTTTAAATCCATACAAAGACCTCTATTAACTATTATTTACTATTTTGCAAAAATAGCAAATACTTATATTGCATTTATAAAAATGCCTTATAGGCATATAACACCTCGTTATACAACACTGAGCTACAATCAAGAAAAATTAAACCGCATTTACAAAAGTGATAAATGTTGAAGACAGAATACATATTAATAATTGGTAAAATCAATTAAAATAAAACCGGAAGTGACGAATTTGACACTTCCGGTGAAATGGTTGCGGGGACCGGATTTGAACCGATGACCTTCGGGTTATGAGCCCGACGAGCTACCAGGCTGCTCCACCCCGCGTTAAATTCTCTTACAATTCATTATTAAATGCTAAAAATTAAAAATCAAGTGCCTGACAAATTCGTTTTATTAAACAATTTAAAATTACAGACTTTTAATAGCACCCCAGGCGCGGATTGTGCCGCGTTCGTATTTTATCAGGTAATAATTTCCATCTTTTATATATTCTATAGAAGCCCTCATATGAATTTTTTCTTCGTCAGGCGGCATCCCGACTTCAGCGCGGTCTTTATTAGTTTTTTCACGTTCTTCTTCACGTTTTTTCTTTATTTTTTGGTAATCTTCATCAAATTCCCTGCTGTAGGCTTCTTTATCTTCTTCAACTTTAAAAACAGGTATAATTGCAACTGGATTTTTAGTCTGCATAAGGATTAAAAAATCCCATTCATCAGAAAGCGCAAGTTCATAATGTCCTGAGGGAATTGTGTTACCGTCGGGATCGGTAATTTTATCAACAATACTCAAAATCGGATAATCCGAATCTTTTAGCGAATATCTGTAAATCGCCTGTGAGCCGTCACCCACACCGGAAGTTTCCTGCGGATGCGGAATATAAGGTCGAACAGTCGGAAAAGTCAACACGTTTTGCGTAAAATTTCCGTCGAGCATTACTGAACCCCTTGAATAAGTTTTTTTATACTTGCGTCAATTTCTTTGAAACTTTTGCCGAGAGCCTTATCCGTTCCGACAAAAATCAACGACAAATATTTTTGCGAGTTCCCCAGATTATTTTCTTTTAATAAAAGCCTGTAACTTTCCCTCATAAGCCTTTTTAGCCGGTTTCTCTTAACTGCGCGCTTATGAACCTTTTTGCTAACGACAAAACCGACTTTCGTGGGGCTGTCGTCTTTTTTTAAAATCCCTGCAAACAAAGTTATTCCTCCCTTATGGAAGGAATTTTTAACTCTGTATGTAGCTTTAAAAGCGGATCTGTTTTTTAATCTGTATTGTTTAGGTAACATTAAAAATCCGCCTTTCGTTATTATAAATTTTGATATAAAAGCACAATATGCTAAAAATATTAAGCACGTTCTTTAGCAGTGATAGCCAATTTGTGACGACCTTTAGCGCGGCGTCTGTTCAAAACTTCTCTGCCGCCCGGGGTTGCCATTCTTGCTCTGAAACCGCTTACGTGCTGTCTTTTTACTTTCGTTCCTTCTAGTGTACGTCTCATTTTTTAATTCCTTTTTATTTATATTTGTCGTATGATTTTTATGTTAGATGAAAAAAAATTATTAGTCAACAAAAAACAAAGGAGAGGTTAAATAATATGAACAAAAAAATAGGTTTTATCGGATGCGGAAAAATGGCAAGCGCTATTATCAAAGGGATTACCTCCTCATGCTGCGGCGAAAAATACGAAATTAAAGGATCCGAAATAAACTGCGAGATTGCGGAACTCGCTCAAGAGAGGCTCGGAGTTCCTGTTTTGACCGATAACAGAATGCTTGTAATGGATAGCGACGTAATTTTTCTCGCTGTAAAACCTAATTATGTTCCGACGATTTTGGAAGAAATAAAAAGAGAGATTACGCCTGAAAAACTGGTTGTATCAATTGCTGCGGGGGTAAGCACATCCAAAATCGAAAAAATTATAGGTCAAAAGCGTGTAATCCGCGTAATGCCAAATACTCCGGCTTTAGTTCTGGAAGGTATGAGCGGAATTTGCAAAGGCGAATTTGCGCGTGATGAGGACGCTGCATTTGTTATGAAATTACTTTCAAATATCGGAAAATGTATTGAAGTTGACGAAAAACAAATTGATATTGTGACAGCTATTTCAGGCTCTGGCCCTGCATTTTTCTATAAAGTTATAGAAGATATGGCGCGTGCGGGAGAAAAATTAGGCTTGGATTACGAAAAATCTTTGCTTCTTGCAACCCAAACAGCCTTAGGCTCTGCTAAAATGGTATTCAATAAAGGCGAATTAACAGTGCAGAATTTGATTGATAATGTAGCAACCAAAGGCGGCTGTACATTTGTCGGCATAAGCGTAATGAATAACGAAAATTCGGATAAATTATTCTACGACGTAATAGATGAAACCGCCAAAAAAGCCCACGAATTAGGCGCGTAAGTTTTACGTATTACCGAAAAACCCTCACCCGAATTTCTAAACTCACAAGTTTGTTAAGAAATTCCACCCTCTCGGGAGAGGGAGCTTTCAGGAGATACCGGAACAAGTCCGGTATGACGGATCATTGTTTAGCAAGTATGCTCAACCTACAAGCAAGAAGGTTTAATAAGGGTAATCTTCTTTAAATTCCCATCCGTCATAAATTAATAAAGCCATACAAAATGCGCCGTTTCCTCCTGTAGTATTGCAGCCGTATCTTGTGCCTTCGGTTATTATATCTCTGTCATAATCATCGTAGATATCATAATCGGAGCTTTCATGGAGCCCGTAAGGTAATAAACCATAACCTTTTTTTATTGTTACAACAAAAAAATCTTTACCAAATGTATTAGGCTTTTGATTATAACCATTTATATCAAAACAAAACATTCCACCTCTTATATCCGGTGTATTCGGTAGAAATATATCAGTACCATTTGCCAGTCTGATTATTTCAGCATTATCATAAAGTGCGGTAAAGTAAAGTTCTTCTGTCCCATCAGGTTTATAATATTTAATATCGGCATCATCTTTTGTTAATTTTTTTGATTTTTTTAAATAAGGCGTAATATACTGCTCGAATAAGTTGTAATTTGTTTGGTTATAATTCCAATAATTTGTATCTCCATTGAATGCTTCCGACAATTTAACAGCCTGCGCAAGCAATGAATATGATTGTTTTATCTTGGAGAGAGCTTGCTTTTTTTGATAGTTTGCAATTAATGTTGGAATAGTCATGGCTGCAACAACACCTATAATTCCAAGCGTAATTAAAACCTCGGCTAAAGTAAAACCTCTCTTTTTCATTAATCCTCCAATCTAAAGTTTTATAAATTAGAATTATAAATCATTTTAGTAAGAAACACAACGTGTATTATAATTCTTTAATATTGAAATATTATTCTTATTATTAAAATATAATTCTATAACATGAATTATAATAGATATATTTATTTTGTCAATCTGTGTAAAATTAACCTATGAATGATAAGGTTATTCTGGATAAAGTCTCCGATAATATACGTATGGCACGTTTACAGCGCAGGATTTCTCAGGAAAAGCTGGCGGAAATGGTTGATATTTCGACAAAATACCTTAATATGATAGAAAACCGCAAAGCAAATCCGACTATTGTTATTGTCATCCGGATTTGTAAGGCGCTGGGGATTGATTTGAATACTATTTACCCTCAATAATTTCGTCCGCAAGTGCTAAAAATTCAATCAAATTCATAATTTTCGGATGTTTTTTGCCTAAAAATCCCTGATGAATTCCAATTATACAGGCGGGGCAGGCAGTTAAAATTACATCTGCACCTGTATCGGCAAGGTTTTTGGCTTTTTGCCGCGTCATTTGAAAAGACAATTTCGGGTTACGAAGTGCGAATTCGCCGGCAAATCCGCAGCATTCTTCGTAATCCTTTGCTTCAATGTATTCTATATTTTCGCATTTTGCAAATAAAGGTTGCAAAAACGCATCGGATTTCAGGTGGCAGGGTTTGTGGAAAGTCACCTTTAAGTTTTTTTTAAATACAAATTTTTTATTTTGAATCGCTAGAAAATGGCAGATATTGATAATATTTTCAGCAGATTGATAGTTTTTCAAGGCACTTTCACAGCTGGCGCAATCGGTTATAACATAGTCATAGCCGCCTTTCAAAAGGTCGAGGTTATATTTTTTAACTTCTTCATAGCGCTCCGGATTTCCGCTTGATAAAAAAGGCACCCCGCAGCATTCAAAATCCTTTTCAATAAGTTCAACGTCATAATGCGCAAGGACTTTTTTCATTGCGTTTTCGGATTTAGGGTTAAGCGCATTTGCACAGCCTTTGAAATACAAAAGTCTGACTTTTCTGTCATCCTGAACTGCCTTAGGCAGGATATCACTCTCAGCGTTGCATATATCTTTTCCGTCATCCTGAACTGCCAAAGGCAGGACAACACTCTGAACATTGGTGGAACTTACCATGTCATCCTGAACTTGTTTCAGGATCTCACATCTTGTAAATTTGTGCAAAAGCCTAAAAATATTTAATATTTTATCAAAAACTTTCGGTGACTGCAAAAAACGCGTAATTTTGCCGTAGAATTTATCTTTTACATATTCATGTTTTGCCGTGTTAAAGATTTCGCAGACATCAATGTCGGACGGGCAAAAATCCTTGCACTTGCCGCACTTTAGGCATAAGTCAAGGTATTTTTCTATGGTTTTGGAAAGTTTAAGTTCACCTTTCAAAACCCCTTGCAGCATAACAAATTTCCCGCGGGAAACCGCACAGTCATTGCCTGTTAATTTATAAACAGGGCAAACCTCCTGACATTTGCCGCATTTGGAACATTTATTTATATCATCTGCGAAATCCGATAGTTTTTTCATGAAACCCTCACACGCAGGAGTTTACTACACCAGCGCCCCATGAGAGGCATCTCCGACATTTTTTGCATATTTTGCAAGGTAACCTGACTTGACCTTTAATTCAAAAGGTTTAAGATTTTTTCTGCGCTCGTCAAGAGTTTTTTCATCGACCAGAAGCTCAATTGAGCGGTTCGGAATGTCAATTTTAATCCCGTCACCATCTTGAATAAGCGCAATAGCTCCGCCTTTTGCAGCCTCAGGGCAGACATGACCAATACAAATCCCGCGTGTAGCACCGGAAAATCTTCCGTCAGTAATAAGCGCGCAGGTTTTTCCCAAGCCTTTTCCGACAAGAAGTGATGTCGGAGCAAGCATTTCCCGCATACCGGGACCTCCGACAGGGCCTTCATAGCGGATTATTATAACATCGCCCGCCTTAATTTTGTCATCTTCAAGCGCTTTCATTGCAGCTTCTTCGCTGTCAAAGGTTTTTGCAGTGCCTTCAAAGGTGTAGCATTCAGGGTCAATCCCGGAAATCTTTGTAACACATCCGTCTTTTGCCAGATTGCCGTACAAAACACCTAATCCGGATTGGGTATAGCCTGATTTATCATACGGAGGAATAATATTAGTGTTGGCATTAGCATTTTTGATTATATCTTTAATATTCAAACAGCTTACGTTTTTAGTATTTTTATTTAAAATATCTTTTAAAGCCTTCATAACCGCAGGAATTCCGCCTGCATAATGAAAATCTGTCATTGTAAGCGTTGATGACGGGTTAATTTTTACAATTTGATGAATTTCACGGCTTAATCTGTCAAAATCATCAATTGTTATATCAATTCCGCCTGCGTTAGCGATTGCAAGCAAATGCAAAAACGTATTTGTAGATCCGCCGAGAGCTAAATCCGTTATTATTGCGTTTGTCATTGATTCTTTTGTAATAATATCCGAGGGTTTGATGTCTTTTTTTACAAGTTCGACAATTTGCATCCCGCTTTCAAAAGCTATTCTGGCTTTTTGAGATGATACAACGGATGATGAAGAGCAATACGGCAGACTCATTCCAAGAACTTCCGTCAAACATGCCATTGTGTTTGCGGTGTACATTCCCTGACAGGCACCTGCTGACGGGCAGGAATTTTCTTCCATATCAAGCAAATGTTCTTTTGTAATTTCACCTTTTCTGTATCGTCCGACCGCCTCAAAAGAGCCTGTTACCATTGTAAGTTTATTTTCGCCTCTGCATGTCCCGTCCAGCATAGGACCTGCAGTTACAACTATTGTCGGAATATTTAATCTTAATGCAGCTATAAGCATTCCGGGTGTGATTTTATCGCAATTTGAAAGCAAAACTAACCCGTCAAGCTGATGCGCTGACGCGACACTTTCCACACAGTCAGCTATCAAATCCCTTGAGGGAAGCGAATATCTCATTCCGCTATGCCCCATTGCAATTCCGTCGCAAATTGCCGGAACCCCGAAAACAAATGCCTGTCCGCCTGCTGTGTGAATTCCTTTTTCGATCTGACGTTCCAGATCCCGCATTGTAATATGTCCTGGTACCAAATCCGAAAATGAACTTGCTATCCCGATAAACGGAGCATCCATATTCTTCCTGCTCACGCCCGCTGCCATTAATAGCCCGCGGTGCGGTGTTCTTGCTAATCCTTTTTTTATACTGTCACTTCTCATAAATTTCCTTATAAATCCACTTTCACAATATTAAAATGTTCGTCCCATTCAATTCCGCCCGTCAAATCTATATTGTGATAAGCGTAAGTATTTTCAATTAATTGCGGGGTAAAAAGCCCCATAAGCCCGAGCCGTTTTATTATATCAGGCAAAAGTTTTGTGCTTCCCGCAAGCGTTCCGTCTTTTGAAGTTGCTTTTTCGCCGTCAAAATAAATGGTTTCACCCTCAAAGTCCATTTCTTTTAAATTGCTTTTTGTGATCGGCAGGCAGTCTGATATTAAAAGAATTTTGTCAATCGGTTTTGCCTTGAAGATAAGCCTTATAATCGAATCCGAAATATGTACTCCGTCTGCGATAATTTCCGTATAAATGCTGTCGTCGGTTAAAGCCGTGAGTGCCGTTGACGTTCCTCTTTGCACAACTCCCGACATGGCATTGAAAAGATGTGTTGCTCCGTCGCAGTATGACAAATCACCGCCTGTGCAGTGTCCGGCTTGAATTTTTACGTCTTTTGTCAATAAGTACTTCGCAAGTGCAAAATTTTCGTCAAATTCAGGCGCGTAGGTGAGAATTTTTATAAAATCATCTTCAATCAGCTTATAGTTTTCAATTGTTGGTTTTAAGAATAATTTTTCGTCATGTATGCCTTTTTTTTCGGGGTTAAGAAAAATACCTTCCAGATGAACGCCGAAAATTTTTGCCATTCCTGATGTCTGCATTTCAGCAGCCTGTTTGATTTTATTAATCTGATTTTTAATGTTTTCAACCGTGTCAGTCGCAAGCGTCGGAAAAATTCCGCCAATTCCGTATTTAGTAATCTCTTTTGATAAATACAGAATATCGTCTACCGTGCAGTCATTAAAATTGACACCAAATGCGCCATGGAAATGCTGTTCAATTATTAATTTGGTTTTTACGGTCATTTTGCCTCCGTTTAAACTGCTGTTCCTTCAAAAACTTTTCGTGCTTCTTCACGGTCATCAAAATGGATTGTTCGGTCTTTTAAAATCTGATAATCCTCGTGACCTTTCCCTGCAATAACTATAACATCATTATTACCTGAAATCGTTTTCAACAATTCAATTGCACGACCTCTGTCGGGTTCAACCGTAACCTTTTCCGGGTTAGTGGATTTCAATCCTGCAATTATATCCGTTATAATCTGCTGCGGGTCTTCGCTTCTCGGATTATCAGATGTAATAACAATTTTATCCGCAATTCTTTCTGCAATCGCACCCATTTTCGGACGTTTTGTGGCATCTCTGTCGCCGCCGCATCCGAATAAACAGATTAAATGCCCGTCTTTCGGCGTAATTTCTCTTGCGGAATTCAAAACATTTTCCAAACCGTCCGGTGTGTGTGCGTAATCAACTATTACAAGCGGTTTTTTCGCCACCACTTCAAACCTTCCGGCAACCCCTTTCACATTTTCCAATGCTTTAAGTGCTGTTTTTATGTCAATTCCCTGCGCAATTGCAGTTGTAATTGCAGCAAGCACATTATAAACACTGAACATACCGTTCATGTGAAGGCTGACCTTATATTCATCATCTTTTGTCACAAGTGTAAATTCTGCACCGTTTAAAGAAAATTCAATATCCTTTGCCACAACATCAGCTTTATTTTTTACGCCGTATGTGTATTTTCTAACTCCTTCAGGCACAGATTTCAGAAATCTTTCGCCGTATTCATCGTCAATATTTATGACTGCAAAGCAGCCTTCTTTAAGATTTCTAAATAAAATTGCCTTTGCGTTGAAATAATTTTCCATTGTAACATGGTAATCAAGGTGATCCTGCGTAAGATTAGTAAAGACTGCGCCATCAAATCTGCATCCGCCTACTCTGTTTTGTTCAAGCGCGTGGGAACTTACTTCCATGACAACATTATCAATTTTTTCAACATCTTTAATCATTCTTAATGTGGCCTGCAGCTCAGGAGCTTGAGGAGTTGTATGCTTGGCATCTCTATATTCACCGCTTGAAGATAATTTATACCCCAGAGTTCCTATTAAAGCACATTTTTGATTGCTTTCTTCAAAAATACGCTGAATCAAATGTGTAACTGTCGTTTTGCCGTTTGTGCCAGTAACACCTATTAAATTCAAACCAAGTGAAGGTCTTGAATAGAACCTATCCGCGATATCCGCAATTTTATGTCTTGTATTTGAAACCACCACCTGCGGAATTTTAATATCAAGAGGTCTTTCAACCAAAAGAGCAACAGCCCCGTTATCAATTGCCATTTGTGCATATTCGTGTCCATCTGTGTGCTCACCCACAAGGCATACAAAAATATCGCCTTTTTTTGTTGTCTTGGAATTATAAGAAATTCCGCTGACTTCTACGCTTTTGAAATTTACCAGATCTTTATAGTCTAAATATTCAATAAGTTCTTCAAGTTTCATTATTAATCTCCTTAGTTTTTGGTGTTTGAATTTTATCGGGTTTCAAGTTCATAATTCTTGCTGTTTGTTCAGCAACTTCATGGAAAACAGGTCCTGCAACCGTGTTGCCCCAGATTGCACCAACACGTGCACTATCTATCATTACATAAATTAAAACCTGCGGATCCGTAGCCGGAAAATACCCGATAGTCGACGTATAAGACATACCGGTATAACCTGAACCGCCTTCTTTTGGCTTATTGGAAGTACCGGTTTTAGCCGCAATATTATATTTATCCATTTTTATTGCAGATTTACCATTATTTACACTTTCGGCTAAAAGTTTTGTAACTGTTTTAGCTGTTTCCGGTGAGATTACCTGGGTGTAATGAATTTTTTGATCGTATTCTTCCTGCGGATACTTTATAATATGCGGGGTTACACGAACTCCGTTATTCGCAAGCGCTGATACCGCACTTACCATTTGCATGGCTGAAACTGATGTTCCGTAACCGTAAGCCATTGTCGCATGAATACCCTTATCCCATTTGTGCCATGCCGGTAAAAGTCCTGCAGATTCTCCGGGTAAATCTATTCCTGATTTTTGCCCGAAGCCGAATTTTTTCAACATGTCATAAAATTCTTTTGATGTCATTGTTTTTGCAACGTTTATAGACCCGATATTACTTGAATGTTCAAATAAATATTCAAGAGATATCATACCCGGATACGGATGAACGTTGTAATCGTAATTTTTAATTTCCCACTTGCCTATAGAAGTTTTACCTGTATCAAGAATCTCTGTATGCTCGTTTATTCTTCCAAGCTCCATTGCGCTTGCCACAGTAATAATTTTAAAAGTAGAACCCGGTGGAAATACATCTGTTAAAGTCCAATTTTTAATCTGAATTTCACTGGCTTTCCTATAATTATTCGGATCGTAAGTCGGATAAACCGCATAGGCAAGAATTTCACCGTTTTTAGGATTCATAACGATTACGGTGCCGCGCAGCGCTTCTTTTTCCGCAATCATTTTTTGCAGTTCTTTTTCACAGACATGCTGAATTGCAGCATCAATTGTAAGTGTTATATCCTGTCCTTTGGGATTTGTTGTGGTTGCTACAGGATCAGTCATAAAATCATATATAATTTTACCGTCTCTTGTTCTTTGATATCTTACAGCATGCTCAACGTGTTCAAGTTTGTCTTTGGCTGTATATTCAACACCGTTTGCAATATCCGCATCAAAATTATAATATCCTAAAACATGGGCAGCTAAATTGCCTTGTGGATAAGTACGTGTATTTTTCTTACCCATGCTGATTTCTCTTAAATGCAATTGAGCAAGTTCTTTTGCGGTATTTTTATCAATATCTTTTTTGATAGTAATAACAGGTCCGGGTTTTTTAAGCATATTCAAAAGTTCACCGTATGGAATTTTTAAAATAGGTGACAGCTTTTTAGCCAGATCTTCCTCGGATGAATCGTAATTTGCAGGGTGTGCATAAACATCAGAATAAACTTTGTCTGTCGCAAGCTTAATGCCGTTTCTATCGTAAATATCGCCGCGCATTACAAAACTTCTGTTTATACGCTGATTGCGCGCTTTCGCACGATATTTACCAACATCTATTATCTGTACTACAAATAAATAAATTGCAAGAAGTACCGCAAATCCAATGAAAAAAATCTGCAAAAGCCCTAAAACTTTCTCAAAGCTCTTCATTCTTTTTTCTTTTTCATTTTCCCTATTTCTGCTTCGCATATCCCCATCCTTTTAATATTTTATCATAAGGAAGAACAAAAAAATTAAATATTAAATAAAATTACAAAAATTTATTATTTAAAAATAATAGAGTAATATAATATTATGAAAAAATTTTTAATAATATTATTAATTATGTTATTCGGGCAAATGGTATACGCATTTGACGTGGTTTATCCGCGTAAAAATATAGTTACAATAAACTCTCCGTCGTCATTTTTTATCGGTTCAGCGAACCCTAAACAAATTTTAATAATTAATGGCGTGCAGGTAAAAGTTCATCCTTCGGGCGGGTTTGCACACGTTATTATGCTTAATGAAGGAGAAAATAAATTTGTACTGCAAAGCGGTCATGAATTAAAAACTTACATAATTAACCGGCCTAAATTCCCCTCCACTTTTTTTTATGTGCCGCCAAAGCTTATTGAATACGAAAAGAAAAAAGAATTTCTCACATCAATTGACAACGCCCCTTTACGCACAACGCCTGTTGACGGTGGGATAAACAGAATGTCACATTTTGAAAAAAATATACCCTTAACGGTTGATGCCGAAAAAAATAACTTTTACCGTGTGGTATTAGGCGGAGATAAAAAGGCCTGGATTGCAAAATCCAATGTTAAAACATTTTACGGCTTTATTAATTCACCTGCTGTAATAAACGGCTTTGAACGAAAAGATGATGAAGAATACTTTAAAATTATTTTTCACCTTAATAAAAAAACACCATATGAAATTATTGAAGGCGAAACCTTCACTCTAAAATTTTTTAATGTAAAAGATTGTCCTGACAATACTTATATATTTTCTTTTCCGTATAAAGAAAATACAAATACGCCCAAACTTGCAGGCTATAGCGGAAGCTATGATGGCAATGATTTCATCTTAAAAATACGAAAATTTCCGGTAGTTGATACAAAACATCCTTTAAAAAATATTACTATTGCAATTGATGCCGGACACGGCGGCAAAGAATTCGGTGCAATCGGCTGCTGCGGTGACAAAGAAAAAGATATAACACTGAACATTGCAAAACACTTACAACATGAACTTAAAAAACGCGGTGCAAATGTAATAATGACACGTTCTGATGATAGTTTTGTCGAATTATCAGAACGCGTTGATATTGCAAATAAAAATAACGCGATGTTTTTAATAAGCATTCACGGAAATTCCCTCGGCGATCAAGCAAATCCCAATAAACACCGCGGTACAAGTATTTATTACTACTATAATCAGGCAAAACCGCTGGCTGCGAATGTGCTTATTGAAATGACAAAACAATTAGGGACAAAAAACGACAATATAAGACAGGGCAGTCTGGCACTGGTCAGAAATACTAATGCTTTAAGCATCTTGATAGAAGTTGCATACCTTATAAATCCGGAAGATAATGCTTTGCTAATTACCCCGCATTTCCAAAAACAATGCGCAAAAGCAATTGCAGATGGTATTGGAAATTTTCTAAAAAATTAATTTTTTACATCTTAAAAATAGTGCTATAATAAAAACAGAAAAGGAGAGCTTAACATGGAAATTAAAGTTTCAAACGATGTAAAAAAACTTCCTGTTGATGTACTTGTTATCAACATGTTTGAAGGTGAAAAAACATCTCAAGATCTTGCAAACACTTATGCAATAGGTCGTGATAAATTTGAAGGAAAATTAGGACAAACTTATTTACTTCAAACATACGGTCAAATTCCCGCACAAAAAATTCTTGTTACAGGATGCGGAAAACGTGATGAATTTGGCGAAAATGAAGCCCGCACTGCTGTTTATAAATCAGTAAAAAAATTACAGCAAATTCATGCAAAAACCGCTGCATTTGATTTTGAAACCGGCTTTGACTACGGCAAATCCGCTGTAATTGGTGCAATGCTGGCAGATTATGCTTTTGATAAATACAAAAGTGAAAAAGCAACGCACGTTGATGAAATAACATTCGGAAACGTACTGGAAGAAAGTGTTAATGCAGGAAAATATTTTGGTAATGCTATGAAAATCACACGTGATCTTGCAAATGAACCTGCAGCGTATGCAACACCAACTAAACTGGCCGAAATAGCACAAAGTATAGAAGGTATCACAACTGAAGTTTACGACAGTGACGAAATTGAACGTATGGGAATGGGAGCATTCCTTGCTGTTGCTAAAGGAAGTGTTCAACCGCCTAAATTCATCCATATGAAATATACAGGTAAAAATGTTAAAAAGAAAATAGCCATTATCGGAAAAGGACTTTGCTTTGACTCTGGCGGAATGGATTTAAAACCGCCATCTTCAATGCTTACAATGCGCGATGATATGTCAGGAGCCGCCTGCGTTTTAGGAATTATGAGCGTTTTAAAAGACTTTAATCCTGACGTTGAAGTACACGGTATTATTGCCGCCTGTGAAAATATGGCGAGCGGAAGTGCTTATAAACCGGGTGACATTTTGACTGCCAAAAACGGCAAAACAATTGAAGTTGATAACACCGATGCAGAAGGAAGATTAACTCTTGCAGATGCATTAGTTTATGCATGTGAACTCGGAGTTGATGAGGTTATTGATATCGCGACCCTGACCGGAGCATGCATGGTTGCTCTGGGAACATCTGTTGCCGGTATTATGGGTAACGATAACGATATGATTCACAAAATTATTGAAACAGGTAAAAATATTGGTGAAAAATACTGGCAGCTGCCTTTATATAAAGAATACTTCAGCAGCTTAAAATCCGATATTGCCGATATGAAAAACACAGGTTCACGTTATGGCGGAGCATCCGCCGCAGGCGTATTTCTGCAGGAATTTGTAAAAGACGTCAAATGGGCACATATTGATATAGCCGGTACCGCCTTCTTAGAAAAACCCGAAAAAGAATTTATAAAAGGTTCTACAGGTGCCGGTGTCAGAACTTTGCTGAGTTATATTTTAAATTAAAAAAGGCGGCATTGCCGCCTTTTTCAAAAAAAAAGCCACATCTTTGTGACTTTGAACAATAATCTTGGGAGGAGATTTGGGGATAGTTGTACATGCATGATAATGCAAGCATGCCAAATTTGTTACATGTGTAGAATAAAAATTAATAAATCTTTACATTTAC
>CALVBW010000017.1 GCA_944325945.1 Candidatus Gastranaerophilales bacterium | reverse complement strand
TTGCAAGTGTCCATTTGTCAAAATTGTTATCCCGAAACCATTCTGCGTACCTGCGAAAAGTAATATCTTTAGGTAAAATTTCCTGTCCGCGTTCCTTTAAAATATGTTTTGTTAATGAAATTGCTTTGCCTATTGAAAAAGCACTAGGCGAAAGCAGAATTTGTATAAATATTTTAATCTGCTCCTCGTTTAAAGTTGTTCTATATTCTTTTCTTGTTGAATATTTATATTGTCCGACAAGTGCTGTCCAATCTTTGTTATAGTCTAAAAGTGCCCGCCAACGATAAAGTGAACCTATTGAAACTTTACCCAAGACTTTAAAAATCTCTTCCTGAAACATTCCGGTATTATATAATTGCAAAAATTCTTTATCGGGTACGTTGCCGCTTGTTTTCAACTTGTCCCTTTTGTATTCTTTTCTAAAATCAAGCCAAGCATAAATCAGGTCATACTTGGCAAGAGCAATTTTTCTCTGGTTTTCGGATATAAGTTTTTCTTGTTTTATGTTGAGATTAGATAGTTCAATAACTTCATTCTCACACGTTTTATAATCGTCATAATATTCCTGAAAATACTTAAGTTGAAGCTCTTCTTCAAGTGTTGATAATTTAATTTTGTATGTTTTTCCGCCTCTTATATTTTCAACTTTGTATTCATATTTGTTTTGGTTCAACGCAAGCCGAACTGCTCTGCGAGTAATGTTTTTGAGTTTCGCTAAAGTCTCAACATCAATCCAAATATCGTTATTATTAATGTCTGCCATACCGTATCCTTATTTATTATTAAAGCTACTGTATGTTAGACTGGTTTCTCTCAAATTGGAAGTCATTGAGGGGGAAATATGTTGTTTTGTGTCAGATTATATCTGAATTTTAAGCAGAAAATTTTATAAAACTGCTTTTGAACACCTTTTAAACGCAATTTAAACAGGGTTTGAATTTATTCTTTGACAAAAACCTGCTATTTTCTCTCAATTCTGTTTCCAGCTTTGAGGGGTAAAATTAATCCGATATTTTTTACACATACTTTTAGAAAAGTCATACATAAGTTTTGGAATTTATTTCGATAAAATATTTGAAAAATAAAGTCAGGGAAGCGTTTTCCCACTAAAAAAATTACTTCCGACTTAGGGGTAAATATCATAGAATTATGCGAAATAATTATAATTCTAAAAGGCACAATTTGCGGGGTTTTTCCGAGTTTAATATAAATTTTGAATAGCAAATTACACAAAATGTCCGCTTTTTACACTTGACTACAATTCAAATATAATAGGGAAACTCGGCAATTTTATAAAATTTTATGGAAAGATACCGGACATTTTCGTCCTAATAACCG
The DNA here is from genome assembly GCA_944325945.1 of Candidatus Gastranaerophilales bacterium. Taxonomy (GTDB): domain Bacteria; phylum Cyanobacteriota; class Vampirovibrionia; order Gastranaerophilales; family Gastranaerophilaceae; genus SIG32. The sequence goes on along the minus strand of CALVBW010000017.1, from coordinate 119,006 downwards.
GACATTCTTGACTTTTCAAAACCCCGACTCTCAGACTTGGGGAAGCGGTAAAAACTCAAACACAAAGCCAATCATAGCGATTAAGAAAAGCAAAAACAGATTTCAAAAGTGTCCGAAAAACTATAACAAGACCCGACCGTGTGTCGGGTCTTGTAATGTAATGAACGCCTAAAAGTTGGACGAGAACCGCAAGGCGAAAGCCTTGCCCGAGGTTCGAGCGGGGCACGAGCGGAGTGCGGAGGTGTTTTGCGGAAAAGAACAAAGTTCTTTGGAGCAAAAACCGTAGTCACGTTTAACGCGAGAGCCCCAAGACAGTCCAATCTGGGAAGTTTTTTAGTACCAAAATAAAAGCAGGGCTAGTCCCTGCTTTTGTTTTGGTCATGAACTTCAAGTGTTAGAGAACCAACAAGCACGGAGTGCTCTTGGTGTAGAGTCCAGCGCGAGCGAGCTGAGGCTGGAGCGCTTTTGCGGTTGTGTTGAAAACACAAAAGCAAAACGCGAAATGCCGTTAAACGCGAGCGAGCAAGAGAGCCTGGGGAGTTTTTACATAAATAAGATATTATCTGGCGAAAGTGTGGTTGGCATCAGAGTATATTTATAAATCCATTTCATTTATCTGATTAAAAAATTCTATAAATTTTTCTCTTGGCACAGTAATTTCATTTGAGAAATTTTTTAGGGGATCCAATATATATACGTTTGTACTATCAGCTCTTTTAACTAAATATTCGTGCATAGATATCAAAGTAGTTTCATCGTCAAGTTTCAGAATTTCATCACGATTATTTGCCACAGTTACCACATGATTTTCTTTATTAAAATCGTTTATTTGTTTTTCCGTTATTGTATTATCAAAATAATGTCCCTTAATTGATGAAATTATATGAGCCGTAAGTGTTCTGCCATTTTTACCTGTTAAGATTTGAAATGCAAGGTGAGGATCATTTCCATCAATGTCTAATCTTGTATTTACTCCTCTTTCGTCATAAAAATAGTTATCAATAGCCATTTCAATGGCTCTTACATCCATGTCTCCGTGACTCAAGTTATTATTACCGTTAATTTCTGCTGCGCTGAAAGTATACGATTTATTTACTCCTTTTAGTGTTACAGTAACACTGCCATCTTCATGAGTTTGTATTGAATCTTCTAGGATTTTTTTCCCTTTAGGTTGCAACGACAAAGCCATAATAGAAGAAATTAACCAGCAATCACCAATATTTCCTTGTTTAAAATCCTTATCAATTTTACCGTTTGGCATGTCCAAATTTTTTGAATCAAAAGGTTTTCTTTTATTCAATTTTGATAAAAATAATTCAATATAATCAGTATTTACAAATCCGATTTTATTAAGTTGATATTCCGCTTCCCGGTTAATTTTTTGAGCAATATCTTTATAATATACATCGTCTACATCCGATAAAGCCCCGGTAATGATTTTGACATATTCCAGCCGTTGTTCTTTGGAAAGACCTATTTCACATAGGATTGATGATATCAAAGATTCATTCATCTTTTTCTCATAATCTTTTAAAACATCAACTACAATGTCTTTATCAATCATATTAAGATGCTCAGCAAATTCTTTGCCGGTACCTAAACCTTTTATATCATCGTATAACATATTTGCAAACAAATTTTCATGCGTAGATATATGATTTTTGCTATCTTTTTGATGTATTTTATACAAAACGCCGTTATGAAATATCTTATGAGTACCTGATTCAGAATCATTTTCTTCTAAAATAATTCCATTTTTATCTTTTACAACCTTGTGAATAACTTCACCTAATGAATTGTATTTCAATTCGGCAGTTGTTTCATCGGTATAGTTGTATCTTAAACCGACACTGGTCTTATCCTCATTCAATTGTTTGTCTTCGATATATTCAATCTCGCCGGAAGAATTGATATAGGTTATTTTGCTGCTTCCCGTTTTATCGTCCCATTCTTTTATTATGATTGAATTATCACGTTTCAAAAATTGATATGTTACGCTCTGCTGTTTTTCTGCGGAAGTCGCAACAACAGTATGCCTGCCTTTTTCATCGTGTTCCCTGTATTTGTATATACCTTCGGGATATTTTTTCTTAATATTTTCCAAACTAAATTGTTCTTTCCAGTTTGCATCTTTATGTTCAATGCATAAGCCCTCATTATTATTTTGGACACCAAAATCAAACATTTTTTCTGTTTTGCCGGAATCTATACCTTTACTGTTAATCGGAGTTCCGTTATGCGTACTTTTTACTTTATCTACATGCATACCATTAACCTTCTAGCGTTGCGTTAATATCTATTATTTTATATATCGGAATATTTTTAAAAAAACTTTCGCATTTATTAAATCAAAACTTAAACATTTGTAACAATTCGTAAAAAATCCTGAATATTTTACTGATAAATTCCGACAAAGAAAATACAAAAGGATTTGTCATGGGTAATTTTAATTATATTGATAGTTTACATAGTAGTGCAGGAGTAACGTCTCAGACAAATGTGAATTCTTCCCGGAACGTAAATAGTGCATCTTCCGGCACTATCTGGGACGGATACAGTAAAACTTCCACGGGAAATGCTCCGCAAGAAGGGGCTGCGGCCGAAAAATTTATAAAGGAACAGGAAGCTGCAAAACTCGGTTTAAAACCCACAGCAAACGGCGATTACTTTTTTGATGAAAAAACCGGAGTTTACTATCTCTGGAGCAGTGATAAGAGTTCTTTTAAAAAAGCTCCGAATATCGCAAAAGTTTGCGACAACGGGAATTATGCCGATAAAAAAGGCGTATATTATACCCCTGACGGTGAAAAGTATGCAGTTGTAAAAAAAGGCGTCGTATCTTCCGATGATGCAATCGCAGGAGCTTCTAAGTACAAACAGCAGTTAGCCTTCAATAGAAAATACAGAAGCACAGGCAATGAAAATATTTATTACGCGGAGGATGAAAACCATAATAAAGTCTATTATCAATATGATAAAGATTCCTTTTATTTCAGAAAAACCGCTATTAATGACGTATCCGTGAGCGGATTGTACAGTGAAAACGGTAAATATTTTGATAAAGACGGCAATGAAGTTTCAAAAGTTCGATTTTTGGCTGACAATGAGGGTTTGGAACCGCTTAATGATACCTCTGATGTTTATAGAAATACTGCCTTCGGTATGTATTACAGCTGGGATGAAGAAGCTAATAAGTTTGAGCATGTAAAAAATGACGGTGTGCTCGGTGATTTCAAACAGGGACAAACCGGTGACTGCTGGCTTCTTGCTGCAATATCAGCCGTATCTGATAATGAAAAAGCTAAAGAACTTGTTAAAAATGCGGTAACCGTTAATGATGACGGTTCTGTAGATGTTTATTTTAAGGGTATTGATAAAACTTATAAAATTACCGGAGATGAGTTGTTGAATAGGATTAGTGCGAATTATGCCGCAGCTGATCCAGATGTCGCCGCAGTAGAACTCGCAATGGAAAAGTATAGACAAGGACTGATTGATACAAAGATTGCACGCGGCTCAGTCCTTGATCTTGCGTATGCACCTAAAAATACGGAATCCGTTCTGGAAGGCGGTGATTCTGTTCAGGCTCTGCAGTTGTTGACCGGCAAAAAGGCAATAAGTATCAGCACGGACGGTAATGATAAAATGGCTGTCAACAGCGTTATTCAAGAGGGTAAGAGTTTTAAAGCAGCTTTAAAAGAATATGCGGATAATCCGAATAATGTCATTGTCGTTGCATTAAAAGCCGGAGTCGATGAAAATGGAAATCCTAAATTTCATGCCTATGCATTTGACTCTTACGATGATGAAAATTTCTATCTTGTAGACCCGCATAACACCTTTGCAGGTCCGCAGCCTGTAAAAAAAGAAGAATTCTTTAATGTGGTAAATGGCATTTCTGTTGTAGATTTGTCATCAGAAGACAAAGAAGCGCCTGAAATTTATCTGGCGGATCAGGGCAAAAAGGTTTCGTTCTCGGAATTCCTGCCGGATTAAGTAATATCGATTTGTTCAAGTGCTTTAATGGTTTCCTCTGAATTAATCTCATTGAAAAATTGTTTTTGGCATATTTCATATAACAGCATTCTTTTGAAAATTGAAAATCTGCTGCTTTTTGTGCCAGAATAGCGTCTTGTTCAATTTTAGAATTGAAATATTTTGCATAATTAAGATTTCCGTCAGGATTGTAATAACCGGTATTTGCAAATTCATCAAAATTTTGCTGTATTTTGGGAGTTAGAGCGCTGTCTTTTTTTATCAGACCGCGTTCTGCAATTATTTTATTCCGGAATCCTGTCAGTTCTTGTCTGTATCCAGATCCTGTAGATTCAAAAAGTTCATCAATTCCTTTTGAATCTTTTGCTTTAAAAAGTTCAACATATTTATTTATAAAATTAATATCTTCTCCGCGGTTTTTGAGATTTTCAACAGCCTTTTTTATGGGATATTGTTTAAAAATCAAGTCATGAGTTTGTTTTAGGGCTTTAATATAATTAGTTGTAAGTCTATCCAGAGCTTTTTCGCCTATTTCTTCATGTCTCAGGATGTCCATATTCTGGATATAGTGCTGTAGTTCATGTCTTAACAAAATGAATTGTTGTTTTTTTGAAAGATTTGGAAAATATTCGGCGTTGCATAATATTATATTATTAAGCGGTTGAAATGCCGCTTCAATATTGTTATTCATATCAGTTGACCAAAACAATTTAGGTCGTATATTTACATCCAGTCCGAGTTTGCGGGTGAGCAATTCATACGCTTCAAGAATGAATTCATTTCCGTCAAATTTACATAAATTATCTATTTCTTTAGGGGTAATTTGCATTTTATAACGCGGCATCTGCAGATATTCTGCAAATAGTTTTTTGTCAAGTTCAGTCAGTCCTTTACAAACTTTTGTATCCGGTATAACTTCAGTAAGTTTGTTTAAAATACTTCCAGAATGAACCTGTTTTTTAAATAAATTTTTAATTCCCGCAATATGCATTTATTTCCTTCTTACATTAATATTAAATATGCTTAATATGTCGGATTGCTTATAAAAAAAGGTGACTTTTACAATTCTTAATATAATCTGCCAAAATTGACATGATATGCCGGATAATATAATATAAAATTAGATTAGAAGAGTTGGAGCGGGATATGAAAATAAAAGTAACGCGTAAAAAAGTTGCGATAGTTATTTTGTTAATAATTATAGTGCCGATAATATATAATAAAGTGAGCGGAAAAATAGCAGCCGTAATTCAGGCAAAGTTGAATAGTATTCCAAAAGAGGTAGTAGTTGATACACCGCATATGCAGGATGTATTTATAAATGCGGAAGCAACGGGAAGAGTTGAGGCAAAATATTCGGTTGATGTAATCGCGCGTGTTCCGGGATTTTTGATAAAAAAATTCTTCAAGGAAGGCGATTTTGTAAAAAAAGGTCAGATGCTTTTCCAGATAGACCCCAGGGAGTATCAAATCGAGGTTAATAACGCACGTGCAACGGTTAATCAATACAGTGCGCTTTTAACCAATGCCCAGCAGGAATTGGACAGAGCAAACGCGCTTATCAAAGAGGATTTGATAAGCAGATCGGACGTTGACCAGAGTCTTGCAACAAGAAACCAGAACAGAGCGCTTCTTGAGGCTGCAAGACAACAGTATGAGCTGGCAAGGGTAAATTTAAGCTATACAAATATCAAATCACCGATTGACGGCAGAATAGGCAAAGTTAATATTACTGAAGGAAATTACGTAACCGCAACCTCAGGCTCTCTGGTAAACATCTCAAGTACAAATCCCGTGTACGTTGCCTTCAGCTTGAAGGGCGAGGACTTTGTCAATCTTTTGAGAGCAAGTAATCATTTCAAAGATGTTGAAGTACAGGTGCAGTTTGACGGCGGGGACTGGTATGATAAAGTCGGTACCGTTGATTTTGTGGATAACAAAATAGATAAAGATTCCGGTTCAATTAGTCTGCGTGCGGTATTTGACAATGAACGCGGCTGGCTGGTTCCGGGAAATTACATGAAGGTTAAACTCATAGCACCTAAAATGGTTGAATATATGACAATTCCTCAAGCCTGTACAAAAGGCGACCCGATGAGCGGATATTACGTGTGGGTTGTTCAGGATAACAAAGCTGTAAGACGCGATATAAAAGTTGCTGACAGCATAAATAACAACTGGGTTGTTACTGACGGCTTGAAAGCGGATGATGTGGTTGTCGTCGCAGGTATCCAGAATATCGCAGCCGAAGGTCAAAAATTGAAAATTATTGATAACGAGGAATATCAGAAAAATTTAAAGGCCGAGAATGAAAAAGATATTAGATAAAGCAAAATTATACTTTTTTATACAAAAACCGCGTTTCGCACTGGTAATTTCAGTGTGTATCGTGATAATGGGCTTGATTTCCATGTCAACATTAAAACAGGAAAACTACCCTGATGTAACCCCGCCGCAGGTAAGGGTTTCGGCATCATACGCAGGTGCTAACGCCGAGGTTATTGAATCATCTATCGCAACGGTTCTTGAAAATAAATTGAACGGTGTCGAGGATTTGTCATATATGACGTCAACCTCCTCTGACGGCTCATATTCACTCACTATGTATTTTAAAGTCGGCTCTGACAGAAATATTAACCTTATGAACGTCCAAAACAGAATTCAGCAGGTTTTGTCGCAATTGCCGGAAGAAGTTCAAAGAACCGGTGTAACGGCGCTCAGCAGAACATCGGGTTCCGGTGCCATAATTTTGAATATCAGACCTGTTGAGGGCAACTGGTCACAGCTTGATATGACAAATTACGGCTCAATTTATATTAAAGACGAATTGAAACGTGTTGAAGGGGTTGCGGACATTGACGTTTACGGCTCGGGCGATTATTCAATGAGAATATGGCTTGATCCTCAGAAAATGGCGGGATTGAATATTTCGACAACCGAGGTAAAAAATGCAATTACGGCTCAGAATAATCAGGTAACGGCAGGCTCTTTAGGCGCTTTGCCGACGGACGACAAGCAGGCGCTGCAGTTGACTTTGAAGTCAAAAGGGCGTTTGTCCGAGGTAAAAGAGTTTGAAAATATTATAATCCGTTCAAATATGGACGGAAGTAAAGTCCGACTGAAAGATATTGCGCGTGTTGAACTGGGTTCGGATTCTTATTCAAGGCTCGGCAAGGTCAACGGCAAACCCGCGGCATTGATTATGGTGTCCCAGTTGTCAGACGCGAACATTTTGAACTTGTCCAAAGCAGTTAAACAAAAGATAGCGGAATTGAATTCAAGACTTGACAACGGGCTTGAAATTCAGGTTATAAAAGACGATTCGGATTATATTCATGAATCAATGAAAGAGGTTGAATTTACGATTCTTTTGACGGGTTTAATCGTAATCGTAATCATATTTTTATTCCTCGGGGATGCAATGGCGACACTTGTTCCGTGCGTTACGATTCCGGTATCGCTTGTGGGGACGTTCATTGCGCTGAAAGCCTTAAATATGAGTATAAACCTTCTGTCGTTGTTTGCTCTTGTACTTGCGGTAGGTGTTGTTGTTGATGACGCGATTGTTGTTATAGAAAATGTAAAACGGCACCTTGAGGAAGGTAAATCCGCCGTTGTAGCTACACAATTAACCATGCAGGAGGTAGGTTCCGCACTTGTTGCGATGGCGTTGGTTTTGATGGCTGTATTTGTGCCGATTATATTTATGGGCGGCATGACGGGAGTTATGTATAAGCAATTTGCGGTATGTATTGCAGTATCCATTGCAATTTCGGCGATTTGCGCACTGACGCTTTCTCCTGCCATGTGTTCGCATTTCCTTGGTCAGGAAAAATCCGATAAGCCCAAAATTTCAAAATCCGAATTTGTTAATCATATACGGCATATTATCGGCAGAATTAATGAAAAAACCGCGGTTGTTGTGGAAGATTTCAACAAATTTTTTGCAAAAGCTGAAGATTTTTATATTGAATACGTAAACAAATTTGTTCACGACAAAAAAGGTACGATAATTTTGTATCTGTCGCTGGTTGTATTAACTCTTGTATCTTTCAAACTCGTTCCGACGGGATTTATACCTGACGAAGATCAGGGGGTGCTGCTTGCAAGTATAACGCTGCCTGACGGTGCTTCACTTTCAAGAACTGAAGAAGTAGGGCAGAGATTTATAGAACAGATAAGAGATTTTGACGGAATTGACGAAGAAAGACTTATGGTGTTCGGAGGCGGCGGAACAACAAACAGTGCGACGGCAATTATTTCGCTGGATGACTACGCTGACAGAAAAGTTACGGCAATTGACTGGATTAAGCGTAAAATTCAGGGTCGTCCGACGGATTTGTCGCACACGGCAATATTAAGTCAAGTCAGAGGAGTTGCCGCAAATATTAAGGAAGCGTCAATTGTCGTATTTTCTCCGCCGGCGATTATGGGTATGAGTATGATGGGCGGTTTTGAATTCCAGATGCTCTCCCGCGGCGAATATACCCCGCAGGAGTTGGAAGCCTGGGCAAATAAACTTATTGCCGCCGCAAATCAGGATCCTGATTTGTCAAGTGTTTATACGACTTTCCAGGCAAACGTTCCGCAATATACCCTTGAAATTGATTACGAAAAAGCAATGGCGCAGAGCGTTGATTTGCAGGAGCTTTATTCAACCCTTGCCTCTATGCTCGGTTCATATTACGTAAATGATTTTAATAAATACGACAGGGTATTCAAGGTTCAAATGCAGGCAGACAGTGATTTCAGAAACAGAGCCTCAGACCTTGCGGGAATTTACGTAAAAAATACAAACGGGGTTATGGTGCCCATACTTTCGCTTGTAAAATTGAAACAAACAATCGGTACGGCATCAATTACAAGGTATAACCTTTATCAGTCCGTGCAAATTCAAGGTCAGGAAGCCCCCGGTAAAAGCTCCGGCGAAGCTATGAATGCGATGGAAAATGTTGCAAGGCGCGTTTTGCCGTCGGATATTACTTTTGACTGGTCTGGAACATCCGCTCAGGAAAGAGAAGCCTCAGGTCAGACAGTGGTCATCGTTGCTATGGCGCTTATATTCGTGTATTTGTTCCTTGTCGCGCTGTACGAAAGTTATTCTATCCCTGTTGCGGTATTGTTGATTTCACCGATTGCGGCACTGGGCGCCCTGATATTCCAGATGATGATTAACCAGTCATTTGATATTTATTCACAGGTCGGTATGATTACACTTATAGGTCTTGCGGCAAAACAGTCCATTTTGATTGTTGAATTTGCCAAAGAAGAACACGAAAAATACGGTTTACCGGTAAAAGAAGCTGCGGTTAAGGCGGCAAAATTAAGGTTCCGTGCGATTATGATGACGGAAATCGCGTTTATCCTCGGCGTTTTGCCGATGCTTTTTGCCTCCGGCGCGGGTGCTAATTCAAGAATTTCGGTCGGATCAACCGTATTCGGCGGTATGGTTGCGGCAGCAACTATCGGTGCGGTTTTGACGCCGGCGTTTTACGTTATTATTCAGGAATTCGTCGATAAATTCCCGCACAAAGAAATTACCGAAAAAGATTTGGAGTATGTGGAAAAATGAAAAAGATTTTCAGCATAATTTTAATAATAATGTTTGTCACGGCAAATTCGGCAAGTGCATGGTCGTTTAAGAAAAAAGCCAAAGCTCCCGCGCCTGCACAAACTCAAGCCGTTCAGACAAATACAACGACCGAGTCTGACAATTCAAAGGTTGCTTTTTTCAAAAAGAAAAAACAGAAAAAAATTCAAATCGTTGAACCGGAAACAAAAAAGGTCAACTGGCGTCATGAACGCAAAAAAAATGCCGACAATGCCAAAACCAAAAAGGAAACTTCAAAAGAAGCCGAGGGCATGTACGAATCTAAATTTCCGGTAATTGACAGCCGAATTGAATACACTGATATGAACGGCGAAGTTACGCTTGCTGACTGTATCAAGCTTGCAATTACCCATAACCCGACAATTATGTCCGCAATAAGCAACGCTGAAATCTATAAAACCCGCATCGGTCAAGCGTGGTCAAATTATTTCCCGACACTCGGCGCCGGCGTCAGCTATTCAAGAAATGACATGCTGATGACCATGAACAGAGGCGGTGCATTCTCCGGCATGATGAACAGACGCTATGATTTGTATTATACTCCCACGCTTTCAGCTAATATGCTGTTGTTTGATTTCGGAAAAACAAAGGCAAGCGCTGATATGGCAACCAGAAGCTACGAAGCCTCCAGATATGATGCGGAAACCAGCATTGAGCAGGTAATTTATAATGTGAAGGTGGCTTATTATAACGTTGTATTTGCCGAAATTCAAAAAACGGTTTACGAGGACACGGTTCAGGACTATGAATTGCAGTTGAAACAGGCTCGTGCATACTATGAAATCGGTAAAAAAGCCAAAATCGACGTTACAACTGCCGAATATAACCTCGGAAACGCAAAAGTCAACCTGATTAAAGCAAAAAACACTCTTGAACTTGCAGGTGTTCAGCTCGCAAACGCCGTTGGTATTCCTGAATTGGAACAGGTTCTTTTGAAAGATAAATTGAATACCAAGGTTTATGACGTTAATTTTGAGGATTTGTTGAAAACCGCCGAAGAATCGCGTCCTGCACTTCTTGCCGCTAAAAAATTAATGGATGCGGCTGAATTAAGCGTTCGTGCGGTTAAAAGGTCTTTCACGCCTGATTTGACTGCTTTCGGTTCATATCAGAACGGCGGTGCTAAAATGGATATGGATTACGGGTATCAATTAGGCGTCCAGCTTAATTATACCAACCTCAACCTTATGCTCTTGAAAAAACAGGTGGATGAGGCTAAAGCAACTTACAAAAAATACGTTGCGGATTACGAACAGCAAAAGCAAAATGTTTATCTTGAAGTCAAAAGCGCTTTCATAAGCCTTTTGAACTCCCGTGACAGCCTTGATGTTGCAAAACTCGCTCTCCAGCAGGCAAAAGAACAACAGTATCAAGCCTTCAGACGTTATCAGGTCGGTTTGGGCAACGCTATTGAATTTAAAGATGCCGAAAATACTTACCTGAACGCTCAATTGAGCTACTATTCAAACCTTCTGGAATATAACGTAAATGCCGCCGAGCTTGAACGTGTTGTCGGCGCACCCGTTAAAGAATCCGAAGTAGAATTGTAGGTTTGACATTTGATTTTTTGTGATAAAATATATATGTAACGTTCCCGGATCGTCTAGCGGCAGGACTGAAGATTCTGGCTCTTCCAACGGTGGTTCGAATCCATCTCCGGGAAATTTTTTATTGTTGTTTTTTATGTTTAAGCCTCCGATTTCCCGGAGAGTCTTCTCACCAGACAAGTTTTCGCGCTGCTCAAACTTGTGTGGTTCTACTTTTCAAGTACCCTCATCTGCAAGGCTCGTGCTGCTCGCCTGCATCTGAGCTGGCTCCATCTCCGGGAAATTTTTTATGTCGTTTTTTAAATTTTTAGTGGTTATATTTATGAAAAGAAATATACCAATATATTTTCGAGACAATAGCGGAGCCGGAGGTGAGAGCGTCGTCGAGAAAAAATATTGGTGTATTCTTTTCTATCTTTTACAGTCTGTCGTTTTTTTGCGGGTAATTACAATCATGACGCCGAAAAGCACAAAGCATACCCCTGCTGCAATTCTGAAGGTCATTTCTTCATGGAAGAATATTATCCCGAAAAATATTGCGGTTAAAGGTTCCAGCGCGCCCAATATTGCGGTTTTGGTCGAGCCGATTAATTTTATGGCGATATTTATTGTTTCTATGGAAATTACGGTCGGAAATATTGCAAGTCCTGCCGCGCACAGCCACATATAAGGTTCCGTCAAAATCTGCAGCTCGGTGCAGAATTTCAGGTTGCAAATATACACAAAAAGCCCGAAAAGCATTACGTAAAAATTCAATTTGTCAGGCTTTACGTGCCGGATGGATTTGAGGTTTTTGACGCCTACTATATAAAGCGCATACAATAATGCCGACAAAAGCACTACGCCTACGCCTTTGAGGTTCAGGGGGATGCCTGATTTGCCGCTGTAGAGAAGAAATATCCCGAGAAATGTCAATAATATTGCATAAATTACGTGCATGGTTATTTTTTCTTTGTAAAAAATCGCCATAATTACAGCCACAATTGTCGGATAGATAAAAAGTATTGTGCAGGCAATTCCCGCATCAATGTATTTGAATGCTTCAAAAAGCGTCAGGCTTGAAAACGAAAACATTAACCCGAGCGCCAGAAGTGTTATAAATTCCGCAAAATTCACCCTTAAATCGATTTTTTTGACAAGTTTTATCCACAATCCGTAAATCAAAACCGCTGCGGCGTACCTGTAAAAGAGTACCGAATTAACCCCGATTCCGTTATGGAGAAGCGGCAGCCCGAATAAAGGGTTAGTTCCGTAGCTTGTTGATGCGATTATTCCGTTTAAAAATCCGGCAGTGTGCCTTTTCATACTCTCTCCGTTATTGCAGATTTGCTCTTGTCCGTTTTACGCAAAATTTGTCATGTAGTAATTTGCCGGATATGAGTGCGCGAGTTCTTTATTAACCTCTACGACTTCTTCATTCATGTGTTTATTTGCGTAATTTTCGTCTATAACCGGAAGTTTGTCCGCCTGCTCCTGAGTTTTGATTACTTCTCCTGCTGGAACATAGCGGTTCGGAGCTATTTTTACCCCGATAACTTTTGCCGTCGGTTCAATTACAACGTTGTCGCCGATTTCGGATTTGTAAACAAAAGACTGCATGCCCGCAAACACGTTGTTGCCGATTTTAGCGGGACCGTGAACCTGTGCCTGATGTGCAAGGCTTGTGTTTTCGCCGATATAAACCGAAAATTCCCTGTTGTCGTGGATTACTCTGCCGTGTTTAAGCCCGTGGATTACAACACCGTCTTGAACATTTGTACCTTTGCCGATATATATCGGGGTGCCTTCGTCCCCTCTGATTGACGCAAAAGGCGCGACGTTTACGTCGGGCGAGATTATAACCTGCCCGATTACGCTTGCCTGCGGATGGATTGCCGTGTTTGGCATAATATTCGGCATGCGTTTCTGCGGGGTGAAACTTGTTGTCGGGTTCGGCATTATATTGTTCGGGTACATTAATACTGGCTGCATGGTTCTCCTTTTTTTTATTTATAATCTTGTGAATTTTATTTTTTGTTAATTCCTTTACAAAAATTAATTGTTGCGCAGGGTATGTCTTTCAAGCATAACCATAAGGACGGAAATGTCTGCGGGCTTAACCCCGCCGATTCTGGATGCCTGCGCAAGGTCTTTCGGGCGGATTTTGGCAAGTTTGTCTCTGGTTTCCGATGATATGTGGTCAATTTTTGAATAATCTATATCTTCGGGAATTCTGTATTTTTCGAGTTTTGTTGCCTGTTCTATCTGAAATTCCTGACGTTTCAGGTATCCGTCATATTTTATAAGAATTTCCGCCTGTTCGTAAACCTCCCGCGGAAGATTGAGTTCCGCCGTATTCGGGTCGATTTCTTTTAAAATTTTGTAATCAATATTCGGGCGTTTTAAAAGCTCTGCAAGCTTCATACCGCGTTCCATGTTTTCGCCGTATCGGGAAAGAATTTCGTTCACATCCGGCGATGCGGAAATTTTTGTTTCGGAAAGCCTTACGAGTTCACAGGCTATGGCATCTTGTTTGTCTTTGAATATTTTATACTGCGTATCGTCAATTAATCCGATTTTATGTCCTGTTTCCGTAAGTCTTGCATCGGCGTTATCCTGACGCAGAAGAAGTCTGTATTCGGAGCGGGATGTGAGCATTCTGTAAGGGTCTTCAATATCTTTTGTTACAAGATCGTCAATCAAAGTCCCGATATAAGAGGAGCTTCTTGAAAGTTCAAGCATGTCGCTGTTATTCAGATAATTAACCGCGTTAATCCCTGCGACAAGCCCCTGTGCGGCAGCTTCTTCGTAGCCGCTTGTTCCGTTAATTTGTCCGCCGAGGAAAAGACCTTTAATCTTTTTGGACATTAAAGAATGTGTTGTCTGGACAGCCGGAACATAGTCGTATTCAACCGCATAAGCGGGTTTTATTACATGTGCATTCTCAAGTCCGGGGAGCGTCCTGAGCATTTGTATCTGAACATCCGCCGGCAGACTGCTTGAAAATCCTTGTATATATACCTCATACGTCCCTAATCCTTCGGGTTCTATAAAAATATGATGTGAGGGGTTTTCGGAAAATCTTACGATTTTATCTTCAATGGACGGGCAGTATCTCGGCCCGACACCGTGGATTAATCCCTGAAACATCGGCGATTTATCAAGGTTCGCACGGATAATTTCGTGGGTTTTTTCGTTCGTACGGGTTAAATAGCACGGGTATTGCGGGCGTATCGGGCGGTTTGGCTTGAAAGAATAAAAATTTAATTCGCTGTCGCCGGGCTGGATTGTCATTTTTGAGTAATCTATTGTTCGTTTGTCCACGCGTGACGGGGTTCCGGTTTTTAATTTTTTCGTTTCAATCCCTAATTTATGCAAAGAATCCGAAAGCCCTATTGCCGCCTTTTCACCAAGTCTTCCGGCACTGTATGACCTTAACCCTACCCAGATTTTGCCTTCAAGCGATGTTCCTGTTGTCAGCACAATTGCACGCGCCGAATATTCTATTCCGAATTCGTCTGCCGCTCCGCATACTTCGTTGTCTTTTGTCAGAATTTCGGTTATACAGCACTGTTTGAGGTAAATATTATCGGTGGTTTCAATAATATTTCTCATATATGCCATGTATTCTTTTTTGTCGGATTGCGCGCGGAGTGCTCTCACTGCCGGACCTTTTGATGAATTAAGCATTTTCATCTGGAGATATGTGGCGTCCGCAGCTTCTCCCATAACCCCGCCGAGCGCATCAATTTCCCGTACAAGTGTTGATTTTGCAGGGCCTCCGATTGCGGGGTTGCACGGCATAAGCGCTATGTTATCAACATTCAGCGTGCAAAGTAAAACCTTACACCCGAGTCTTGCCGCTGCTATTGCAGCTTCGCATCCCGCGTGTCCCGCACCTACTACTATTATGTCAAATTTGTTCTTCAGGTAGTCCATAGCGGTATTATAGCATGAAAGTGAATAAGTAAATAAGGGAATAAGTAAATAAGTTGTATCATAGATTAATCTGAGCGGGATTTTGCCGGGATTGTTTTTTATATAACACTTATTAACTTATTTACCTATTCCCCTATTCCCTTAATATCTAATACATTCGTAGGATATTTTGATTAATTAATAAAGATAAATAATTAACGTCCGACGAAATCCGTATACACATTTATTGGAGCTCGAAATGTCAGAACAAATTTTAATGCCGATTGGCGCAAATAATAGCGAAAATGCGAAAAAAGCACAGTATTCATTGGAAAAAGCCAGACAAGCACACGAAAGATATTTAATCAGACAGCAAAACAGCGATTTGCAAGAGGCAATTGAACATTATGTTGATGCCGTAAAATTAGACCCGACAATTCCGGAAAGCTACTACAGACTTGCAAGTTTGATGTGGGAACAGGGGCAAATAAGCCTTAATACCGCAATTGAACAGTGCAAGACAGCCTGCTCGCTGGCACCCTCAAATATGAATGCGCACATGTATACCGGATTTTTCATGAAACTTGCGCAGGATTACAAAGCTGCTGAAAAGGAATTTAAGTCCGCGATTAAGATGAGTAAATTGAATTCGGCGCGTCCCCGTCTTATTCTTGCTCAATCCATATTGCAGAAGATTAACGCAAAAGACGGTAACGCAGGTGATTATGCCGGATTTTTGTATTATTTTTTGACAGGCAGTATGATGCTTGCATGGGACAAGCCTGCGCTTAAAATGTTTTATAAAAATATTGCGGATGATATTTCCGTATTTAAATACAATACTATCGGCAAGCTGTTTGAAAAATTTAGAATGCTTCCGGCTGCCGAAAATCTTTATAAAAAAGCAGTATCCGAAACCGAGCACGATGAAATTTTTTACAATCGCATGGGCGACATTGCGCTTAAAAATAAAGAGTATGATATTGCGGTTGACAGCTACAGAAGAGTCCTTGACGCTAACCCCTTGAACCGTGATGTCTGGGCAAAGTTGGCAACTGTTTTGCAGACGTTTTTCCCTGATATGAAAGATGAAACAATCGACTGCTACGAAAAACTTCTGGAATTCGACGATAACAAGGCTCCGATTTATTATGAACTCGGACACCTTTATATGGCAAAAGATGACAAAATTAATTCGATTTCGGCGTTCAAGCTTGCATGCGATTTGGAGCCGGAAAACCCCTTCTACAATAATTCACTTGCGTTCGCATATTCAAAAGCAGAATTATATGAAGATGCAATTCAGCACTACCAGAAAGCAATTGATTTGAATCCCGATAAAGAATGGACATCAATTGTTTGTCAGGCACTCGGCGCTTTGTATGCGGAAGTCAGCGGAAATGTTGAGGCTGCTGTTGCTACTTATCAGGCAGGTTTGATTTTGGATCCGAATAATTACGATTTATATCTCGCACTCGGTGATATTCATATGGCTGAATACGATCTTGATAAAGCTATTCGCGCTTATTGCGACGCAATTACGCTTAATCCGTCCGACTACAGAGGTTATTCAAAAGCCGGTATCGCTCTCTGGGAAAAAGATTACCTTGAAGAAGCGCTTGTAGCTTATCATAAAGCTGTTGAACTTAACCCTGAAAATGAATTCGCACGGAATAATCTTGGAATTCTTTACCTTGACGGACTTATGGACGCGGAAGAGGCGCTTGAATATTTTGAGCAGGCTATTGATTTAAATCCCAGCTATACCCTTGCGTATTTCAATGCCGCACGTGCTTCCGAAAAAATGGGCTTTACCAACGACGCCGCGCATTATTATCAGATGGCGATTGATTTGAATAAAATAACTAATGACCTTGACGAAAATGATATAAAAGAGCGTCTACATAAGCTTTTTGAATTGTAATATTATTTTATCGGTTTTCTCATGTTATAATGTATTTGCAGGGAGAAAAATATGGCAGATAAAATAATAATATTTTCAGGCAAACAATATTCGGGCAAAGACACTGCGGCAAAGATTATGCTGGACAGGATGCCGGACTTTAAGCGCTGTGCAATGGGCGATATAATAAAATTAACCTACGGAAAAGAAAAAGGTTTGACATACGAAGAAATTGAAAAGAACAAGGCCGAATACCGTCAGGATTTGATAAATTTAGGCAACTGGGGACGTGCACAGGATCCTGATTACTGGCTGAAAAAGATTCTTGAACAGCCGGGAAATATTATTGTAACGGATGTGCGCGTGCCGCACGAGTATGAAGTTTTCAAATCCGCAGGCGCTGTTGCAATCCGTGTTGAGGCAACACGCGAAACCCGTATGTCCCGCGGCAATCTTGTCGGCGAAAATGATGTTACGGAAACAGGTCTGGATAACGTTAAAGACTGGGATTACGTGATAGATAATAATTCTGATTATGCGGCGCTTGAAACTCAGGTTAATAAAATTATTGAGGAAATCCGATAGTGGCAGGGGATTACAAAAAACTTTTGAAGAAAAAGAAGAAAAAATACTGCGACACCCGAACTATGGGCGTAAATATTGATAAAAACGAATACTACGAAATAGTTTTGTCAAACTCCGCACACCCCGACAAAATGCGATAACATTTCCAGTAGTCAGCCTAATGGAAAACAGTGCATAAGACATACATGCCGAATTTTTATTCAACACCGACGGGAGCGAGAGTTTCGAGGTATTTGACCGCATAAACCGCGCCGACCGCGCCGTCTGAGGCTGCCGTTATAACCTGCCGCAACGGGGTGTGTCTGACATCACCGACCGCAAAAACACCGTCAACAGAGGTTTTCATGGTCTCATCAGTCATAATAAAACCGCCTTTGTCCTGCTCAATTTGCCCGTTGAAAAGTTCAATATTCGGAACCATACCAATATACGGAAAAACACCGTTTACCTGAAGATCCGAATGCGCACCAGTCTTAACGTTTTCAATCACAACAGTATTAACAAGATTATCGCCCTTAATTTCTTTAACCACGCTGTCCCACACGAATTCGATTTTTTCGTTTTTGAAAGCCCGCTCCTGAACGATTTTATCAGCTCTTAATGCGTCACGTCGGTGGATAACATAGACCTTATCTGCGAATTTTGTCAAATACATAGCTTCTTCAACCGCCGCATTGCCGCCGCCCACGACAGCAACGATTTTGTTTTTATAAAACGCGCCGTCACAGACCGCGCAATAGCTGACTCCGCGTCCTACGAATTCTTTTTCTCCGGGAACACCCAATTTCATAGGCTGAGCACCTGTTGCGATAATTACGGATTTTGCCCTGAATTCATATTCGCCGGTCAAAATAATCTTCGGATTTGAAATCAAATCAACGCGTTCAATTTCCTGCATCGGAAATTTTTCAACGCCGAATTTATCCGCGTGTTCTTCAAATTTTTCCATCAAATCAAAACCGCCGATTGTGCCGAATCCGGGGTAATTTTCAAGTTCAAGATAATTTGACGGCTGGCCGCCCATCATATTAATATCGACAATAGCCGTTGATACAGCGCCGCGCGCCGCATAAATCCCTGCTGAAAAACCTGCCGGACCGCCGCCTAATATTACCGTATCGAATTCTTTGACCTGCATAATTCTATCCTCACTTAATACTTGTACCTGCTATTTTTTCACCTTTTAATAAATATTTGGCATTTGCCGTTTTTATGACTGAATTATCGACATCAGAAAGAGTTTCGAGCACAAGAGTATTTGTACCCGAAAAGCTGTCGCCGGACAATTTAATTTCGACCGTATCAGTCAGAACTTTTCCGCCGTAGTTGCCTTTTTTGGAAAATCTGATTGCATCATCGCCTACATAACTCAGGGTTATAGAGGCAGATGCACCCGTAAAAGGGTTGCTGAGATTAATGACGTCACCTGATTTGGATAAGTTCCATATATCCGTATTTTGTTTTCTGAAATTTTTAGGACTGTTGGTTTCCGCAAGAACGGACTCCACCCGCCAGGTTCCGTAAAAATTACCAGGCAGCATTTCCTGTAATGAAATTCCCGTTTTTAGCACATTTTCATTATACCCTTCACAAATTCCGGAATTAACGGAAAATATGATGATAAAAACCGGCAATATAAAAAGTTTTAAAATTTTACTGAACATTTTTACCCCAGAGCCATTTTTTCGCGAAGCATATTGGCTGATTCTTCGTACCCGACACGCCCCATAAGTGCATAAGTGTAATTTTTAGCCTGTTCCACACCGGGCTGGTCAAAAGCGTTAATGTTATAAAGCGCACCTGCAATAGCCGTTTGGATTTCAAACATATACAAAAGCTGCCCGATGTAGTAGCCGTTAATTTTCGGCAGAGTAATCGTAACTGTCGGTTTGTTGTAATCCGTCAGAGTAACCCTTGTTGCATCAGCTTCCGCATTCAGCAAATCATTTACGGTTTTTCCGCCGAGATAACCTATTCCCGTGTATTCAAAAATTTTCGGAATTTCAAGATTATTGTCAAACTCTTTGACTCTTATAAAATTAATAATTTTGTCATTAGGACCTTCGTTATAGAGCTGAATTTGGGAGTGCTGGTCAGTTGCACCGAGAGCTTTGACCGGAGTCGGTCCGATGTGAACCGTATCGCCCGAAAGATTTTTTTCTTTTCCCAAAGATTCCGCCCACAATTGCGCGTACCAGTCCGCAACATACCTTAACCGGCTTGAATACGGCATCATGACCGAAATATTTTTGCCTTTTTGCGTATCCATAAGAAAATGTATCAGGGCGTTTTGTGCAGCGATATTTTCGCGGATATCTGTATTTTTAAGGATTAAATCCATATCCTTAACGCCGTTGATAATCTCGTCAATATCAAGCCCCACAAGCGCAAACGGCAATAGACCCACAGCAGAAAACACGGAAAATCTTCCGCCCACATCATCGGGGATTATAAAAGTTTTATACCCCTCCTGATCAGCAATTTGCTTGAGAACCCCGACATTTTTATCAGTAGTTGCGACAATATTTTTTCTGTAATCATCGCCGAGTTCCGCTTCCAGTCTGTCTTTTATAATCATAAATTGAGACATGGTCTCTGCGGTTGAGCCGGATTTTGTAATCACATTCACCAGAGTTTTGGACAAATCCAGAACGTCAAGCATCCCTTCAATTGAATCGGGATCAATATTGTCGAGGAAAAATATTCTCGGGAAACCACCGCGCTGTTCAGACGATAACAAATTCCAGTAAGGTTTCAAAAGCGCTTCCGTAACAGCCAGACCGCCGAGCGCAGAGCCGCCGATTCCCAATACCAGAATATTTTCAAACCTGTTTTCAACAAGCGCGGCATATTCTTTTACATACCAGACAGTTTCCTCGCTGTAACCCAGATTCATCCACCTCAGCCACTGACCCGGTTTGTCTTTTCTCTTATTTAAATCAAGAATAATATTTGCGATTGTATCTTTAAATTCGTCAAATTTTTGTTGAATATTCAAGCCGTTTTCTTCACCTATAAGCGCGGAATCGGCATATTTATAATTCAGCTCAATCATATATGCTCCCTGTTATTATTGTACCTGCTCAAGCTCAAAATGCAAGTGGGCTATAAAGGTGAATAATGCTTTTATGATAAAAAAAATATTAATTAAACATTAAAAAAATCTGATTTTTTTAAAATAAACGTTAAAATAATTATATGTTGAGATAAGTTAAAAAGGAGCAATAATGGTTGATATAAACAGATTTACGAATTATTCGCAGGAGCTTTTGTCAAGTGCAAACGCGCTTGTAAATTCCAACAAAAACACTGAAATGCAGCCGGAACACATTATGCTTGCGATGATAAAGGACAACGGGATAGTCAAGGATTATCTGACGGAATTGAAACTTTTAACGCAATCCTTTATTGACCGTGTGGTTGCGGCAGTCAAATCGTTCCCGACAATATCGGGTCTGCAGAATTCCCAGCAGCTCTTTTTGTCGCAGGAAACCAACAGACTTCTGGATTTGTCAGGCGATATTGCGGATGAATTAAAAGACGAATTCATAAGCGTTGAGGACATTCTGCTTGCTATGACAAGACTGGATAATTCAAATATACAGAAGATTTTGAACGATTTCAGGGTAAATTCCAATACTGTTTTGAACGCAATGAAAAAGATTAGAGGTAATAAAAAAGTGGATAATAAAAATGCTGAAGAAAACATGAAAGCGCTGGAAAAATATTCAACGGATTTGACCGCGCTTGCAAGAAAAGGTAAATTAGACCCCGTAATCGGTCGTGACGAAGAAGTCAGACGGATTATACAGGTTTTGAACAGACGTACCAAAAATAACCCTGTGCTTATCGGTGAACCCGGTGTCGGGAAAACCGCAATTGTGGAAGGTCTTGCACAGCGTATTGTAAGAGGCGATGTGCCGGAAAGCTTGAAAGAGGTTAAATTAATCTCCCTTGATATGGGTGCGCTCGTTGCCGGTGCAAAATACAGAGGCGAATTTGAAGAACGTCTGAAAGCAGTTTTGAAAGAAGTTGAAGAATCAAACGGCGAGATTGTTATGTTTATTGATGAACTTCATACGGTTGTCGGCGCAGGCGCAACCGAAGGTTCAATGGATGCAGGAAACCTCTTAAAGCCGATGCTGGCGCGCGGTGTTTTGAGAACTATCGGCGCAACAACGATTAACGAATACAGAAAATACATTGAAAAAGACCCCGCACTGGAACGCCGTTTTCAGCCTGTTATGGTTAATGAGCCGAGCGTTGAGGATACAATAAGCATCTTACGAGGTTTGAAAGAAAAATATGAAGTTCACCACGGGGTCAGAATTCTCGACAGCGCATTAATTGCTGCCGCAAAGCTTTCCGACCGATATATTACGGACAGATTTTTGCCTGATAAAGCTATTGACCTTATTGATGAGGCGGCATCTTCTCTGCGTATTGAAATTGATTCAATGCCCGAGGAAATTGATTCCATGATGCGCCAGAAAATTCAGTTTGAGATTGAACGCGAAGCCCTGAAAAAAGAGGACAGCGATGAGGCAAAAGCTAAAGTCGATGATTTGACCAAACAGATTAATGAACTTGAAGAAAAAATTAATAAAATGAAAGTTCAGTGGGAACAGGAAAAATCCTCAATTATCGGTGAAGCCGCAATTAAGGATGAAATCGACAAGGTTAAAAAACAAATTGAAGAAGCGGAACGCAATACTGATTTGCAGCTCGCGGCAGAGCTTAAATACGGCAGACTGCTTGAGCTGGAAAAGCAGCTTAAAGCCTGCGAAAACCGCGACAAAAAAGATAATCAGTTATTAAAAGAACAGATTGACGAAGGCGATATTGCGGAAGTTGTCAGCAAATGGACGGGAATTCCGGTTACCAAACTTGTTGAAAGCGAAATGCAGAAACTGATTAACATGGAAGAAATTCTTCATAAACGTTTAATCGGTCAGGATGAAGCCGTAACAACGGTTTCCGACGCAATCCGCCGTGCGCGCTCCGGCTTAAAAGACCCGAAAAGACCAATCGGAACCTTCTTGTTCTTAGGTCCGACAGGTGTTGGTAAAACAGAATTGGCAAAAGCGCTTGCGGAATTTATGTTCAATGATGAAGATGCGCTTATACGTATAGATATGTCCGAATATATGGAAAAACATAATGTCGCAAGACTTGTCGGCGCACCTCCGGGATATGTCGGCTATGAAGAAGGCGGACAGTTGACCGAAGCCGTCAGAAGAAAACCGTATTCCGTTGTGCTTTTTGATGAAATTGAAAAAGCACATCCGGATGTGTTCAATATTATGCTCCAAATCTTTGATGACGGGCGTTTGACGGATTCCAAAGGCCGTGTTGTTGATTTCAAAAATACTTTGATAATTATGACAAGCAACCTCGGAAGCGACATTATCCTTGAAAAAACGCTTGATTCAATGCTTAATCAGACGGATTTTGACAAAACAAAAGAGGAAGTTCTCGCACTTTTGCGAACAAAATTCAAACCTGAATTTTTAAATAGAATTGACGAGATAATTTTCTTCAAAGCTTTGACATTACAGCAATTGAGCGCAATCGTGGATATTCAGGCTGATTATCTTCGCAAACTACTCGCAGATCAGGAAATCGAGCTTGATATTACGGAAGAAGCCAAGGAATTTCTCGCGACCCGCGGTTTCAACCCTGTTTACGGCGCAAGACCGCTGAAAAGGGTTATAAGACAAATGGTCGAAAATCCTTTATCCAAACAAATTCTTGAGCAGAAATTCAAACGCGGCGACAGAATTATAATCGACGTCGATAACGACGAAATTCAGTTCGTCAAAGAGGAATAAGCCCCTCTTTTGAAAGATAAGTGAATAAGGAAATAAGGAAATAAGTGTTATATAAAAATGGATATTAGTAAAAATCCGCTTAGATTAATTCATGATACAACTTATTAACTTATTCCCTTATTCGCCTATTTCCTTATGTAAAACTTTTATAAAAATATTTTAAAAAGATTTTTTTGATGCTAAAATATTTTTTATAGAGGAGAAAAATTTTATGTGCGGAATAGTAGGATATGTTGGTTATAAATCAGTTGTTGATATTTTATTAGACGGACTGGAGCAGCTTGAATACAGAGGATATGATTCATCAGGCATTGCAGTCAAGTGCGACAACGATATAAAGGTCTATAAAGCTGTCGGTAAGCTTAAAAATCTCAGGGAAGAATTAAAATCCCATACAGGTGAGTTTGCAAAATCCACAATCGGTATAGGGCATATCCGCTGGGCAACCCACGGTGCGCCGACGGTTTTGAACGCACACCCGCACACCTGCACACACGGTAATCTCGTGCTTGTTCATAACGGGATTATAGAAAATTATAAGGAGCTAAGAGCAGAACTTGAAAAAGAAGGCTGTGTGTTCAGATCCCAAACAGATACCGAAGTCGCTGCACATTTTATTGCAAAAAAATACGACGAAACCCATGACCTGACGGAAGCCGTAAGACTTGCCGCAAAAGAAATAGAAGGCGCCTACGCACTTTGCGTTATGCATAACGATTACAAAAACACAATTGTTGCGACCAAGCGCAATGCTCCGCTTTTAGTCGGTATCGGCGAAGGTGAATATTTAATTGCATCAGATGTACCGGCAATTATTAAATATACAAAAAAAGCAATGTATTTGTCTGAAAACCAGATTGTGACAGTCACACCGGATTCCATGAAATTGATAGACAAAGACGGTAATGAAGTTCAGCCCAAAATCGAACTTTTGCCGTGGGAACCCGTTGCATTAAGCAAAATGGGCTATAAACACTTTATGCTCAAGGAAATTCACGAACAGCCGGACGTAATCCGTAATATTCTTGTCGGAAAACTCCATACAGCGGCAGAACCGATTGTTTTGAATGAGGTTAAACTGACAAAAGAAACCCTTAGAAATTTGAACAGAATTCAAATTATTGCATGCGGAACGTCATTGCACGCCGCAATGGTCGGAAAATATTTGATAGAAACGTTTTGCGGGATTGCGGTGGATGTTGAGGCATCAAGCGAATACATCTATAGACGCACCGTAACCGATGAACATACGCTTGTTATCGGCGTTTCCCAATCAGGTGAAACTGCGGACACTCTGACTGCAATTAAACAGGCAAAAGCGCGCGGGTCGCATATTTTGATTATCACAAACCGTCCGGATTCTTCTATGGCGCGTGAGGCGGACAGTTTGCTTTCCGTAAATGCGGGAATTGAGGTTTCCGTAGCCGCCACAAAATCTTATATCGCGCAATTGATGGCGTTTTATCTTCTGTCATTATATATGGCGGAAATCAAGGAAAGTACTGATAAATCCGTAATCCAATCAATTAAAAACGAATTAATGATTTTGCCGCAAAAGATTGAACAGGTGCTTGCAAATACCGACGAAATTCAAAAATGCGCGCGAAAATATTCAAACACAAAAGATTTTATCTATATAGCCCGCGGAATTAATCTTCCGACGGCGTTAGAGGGTGCATTGAAGCTTAAAGAAATAAGCTACATAAACGCAACCGGCTATGCTGCAGGTGAATTAAAACACGGTCCGATTGCAATGCTTGACGATACTATGCCTGTTTTATCAATCTTGATGAAAGGTATTGTTTATGATAAACTTTTGTCAAACAGTGAGGAAGCAAAAGCCCGCAACGCACGCATGATTGCTCTCACGAATTCAAATGACCCTAAGTTAGAGGATTTGTTTGAATGTATAATAAGGGTTCCTGACGTTCAGGAATTCCTGTCACCGATAATTGCCGTGATTCCGCTGCAATTAATCGCATATTATATAGCGGAATTTTTAGGAAAAGACGTTGACCAGCCGCGAAATCTCGCCAAATCCGTCACCGTTGAATAGATCATTGATAATTGAAAGTGAATAAGGGAATAAGGTAATAAGGGAATAAGTGTTATATAAAAATAAATAATTGCAAAAATTTCGCTCAGATTGATTCCAGATACAACTTATTCACCTATTTACTTATTCACTTATTCACTTAAAATGCCGATATAGCTCAGTTGGTAGAGCAACGCATTCGTAATGCGTAGGTCGCGAGTTCGAGCCTCGCTATCGGCTTTTCTAATACCACGTGAGATGTCGTGCCTTTGGCACTTCGAGTCTAGCTATCGGCTTATATTGTGAATGATAGTTTAGTATTGCCCCATTAGTTTGTCATAGTCAAGGTTGTGTTTTCTGGCGAATGCCAAAAATTCTTTTTCTTTTTCTGAAACTCTTATTTGAAATTTAAGCACAAGACTCGGATTTTTCTTTTTGCGTCCTGCACCTTCACGAAAACCTCCATGATATTTTATAACAGCTTGTTCAATATCAGAAGTTAATTCTTGTTGTTCATCAGGTGTTAAAAGTTCTTTTATTAAATCATCATTAGTTTTTAGATTTTTCATAGGCTATGCTCCTTATGTATTTTTCAATATTTGTCATTGCTTCAATTTTATAGCGTTCCGGTGCTTTTTGAGTTTTCTTTAATGTTACAAGTCCGATTATAATTATATTATTCTCGTGATACATAAAGTAAATTCTGACTTTATCGCATTTCATTTCAAACAATCCGTGTTTATTCAGCGGTCGGCTGTTTACACCATCTTTGCCTAAATATTCAAAAATTCCTACAGTGCGTAATGCTCTTTTTAAATCCTGTTTCTCAAGACTTTTTAAGTCCTGCTCGGCTTCCGGTGTATATATTGCAACAAATTGTTTTTCCATATTATCATTATAACATAATTCTTGATTTTTGTCAACATAAATCAAGTTATTTATATTGTGGTATAATGATATTATGATAACAACAGACTTTGTAAAAATTAAATATACGGACGACGACATTTTGATTGAGCGTGAGCTTCAAAATCTTGGTATTGAACCTTTGAGGTGGTCGGTTGCGGAAGTTCTGGCTGACGGGCTTTTGATAAGTGTTTCATATATTAAGTAAAATCACGGAATTATTTGATTTTAAAAATTTACAGGATTATAATGTAATTCAATGGAGTGGCCGGGTTGGAATTAAAAGACTTACCGGCGGTAAAAGAATTAAGGAGAACAAAGAAATGACACCAAGAAATTTTTTATTTACTTCCGAATCAGTAACGGAAGGGCACCCCGACAAAGTTTGCGATCAGATATCTGACGCGATTTTGGATGAATTTTTGACAAAGTACCCGCAGGCACGTGTTGCGGCGGAAACAACTGTTACGACAGGCATGGCGCTTGTATGCGGCGAAATTACCGCGGATTGCTATGTAGATATTCCGGAAGTTGTCAGAAATACGATTAAAAACATCGGTTATAAAGGCAGTGAAGGCGGCGGTTTTGACTATAAAACCTGCGCTGTTTTGACAAGCA
The DNA here is from genome assembly GCA_944325945.1 of Candidatus Gastranaerophilales bacterium. GTDB lineage: Bacteria > Cyanobacteriota > Vampirovibrionia > Gastranaerophilales > Gastranaerophilaceae > SIG32. The sequence goes on along the minus strand of CALVBW010000017.1, from coordinate 92,077 downwards.
TTGATGAGCAATCTTGTGATATTGCAGGCGGCGTTAATAAAGCGCTCGAAACCCGTTCAGACAACGCTGATACATCAGTTTCCGAAACAGAAAACATCGGTGCGGGCGATCAGGGCATTATGTTCGGTTATGCGTGTAACGAAACACCTGAATTGATGCCTTTGCCTATCAGTTTGGCTCACAAGCTTTCTCACAGGCTTGCAAAAGTCAGAAAAGAAGGCGTTCTGGATTATTTGAGACCGGACGGCAAATCACAGGTTACTGTTGAATACGTTGACGGAAAACCTGCAAGAATTCATACCGTCTTAATCTCAACCCAGCACGACCCTGAAATTCTCGGCGAAACAGATAACTATAAAGTTCAGGAAATTATAAGACGAGATATTACAAAATACGTAATTGACGAGGTTTTCTCACACGAATCAATAAAATTGGATGACAAAACAATAATTCTTGTGAACCCGTCAGGACGTTTTGTAGTGGGCGGACCCCAGGGTGACGCGGGTTTAACAGGCAGAAAAATTATCGTTGACACCTACGGCGGATATTCACGCCACGGCGGCGGTGCTTTTTCCGGCAAAGATCCTACAAAAGTTGACAGATCTGCTGCTTATGCCGCAAGATATGTTGCCAAAAACATTGTTGCCGCAGGTTTGGCGGAAAAATGCGAAATCGAATTGGCTTATGCAATCGGTGTTGCTGAACCTGTTTCAATTATGGTTGACACTTTCGGTACAGGCAAAATTTCAGACGATGAAATTTCAGATTTAGTGTACAAAAACTTCGATTTAAGACCTGCAGGAATTATCAAACAGTTTGATTTGCGCGGTTTGCCTGCTAAAAACGGCGGTAAATTCTATCAATTGCTGGCTGCTTACGGTCATATGGGCAGAACTGATATTGATGTTCCGTGGGAACGAGTTGACAAGGCGGATGCCTTGAAATCTCAGGCGCTTTCCTGTGTAAGCTGCTCATAAAAGTAAAATATTGACCCAAAAAAGACACCCTGAGGGTGTCTTTTTTTTATGAATTCGCTGGTGAAATAGCCCCCTCTCACGCAGGGAGAGGGGTGCCTAAGGCACGAAAGCATGTTTGACAACGTTGGTATGCCTATAAATATCATCTTACACTGCCAAAGGCAGGACAATACTCTAAGTGAATAAGTTGTATCAAAAATTAATCTGAGTGGAGTTTTTTCAATATCCTTTTTTTATATAACACTTATTCCCCTATTACCTTATTTCCTTATTCACTATATTTCAAATTCTTGTTTTGTTTTAATCAAATAGGCGCTGATAATTGCGGTAATCGGAACACATGCAAGGATTGCAATACTTCCGATAAGCGCGGATGTAATTTCTGTCGCAACCTGATTAAGATTAAAAAATTTATTTAAATCAATATTGCTGGATAAAAGAACAAGCGGCAAAGAGCTTCCGAGATATACCAGAATAAGAGTGTTTGACATTGTACCGATTATATCGCGTCCGACGTTCATGCCTGATTTAAAAAGATCTTTTACCGTTAAATCAGTATTTGTCAGGTAAATTTCGTTAATCGTGCTTGCAATTGAAACCGCAGTGTCCATAACAGCTCCGAGTGCGGCAAGCATCATTGAGGCAGACAAAATTCCCGTAAAATCCAGATCCGGTCTTGCGGTATACAAAAACATCGGCTCTTCTCCGGCAAATCCCGTGAGGGTAGCCAGTTTTATGCTTAATATTGAAAGCGCCGCCGCAAATCCGACGCTTACGATTGAGCCTAAAATCGCCGAGGTGCTTTTCCAGTTAAGCCCGCCGACCAGATATATTGTAATAATCGTCGACAATATACAGACGATAAGCGATGCCAAAATCGGCGACACTTCATACAAAATCATCGGTGTCAGCGCAAAAAAGATTAATGCAACCGTCGCAACTATTGATACAAAGCTTAAAATTCCTTTTTTACGCCCGATTGCAAGCAGCATCAGGAAAAATATTCCAGTAAAAATGTAAATAGCGTTCACTCTTTCTATATCCGAAATAAAAAAGTCAACGTCCGTAACATCTTCAACAAATTCGACTCTCGGCTCAAGGTGTAAAACAATCCTGTCACCTTTGGAAAGCATAATGTCATATGCGGGGTTTCCGGTCAGCATATTATCAAGCTCAACCGTTTCGCCTTTAAACTGACCTGTCAAAATCCTGACTGTAGCCTCCTGCTTAACCTGATTGGAGTCACCGCCTTGAATGTTATCCATATCAATATATTCAATATTTTCGACAACACCTTTTTCTGCAGGCAGAACTTGCGTTCCATCAGCAAATGCAGGTGCAATTAAACTAAAAAACATACAAAATATAACGCATAATTTTCTCATAAATACTCCTGCTAACGGCATATAGTTTTTATTTTAGACTCACGGGCAAGTTTTGATTTTTCTTCAAGCCTTTTCTGCTTATAACCGTATGTAACGTAAATCAACAACCCTATAAGCATCCACAACGGAAAATATAGAGATGAAGTTGTCAAAAATTTCATTGAATAAACCATAAGCCCGCCGCATGTCAGAATACCAAGTATAGGAAACAGCGGAGTAAAAGGCACCTTAAACGGTCTGGGGCGGTCAGGATCTGTTTTTCTTAAAATCAATACCGCAATACAAATAATGATAAATGACGTAAATGTTCCGAAGTTGCACAATTCAGCGGATATGCTCAAATCCATAAACAAAGCACAAATTATAACAACAATTCCGGAAATCCATGTCAAAACGTGCGGAGTTCTGTATTTTCTGTGGATTAACCTGAGAGATTTAGGCAAAAATCTGTCTCTGCTCATAGCGTACAAAATTCTGGTTGTTCCAAGCTGATAAATCAACAGAACCGACGTCAGTGCACACAAAGCGCCGACAGATAAAAGTCCTGCGAACCAGTCCTTGCCTATCATACGCATGGCATGCGCAATAGGCGCCTGAGTATCAATATGATGCAGAGGAACAGTTCCTGTCAAAACAAGTGCAACCAGAACATATAAAATCGTACACAAAACAAGCGTACCCAGAATTGCAATAGGCAAATCTCTCTGCGGATTTTCGGTTTCTTCGGCAGTGGTGGATATTGCGTCAAAACCGATATATGCAAAGAAAATTATAAACGCACCCATGAAAATTCCTTCAAAGCCGTTCGGGGCAAAAGGCGTCCAGTTTTCAGGCTTTACATAAAAAGACCCGACAACAATGAACGAAATTATCATAAACATATTAATTCCGACCATAATACTCGCAACACGGGTGGATTCTTTTACCCCCCTTATCAAAAGCATTGTCAAAACAAGCACAATAAAAATCGCCGGCAAATTAATCGCCACAGGGATTTTATCAAAAATGAACGGCATCTGCGTATGCGGATCAAGCCCGTATTTGTCGCAGAATGCAAACATATAACGGTAATCGTTTCTGAGCCACAGCGGAAAATTCGTTACAAAATGCGGCAGAATATGTTTAAAGCCCTTCAAAAACTGGGCAAAATACCCTGTCCATGCACTTGCGACCGTAATATTTCCGATTGCATACTCCAGCATCAAAATCCAGCCGACCATCCACGCCATAAATTCACCCATCGTAGCGTATGTATAGGTATAAGCACTGCCCGCTACCGGAATCATGGCGGCAATTTCGGAATAACATAATGCCGAAAATACGCACGCAACAACAGCCAGAACCATAGAAATTATAATCGCGGGACCTGCACCGACACCTTCTGGACCGCCTTGAATGGCACTGCCGATTATCGTAAAAATTCCCGTTCCGACAACCGCGCCGATACCGATTACGATAAGGTCAAAAACATTCAAAGTCTTTTTCAGCTCTGACTTTTTGCTTACCGCAATCAACTCGTCGGGGCTTTTTTTAATTAACATATTTGATAATATTGTTTTAAATGCCATTTATTTGAGTAATTCCTGTTTTCTGTTATGAACTTTTTCATTATGAATTTTATTTTCATTTAAGCGGTTTTTGACAAAACCGTACAAAAGGTAAATCATAGCACCCACGCCGAGCCAGACTGGGAACAAAAGCGCAGAACTTGAAGGCTGCATTGATTTATAAACCATCAGCCCGCCGCAGGTAATTATACCGAGCGCCGGCACAACCGGTGAAAAAGGCACCTTAAAGGGTCTGGGACGGTCAGGATCGGTTTTTCTCAAAATCAATACCGCAACACAAACGATTATAAATGACGTAAATGTTCCGTAATTGCAGAGTTCAGCCGCCACATCAAGGTTAAGCGTTAAAATTCCGACAACCGCCAAAAGCCCGACAGTCCATGTCAAAAGCGCAGGAGTTTTGAATTTCGGGTGGATTTTTTGAAATCTTTTTGAAATAAAATGATCCCTGCTCATCGCATACAAAATTCTTGTTGCAGCCATTTCAAGAACCAGTAAAACTGACGTCAGACCGGCAAGAGAGCCGATGGAAATTAAACCTGCAGCCCAATTTTGATGTGCAATTGTCATCATGCAATAAGCCATCGGAGCCTTCAAAAATCCCGCAGGCACAGCTCCTGACGTATCCTGCATACCGGTTAAAACAAGCGCCACAAGCACATACACAATTGTTGTTACAATAAGCGACCCGATAATTCCGACAGGCAAATCTTTCTGCGGATTTTTGCATTCCTCGGCTGCTGTTGCAAGAGCATCAAAGCCTATATATGCAAAGAAAATTAAAAATGCACCCGCAAAAATTCCCTCAATACCGTTCGGAGCAAAAGGCGTCCAGTTTTCCGGTCTTACGTAAAACGCGCCGGCAATTACAAATAACGCAATGACCGCTAATTTTACAAAAACCATAATTCCCGCCATTTTTGCGGAATCTTTTGTACCTTTTACAAGGATCGCCGTCATCAATAAAACAATCAATATTGCAGGCAGATTTATGCAAATAGGAACTCCGAATACTCTCGGCACAAAAATATCAGGATTTGCCGCAACGATTTTAGAGGCAGTAAACGGGTCATTCACAAGCCAGACCGGCGGATTTGAAAGCCACGCAGGCAAAAATCTTTCAAAGCCGCTTAAAAACTGCACCAGATGATTACTCCATGCACACGCAACCGCAATAAACCCGATTGCATATTCAAGCATCAAAACCCATCCGACCATCCACGCAGCAAATTCACCAAGTGTCGCAAACGTATATGTATAAGCACCGCCCGCAACAGGTATCATTGTGGCGAATTCAGAATAACAAAGTGCTGAAAATATGCACGCAATTGCCGCAATTACCATGGAAATCATCAATCCCGGACCTGCACCCAGAGATGAATCTCCTCCGGCTGCCGCTATCCCGACTACCGCAAATATTCCGGAGCCGATAATCGCACCCACGCCCAGAATAATTAAATCCCATACGCCAAGTGTCTTTTCAAGCCCTGCTCCGCTTGCTTCTTCAAGCATCTCATCAGGATTTTTAATTCTAGTAATTGTCTTTAAAAAATTGCGGGTTAAAGTCGCGCGACTGTATTTTTCTGCCATCTATATTCCTTATCGTTATTTACAAAGAGGGAAACCCATTTCTTCTCTTTGTTCTACATACAATTTTGCAACGGCTGACGCCATTGTTCTGACTCTGTTTATAAAATTAATTCGTTCGTCTTTGCTTATAACCCCTCTTGCATCAAGCAGATTAAAGGTATGCGAGCATTTCAAAACATAATCATACGCGGGCAAAACGAGTTTTGCTCCAACACAATTATCAACCTCTTTTTGATACAAATCAAACATTGTAAACAATGATTTTGCGTCGGAAACTTCAAAATTATATTTAGACTGCTCAATTTCGTTCTGGAGGTAAATGTCGCCGTATTTGAGCGTATCGTTCCACATAATATCGTAAACCGATTCTTTATTTTGCAAATACATGGCGATACGTTCAAGCCCGTAGGTCAATTCAAGCGCAACCGGCTTAACTTCCAACCCTCCGACCTGCTGGAAATACGTAAACTGTGTAATTTCCATTCCGTCAAGCCAGACTTCCCAGCCAACACCAGCTGCACCCAGCGTCGGAGATTCCCAGTTATCCTCAACAAAGCGCACGTCATGCTCTTTCAAATCAATTCCCATAGCCTCCAGACTTTTCAAATAAAGTTCCTGAGCATTATCGGGAGAAGGTTTTAAAATAACCTGAAACTGAAAATAATGTCCGAGACGGTTGGGGTTTTCACCGTATCTTGCATCCGTCGGGCGTCTGCAGGGTTCTATCATGGCTGTATTCCACGGTTCCGGCCCTAATGCTCTTAAAAATGTTGCCGGATTCATGGTTGACGCGCCTTTTTCTATATCATAAGGCTGCTGGATTATGCAGCCGTAATCCGACCAAAATTTTTGTAAATTAAATACCAGTTCCTGAAAATTTAATGCCATATAACCGCACCTTTATTGTACAAAATACACTCGTTAGTTTATAATACGACGGACACATTAAAATTGCAATTAATATGTTAAAAACTATTAATTAAAGACTGCATAAATTATTAATCTTTTAACTTTTCTTAATCCACACTTGAATTTAATTTTTCTTTAATATAATATTTGTTTACGTGCGTCGGTGGATTTTATTGTGGAAGAAATCATCAAAACACCGATTTAAGGAATTTATTTATTAGTACTGATTAAATATAAAGGAAAAGTGAAAATGAACCCTATTATTCAAGAATTGGAAAAACCATATTTGGAAAAAGAATTACCGGAAATGAACCCCGGCGATACCGTAAAAGTTTTCGTCAGAATTATTGAAGGAAACAAAGAAAGAACACAGGCTTTTGAAGGTACAATAATTAAAGAACACGGCTCAGGTATCAACAAAACAATTACGGTAAGAAAAGTATTTCAAGGCGTTGGCGTTGAAAGAGTATTTCTGGTACACTCACCGAGAATCGAAAAAATTAATGTTTTAAGACGCGGTGATGTCAGACGTTCAAAATTGTATTATTTGAGAGAACGTTCAGGCAAAGCAACACGTATTAAGGAAAAAATTGAAAAAAGATAAACTTCACATACACTGGTATCCGGGGCATATTGCAAAAGCCGAACGTAAGTTGAAGGAACAGCTTACGCTTGTGGATGCCGTGATAGAGGTGATTGATGCGAGACTGCCGTTTTCAAGCGGCTATGATAATATTGCGGGGCTGTTACAGGATAAGCCCCGTTTAATTTTGCTCAACAAATCAGACCTGACCGAAAAATCAGAACTCACACCGTGGATTAAACGTCTTGAGGAGAAAACGGGGTTTCCCGTAATTCCGACGGATGCTAAAAATTCTAAGGATTTATCTTTAATTGTTAAAAAGGCGGTTGAGCTTTCGGAGCCGAGAATTCAAGCTTTGATGAAAAAAGGTCTGCTGCGCCGCCCCGCGCGGGTTATGGTGGTCGGGATGCCGAACGTCGGGAAATCAAGCATAATCAATAAATTAACCCGTTCATCCAAAACCAAAACCGGTGCAAAAGCGGGCGTAACCCGCCAGCAGCAGTGGGTCAGAATTAATCCTCAGCTGGAATTACTTGACACACCTGGGATTATCCCGATGAAACAGGAAAATCAAGAAGTCGCAAGAAAACTTGCGTTTGTAAATTCGGTTTCCGAAAACGCTTACTCCAGCGAGCTTGCGGCGGATGCACTTCTTGAACTTCTGGAAGAAAAATACCCTGACGCGGTTAAAAATTACTACAAAATTGATGAAATTTCGCTTGAAAACATTGCGCTGTCGCGTAATTGGATTATTTCAGGCGGAAAACCCGATATCGAGCGCACAAGCGTTTATGTTTTGAGAGATTTCAGGGAAGGCAAAATAGGAAAGTTTATCTTGGACGATGTTAGTGAAGAGTGAAAAAATTAAAAAATACACTGATAAAGAGCGGATGGAAAACCGCACGGCAGAAGAAAAAGAGCGGATTAACCGTCAGGTAAGCCGCCGGCTTAATACGGAACTTACGGCAGATTCCCCGATAATTAAGCTTTTTGCCTTTGATATGCAGGATGACAGGACTGTAATCGGCACTGATGAAGCGGGCAGAGGTCCTGCAGCGGGCGGAGTTTTTGCAAGCGCCGTGTGTTTCAGGGAAAAAAGCCGCAAATTAATCGAAGAATTAATGGTTTTGAACGACAGCAAGCAGCTTACTAAGAAAAAGCGCGAAAGCATATATGACGTTATTTTAAATGACACAATTAACGCAACCGCGTGTGTTGAGGTGGACGAAATTGAAGAAATTAACATCCTGAATGCTTCTTTAAAAGCCATGAAAACCGCGTGTGACGAGGTTTACGCAAGACTTCACGGAGAATTCGAAATTCCGCGTCACAAACTTATTGTTTTTGTAGACGGAAACAGATACATAAAATATTTGAATTATTCCCAGAAGTTTATCATTAAAGGCGACGCGCAATCTGCGTCAATTGCTGCCGCAAGCGTGCTTGCAAAGGTTACGCGCGACAGATACATGGAAAAGCTTGATGCGGAATTTCCGGAGTACGGCTGGGCGCACAATGCCGGCTACCTCACAAAAGACCACCTCGACGCCATAGATAAATACGGGCTTTGCAAATACCACAGAAAATCCTTCCTCAACAAGCATTTTGCAAAAGAAGAACAACTAAAATTGTTTTAAGTTATCTGTCATCCCGTCCTGCCAGAGGACAACATGTTTGACAATTTGGGTAAGTCTATTCATGCCATTGCGAGCGAAGAAGAAAGGCTGGACAGCATACTGAATATTGGCGAAATTCTACAACTTCCGTTTTTGAATAATTAAATCATATCCGAGTATTTCGCAAACATACCGTAACTCACGGCAGGTTAAGTATTGCCTTTTTAGTTTGGCGGAAAAATTCGCCGGCTTTGTCTTTTTGCCTGTTCTTTCATTGAGTTTGTCTGACAGGTCTTTTTGAAGCATGTATTCTTTGTTTAATAAATATTTTATTAGCTGAAAATCATCAAAATCATTTATTATCATTTCTTAATTATAGTTTAGCTTGACAGGTGCTGCAAAACTCGTTATAATATTCTATATATAAGTAGATTAGTTTATTTATATATAGTGCAATTTAATATTATGGAGGATATATGAAAAAAGGTTTTACTCTGGCAGAAGTGCTTATAACTCTTGGTATAATCGGTGTTGTCGCAGCCATGACTATTCCGACTTTGATTAGTAATTATCAGAAAAGGCAATTTGTTACGGGATTACAAAAAGGTTATTCTATTATGAATAACGCATTAAAAATGGCTCTGGCTGAAGATTTGACCGATAATCTTAATCAGACTTCCCTCTGGCAGGCTTTGCCTGAAGATTCAAGTCAATTTGGAAACCCAAATGCAATTGATTTTTCGGAATTTGTTGGAGTATTAAGCAAATATTTGAAAGTTCAGAAATATTGTAATCCAGAGGAAGACGGTTGCTTTAACATTCAATATAAAATGCTAAACGGAGATGACGATGACGGATTTTATACGAAATCAAACAGGTTAAAAGTATATACAGCGGACGGATTAGTTTACTATTTTCGTTTGAAATCGAATACTATTAATGAAGATATTTATTGGGATGATAATCTTGCTTATAACCTTATAGGTTATATCGGGATCGACGTGAATGGTGATAGCGGTCCAAACCAAAACGGAAGAGATTATTTTGATATTTTAGTCTTTAACAACGGCAAATTAATGTTCCCGGGAACACAGGAATGGAAACTTATTGATAATGCTTTTGGTGATTGGGAAGGAGTTTGTGATGTGCAATATACAGGTATGTACCCCGGTGATTATTGTGGCGCAAGGATTTTTGAAGAAGGCTGGAGAATGGATTATTAGCGGATAGAGCTTGCTGCGTTAATTTTATAATGTGCCTTTACACTTCCTGCAAAACGCCTGTTGATTTGAATTTTTTTGAAGAATGCAAATTTATGTATTCTTTTAAAAGGTCAAAGCACACAGTGCAAACCTTTTCGGTTGCTTTTTCTTCGTAATCTGACCGGTAATCAAAATCAAACTGCACAAGTGCATTCAAAAAATTGCGGATTTTGTGATGCATAAGTGTTTTCAGGTGCAGGGTCTGATTGCATTTTGTACAGATAACGCCGCCCATTTGCGCAGAAAAATACATGTTTTCTTCGTCCAAATGGCAGCCGCACCCGAGGCATGTTTCAAATTCTATCCCGAAGCCGGATATCTGCATCATTTTAAGCTGGAATTTTATAACTGCAATCAGAATTTCCACTTTGTTTTCCGCATTTGAAATTCTGTCGAGCGCTTTGTATAAAAGTTCATAAACCTCTTTAGAGCAGGGGTCGTCTTCCACCCCGAAATTACTTACAATCTCCGTTATGTAAAACGAATAGAAAATTTTATCCATATCGCGGCGGGTTTTGTTGAAGGTATTCAGCACATCTGCCTGACAAATCCTGTCAAGAGTCTTGCCTTTGTAAAGCATAAGTTTATTGGCGACAAGCAAATCCATTCTTGCCCCGAGTTTGCTTTTGGGCTTTTTAATCCCTTTGGCAACACCTTTAATAAGCCCTTTGTCTTTTGAATACATGACAATGATTTTGTCTGATTCCGAGAGGCTGTAAGATTTCAAATTAATTGCATCGGTTACAAAATTATTCATCATTTATCCATGCCTGTTCCGTGGAACACGCCTCTAATCATCTGTTTGAGTTCGTTTTTATTGCTGGACGCAGTAAGTGCCGCCTCCTCTGTAATTTCGCCTCTTTGCAGCATGCCGTATAAGGACATATTCAACGTAATCATATTGTTAAATGAGCCTTTTTTAACCAGATCATAAATCTGTTCAAGCTCGTTTTTCTCAATAAAATCTTTGATTGTAGATGTTACAACGAGAATTTCGCATGCCGGATGGCGTCCGACGCCGCTGGCGAGAGGTACGAGTTTTTGAGAAACGGTTCCGCGAAGGATTTCAGCCAGCTGGTTACGCACAAAAGGTCTGTCAGCCGGCGTAAACATATTGATAATCCTGTTGACTGTTTGTATCGCGTTATTTGTGTGTATTGTCGCAAATACAAGGTGCCCTGTTTCCGCAGCTTTCAGTGCATTGCTGACGGTTTCTTTATCTCTTATCTCACCGATAAATATAACGTCAGGATCCTGTCGGAGTGCGTATTTTATACCGTCAGAATAAGAAGGTGTGTCAACAAGCAGCTGACGCTGTGAAATTATTGATTTTTTGTTATTAAAGATGAATTCTACGGGATCTTCAATGGTTATGATGTGTTTCTGGTATGTCGTGTTAATATGTTCAAGCATTGATGCCATAGTGGTTGATTTGCCTGAACCTGTCGGACCTGTTACCAGCACAAGACCGTTATCCAGCTCTGTAAACTGATTTATCGCCTCAGGTAAATACAAATCCTGAAGTTTTTTTATAGTGTACGGTATTGTTCTTATTACAACCGCACATTTCGCAAGCTGTCTGGAAACATTTACACGGAAACGCGCAACCCCTTTTATTTCATACGCAAAATCCACATCCAGCATGTTTTCTATACTGTCTTTCAAGTGCAGCGGCGCAAGTTCCAGACTCGCTTTTATTACATCCGTGTCAGTTAAAGGCGGCATGTCAATTTTAATAATTTTGCCGTCACGCCTCACTGCCGGATACTCGCCGACATGCAGGTGAATGTCTGATGCTCCTATTGATACTGCCTGTTTTAAAAATTCTATTACGTTAAATTCTGTCATATCTAACTATCCCTATTTTGTATTATACCATTACATTCAGGTGTTGACAAGTGTGAGTTGGTTTAAAATTTTTTCGCGCGATTTTTTATTTTTAGTTTAATTTTTATTCTTATCTTAATCCTTATCTTTATTCTTATTCTTATTCTTATTTTTAAGAGTTACCTAAGACTTGCCAAAGCCTTTTTATACTCTTTTAAAACTCTTTTGTAAGGGTTATGTTTGTATGAATTTTATATATTCCGCAAATCATTGTCCTGTCTGTGTTTTTGTTCTTATGTTAAAAAAATGTTACAAACAGATAAAAAAAGGCAATTACTAAATGAAAAAATTTTTTATATAAATGTAAGGGAAATCAAAAAGTTAATAATTGGATATTAAATGATGCAAAATTTCAGTTCTTGAAGTTATAAGAACAGAAAAAAGAAAAAAGTTTTTTTATACTCTCTCTCTTAATATCCTCGTGTTTATTTAATGTTGCCGAATAATCTTTGGCAACTTTTTTTTGTGTTATCATAGACATACAGGAGAGAATTATGATAAAAGATTATTTTTTGAATAAAGTTGAAGAAGCAATAGAAAAGGCAGTCCAATCAGGCAAGCTGGGTCAGATGACGGAATATGAAAAAGGAACTCTTGCGGTTGAACGCCCGAAAAACGTCGATTTTGGCGATTATGCAGTGAATGTTTCATGTCTTGCACGCACGGCGAAAATTGCTCCGCCTTTGATTGCGCAGAATATTCTTGAATTTATTGACAAAGAGGATAATGAATACACTGTAATTGCAGGTTTTATCAATTTTAAGGCGGGAAATAGTCTTTTGTGCGAGCTGATAGACGAAATTATTAAGAAAAAATCGCTTTTTGGCAAGCCCGAAAAAATTGATAAAGAAAAAATTATTCTAGAATACGTTTCCGCAAACCCCACAGGTCCTTTCCACATCGGTCACGGACGCTGGGCAGCTATGGGGTCTGTTCTTGCTAACCTTTTGAAATTCTACGGGCATGAGGTTTATCAGGAATTTTACATAAATGACGCCGGTTCACAAATTCAAAAACTCGGAAATTCTCTAGCCATAAGAATTCGTCAGGAACTCGGCGAGGATGTTGATTTTCCGACGGATGAGGCGGAACGCAAAAATTACTACCCGGGAGATTATTTAATCCCTGTTGCAAAAGAATTTATTGAACGCAATGCAGAGATTCTGAAACAAGTTCAGAATGACATTAGTCTTATTCCTTTACAGACATTGTGCGACTTTGCAAAGGATTATGAGGAAAAGGTTCAGCGCGATTTGCTCGAAAAATTCAGGGTGCATTTTGATAATTTTTATTCCGAACTCACTCTACATAATTCAGGTAAAGTTGATGAGTGTGTGAATAAATTAAAAGCAAGCGGAAAAATTTACCAAAAAGACGGCGCGGATTGGTTTAAGTCCTCTGACTTCGGCGATGATCAAGACAGAGTCATCAAAAAAGCGGACGGGGCTAATACTTATCTCACAGCCGATATTGCATACCATATTGATAAATTGAACCGCGGATTTGACAGAATGATTGATATATGGGGAGCTGATCACCACGGTTATGTTGCCCGCGTAAAAGCCTCTCTCGCCGCTCTCGGACGTGACCCCGATAAACTCGAAATCCTTCTCGGGCAGCTCGTTAATCTTGTCGTAAACGGCGAAGAAGTCCGTATGGGTAAACGCAAGAATATGGTTACTCTTGAAGATTTGATTGATGAAGTTGGTGTTGACGCAACACGGTTCTGGATGACTATGAGAAATATCGACACTACACTTGATTTCGATATTGACCTTGCAAAGAAAAATTCGGACGAAAACCCCGTATTCTACGTTCAATACGCCCATGCAAGAGCCTGCTCTATTATCAGAAACGTAATAAATGACAAAATTGATACGGAATCAGGTAAAACGATTCCGGCAATTTTGACGGAATCCGAATATAATGATTTGACGGAAAACTTTGACAAATCAATACTCTCCGGTAATATTCAGGATGCAAGACAGCTTGTTTTGAAGCTTGAAGAATACAAATCCATGATCGAAAATTCCGCAAAAACCCGTCAGGTTTATACAATCTGCCGCTATGTTCAGGAGTTGGCGTCTGAATTTCATTCATTCTATAACTCTGTCAGGGTTATTAATGATGATAAACAGCTTACAAAAGCGCGGCTTGCACTTGTTTATTCGGTTAAAACCGTCTTGAATAACGCGTTAGAGCTTCTGGCTGTTACGGCACCCGAGAGAATGTAAGTTCGTTAAGAGCTTTTATGATTTCGGAGTAATTCTCTTCCGTTACAAGCTTTGTGCGGAGCTGCTTTGCGTGTTGAAATCCTGAAAGATAATAGGGATAAAACTTCCGCATAAATTTTATGCCCGTATTTTCTCCGCGGAGTTTAATTTCTTCATCAAGATGAAATTTCAGCATTTCTATACGTTCATTAATCTGCGGGGCAGGAAGTTTTTCTCCTGTTTTAAGATAATGTTCAATCCTTTTTATAAGTGTAGGGTCGCCGAGTGCGCCTCTGCCTATTGCAACTCCGTCGGCTCCGGATTCTTCAAGCGCTTCAATTGCAGTTTCAATTGATACGATATCGCCGTTTGCAAAGACAGGAATATCAACGTTTTCTTTTAATTTTCGTATAAGTTTCCAGTCAGCTTTCCCTGAATACATTTGGGAACGGGTTCTGCCGTGAAGCGTTATAAATTCCGCGCCTGCGTTTTGCATTTTTTGACCGAATTCAACAAAATTAAGCTCATCCATTGTGTAGCCCAGCCTGAATTTTACACTGACAGGCTTATCCGTGCCTGATTTGACAGCCTTTACAAGATCCGCCGCTAAATCAGGAGTCCTCATTAATGCACATCCGTCCTGTCCGCCTACAACTTTTTTAACAGGACATCCCATGTTTATATCTATCATATCCGCAAGCGGTGTCAGAGTTTTTGCTGCAAGTTCCATCAGGTGTGGTTTGTGTCCGCTTATCTGGTATGATATCGGGCTGTGGTTGTCATTGCGTTTTAAAATCTCTGTTCCTGCCCGCCCGTTAAGTGTTTGCGCTAAAAATTCCGAACTTATCATCTCCGTTGTCAAAAGACAGTCAGGAGAGTATTTTCGTATTAAACTTCTGAGTACATAGTCGGTTATGCCTGCCATCGGCGCAAGTGAGACGCGGCTTTTTATAAGTTCTTTAATTTCCATTTAATTCTTTGACCCGCGCTTTCGCATATTGTTTGTACTCATCATCTTCGGCGTTCGAGTTTGCGTAATCCGTGTAATATTTCAGCGCCTCTTTTGTGTTGCCTAAAGCGTCATAATCAGCCGCTATCATGTAATTCAGTATCGTAAATTCTTTATTCAGTGCATATGCCTTTTTAAAATCGTCAATCGCTTTCTGACGTTGCTCTTTTACATCATATATCATGCCCCGGTAGTAATAACCGTAAGCGTTTGAGGTGTCTGTTGAAAGAATTTTGTCCAATAACTGCAAGCTTTCGTCATACTTTTCATTTTCATATAGAGAAATTGCCTGATTCAAGCTTTTCAAACTCAGCTGTTCGTTTACGCTCTGTAGAAATTCAATGGATTTTTCGTTGTTTTTATTCAACGCAAGCGATTTTTCAAGATATGTTTTGGCGTTTGCCCAGTCCTCATTTTCGGCATATAAAACAGCTATATAGTACGGAATATCGGAATCCTGAGGTTTTATCCCCATTGCTTTTTGATAATAGCTTATCGCATTCGGGTAATCATTCATTGCCTGATAGCTTGATGCAATGCCGAGCATGGATTCCGCAGTAGCAGGGGTGATTTTGGAATATTCGGCTATTGCGTTTTGATAATCTTTTACGTCATAGTAGGACGCTGCTTTTGCAAGTTTGCTGTTTATGGCGTCTTTTGTTATTGAATTCACTGCATCTTTTAGCTGTGTATTGGAAGGAAATGCGCTCTGTGCAGTCTTTAAGGTTGTTAGAGCGGTTTCCGGCATGCCTGCTTGATTTTGTGCTATCGCAAGATTCAGGTAAATCTCGGGATTTTTCGTATTAAGCTTGATTGCTTCATTATACATTGTGATTGCGTCGGCAAGTTTGTTCTGCTTATGAAGATCAAGTGCATATGAGTAGAAAAGTTCCGCAGGATTTGAATCCGCCATATTCTTCTTTACGTAATCAATAAACTGGGTTATCGTCATGGAGCCTTTGATAAGGTTAAGCATCTGAGCACGGGCATTGTTATTTGCAGGATCCAGCGCAAGAACTTTTTGATATCCCGAAATCGCTGCCTTTGTGTCCCCGAGTGCTGCGTTTGCCTCGGCTTTATAAAGGTTTGCGTTTACATTATCAGGATATAGTATCAAAACGGAATCGTATGCCTTAATCGCTGTTTTGTAGTCGCCTTTTTGCTGGTATAGTGTGCCTACGTTTAAGCGGGTGTTTATGTTTGACGGGTTCAGATATTCGGATTTTTGATAATACAAAAGTGCATCGTCAAATTTGCCCTGCTTTTGCAATATTGCGCCCAAATTCGCTGTTATATCTGCATCGCTCGGCGAATTTTCAAGCTTTTTCTTGTAAATCCGCTCTAATGCGTACAAAACTTCTTTGTTATCCGTGGTTTTTGACAAAATATAATTGTATTCGACAACAGCTGCATCTTCATTGCCGAGACTGTCAAGCATTTTGGCGTAATTCAGGCGAAGTTCAATATCAGTCGGCGCTACAGCTATGGCTTTACGGTAAAATTCCGCCGCCTTCTGGTTATTGCCCAGAAGTTTCATGATGTCGCCTACCTGCTCAAAGCTTTCTTTCTGCAGGCTTCTGTCTGCAAGTGTCTGGTTGAATTCGTACGCTGCAGCCGCAAAATTGCCCTCTGCCCTTAATTGTTTTGCTGTCTCAAATCTGTTTTGCGGGGACATGTCAAATCCGATTGCGCTTAAACATCTGTTTAAATTCCCCGTAACCTGTGGCGCTGCCTGCGTTGAGGCGTTATTTGAAGGATAATATACCATATAAAACAGTGCGCTTCTGTAATCATCAGCTGCTTTTGCGTAATCATGCTCTTCTTTTCCGTAATACATCCCGCGCGCCAGATATGAATTTATCAGACCTATTCTCGCTGAATTGTCCATGTAATTTATTCTAAGCGCATTCTTGAATTCCGTTATCGCTCCTGAATACTGGTAATTCGCTAAATATTCTTTCCCTAAATCATAATGCTCTTTAAAATCCGCATACGCACATCCTGTCATTAACACAGCTATAAGAGAAATTTTTAGAAGATTATTAAAACGCATATAATATCCCCCTTTTTCTCTATTTTAATACAAACTTCTTTTTATGTATATAGCCGTGTGCAATAAAAAAGGATAAACTTGCGTTTATCCTTTTGCATTTTTTGGGGTTTTAACTTTATTCAAAGCTTGCTATTGAAATAAAGTTAAGACATTCGTCAAACAGTTTCTGTATCGGTAACGACATGTCAATCTCTTCTGTGTTGCTCATCCCTAACAATTCAGCTTGTGCTTCAATCATAATACTTATACTCCTATATTGTTCGTTTGACATTTTATGTATCGGTTTATTTTTTTGAATTCTTTAATCAATTGTTTTCTTCGATTTTTGAAAAATCCTTGTACGGCTTGCGTTTTAGCCTTAAAAAAATGTTTTTACATTTTGTTACAAAAAAGTTTTTTTAAGATATATGGCATTTTTTGCCATGTTGTGCTATTATTATCAGGGTAATATTTAATATAAGGAGACAGGACAATAGCTAACGACAGACACAATAAGGATCAGGCAATTATGAACGAGCGTATTCGCTCAAAAGAGGTCAGGTTAATTGACGATAAAGGTACTAATCACGGGGTCGTTTCGACTTCAAAAGCTTTACAGATGGCGTATGACGCAGATTTGGATCTGGTTCTTATTAGCCCCAATCAGGAGCCCCCTGTAGCTAAGATATTAAATTACGGAAAATATAAGTACGAGCTTGAAAAACGCGCTAAAGAAGCTAAGAAAAAACAGCATGTCGTTGAAGTTAAAGAGGTTAAAGTCAGATACAAAATCGACACCCATGACTATAATGTGCGTATTAATAATATTAAAAAATTTATTGCACAAGGTAATAAGGTTAAAATTGTTATCATGCTCAGAGGCCGCGAAATGCAGCACAGTGAGCTCGCATTCGACCTCGCTAACCGCTTTATTGAAGATTTGAAAAATGAACCTCTTCAAATTGAGAAAAAACCTATGCTGGAAGGCCGTAACGTAACTTTGTATCTCGGACCTCAATAAAAGTCCTTGACGTTTTAAATTCAGCAGGTAGAATTAATTATGTGACTGTAATCGGTCATCTCGAACTCGTTTCGGGTTCTCTTGAAAATTATATACTCCGTGCCGCAATAGCTCAGTTGGTAGAGCAAGGGACTGAAAATCCCTGTGTCCTTGGTTCAATTCCGAGTTGCGGCACCATTTTTTTGTCAAAATCCTTGCGGATTTTGAAGTCCTTGGTTCCCTCTCGCAAAACGATACTAAATCGTTTTGCTCGGCAGAGTAAGTTGCGGCACCATTTTTTTGTCAAAATCCTTGCGGATTTTGAAGTCCTTGGTTCCCTCTCGCAAAACGATACTAAATCGTTTTGCTCGGCAGAGTGAGTTGCGGCACCATTTTTTTTAAGGCGGCAATTGTATTAAATGTTCAATCGTTGCGCAAAAAAAAAATGAGCCTTAACATTTCAACTGATTTATATATTCTCAGGGAATTCAAAATCTTCGTCGTTGGTTTCGCGTAAAAAATTTGTCCAGCTGTTGTAATATTCGCTCAACGCATATGTGTAGCCGACAATTATTGATTTATAAGCCTGCTTCATTACAATCAGAGCCGTAATATCGGATTTGCCGTGTTCGTAGCTGTCCATTGACATATCTATCATTTTTTCGGAACTTTTCAGAATTTTTTCTTCATAGTAATTAAGGTTTTCCCCTGCCGTCAAAAATCTTTCGTAAGCTGCGCTCACATCTTTTACGGCTTTATTTTGTACTGAATTGTATTTTAGTTCCGCCTGTTGAACTTTTAAAGCTGCGTTTTGTATTTCCGGTGAGTAGTTATAAAACAGCGGAATGTTTACAAGGCTTGCGCCGGCGTATGCTCCGTTATTAAAGTTGCCTGTATCTGAATATGCACCGGGTTTGTAAGCATATCCGCCCGAAAGTGATATGTCGGGGATTCTCTGGCGGGCGATTACCGTCATGTTTTTTTCGGCTATATCTATTTCCTGTTTTGCAATTTTTATGTCGTATCTGTTTTCCAGCGCTTTTTCCACGATTATATCAAAATCGGGAAACTTGTATGTCGGAGGCGGGGTCAGCATTTCCGCAAAGTTATTTTCTTCCGAAAATAATTTGTCTTTACTGTCATAGATTACCTTATTCGGGTCGTTTATGATTTTATTGAATGATGCAAGCGCTGTATTGACGTTCACTCTGGCCGTGTTGACCTGTGTAATTAATTGATTAAGCGCAATTTCAGCCTGTAAAACGTCAATTTCCGGTACTTCATTTGATTTTGCCCTGTGCTGCGCTATGTCAAGAAGTTCTTCCTGCAATTCTTTTTGCTGTTCAAGTGTATCAAGAATTGATTTTTGCGCGACAAGGTTTATGTAAGCCTCTCTGACATCCATTTTTAGGTCAAATTTTGTATAGCCTACGTTTTTTTCAACCAGTGAAAGGTTTGATACTGCAAGGTTTTTTCTGGCGCTGCGTTTTAAAATTTCGACAGTTTCGCTAATCCCTACCTGCCGCGGTTCGGATCTGCCTGCTGCACCTAAAAAATAAAATGCGTCAACTGACGGGTTTTGCAGCCGGTTAGCGGTTTTTATATTATTTTTTGCTATCTCGACTTCCAGTTTTGCAGCCTGTAAATCTATATTATTCGCGACGGCGGCTTCCACTGCTTCATTGAGGTAAACTTTTTTGACTTTTTTCACGTCTTCAATGCCCGGCGTGATTACCGGAAATGTGAAAATTAATAATATGATAGCTAAAATCTTTTTCATACTAAAAAAATTATAGCATGAAATTGGGGGAGTTATCTGGCAAATTCCGCTAAAAATTTTAAAAAGGCTCATTTAATATTTAAGTAAAGTAACGTTATTTATTGACACCTGCCCAAAAACGTGATAAATTGGGAATAGGTTATATTATACGGGGATTTTTTATGAAAAGATTTGCATTCACTCTCGCAGAATTGTTAATAGCACTCACAATTGTCGGCGTGGTAGCTGTTTTGACAGTGCCGGCAGTTACAAAAAATGTTTTTCAAAAATCAAATATTGTTAAACTGGAAGCTACAATCAAAACTTTAAACGATGCCGTAAATAAGCTCATGATTGACGAAAGAGCTACAAGCATTGAGGATTCATCGTTAGCTTATCAAACAGGCGACCCCGAAGTATTATTTACCAAATATTTAAAAGCAACTAAAGTGTGTGATAATGACATTTACGAGTGTTTTGCCACTGAGTATAAAACTATTAATGGTTCAGACTATGAGCCTTTAAGCGTAACTTTTGAGGGGGATGATGCTTTACTGCCAAGCGGTGCTGCAGTTCAATACAGACCCAGCTGGCCTGCATTTTTTATTGATGTGAACGGACCTGAACCTCCGAATGTTTTTGGAAGAGACTTTTTTACTGTTTTGCTGAATGATGACGGTACGTTAGCCTCATCGTACGGTTTCATGTTAAGCGATCCAACGGTACCTGAAGATCGTGGTGATCTGGTTGCTTCATGTCATAGTTCATTAAATTACGGAGCTAATTGCCTGTATATTCTTGAGCAGGACGGCTGGGTAATGGATTATTAGGAGAAAGCGGCGATGAAAAAGGCATTTACTTTAGCTGAATTATTGATTGCGCTGACAGTTGTCGGTGTTGTGGCGGTGCTTACGGTGCCGCATGTTATGAAAAATACATTCACGAAAGCGAATATTGCGGTATTACAGCAGA
Source organism: Candidatus Gastranaerophilales bacterium (assembly GCA_944325945.1). Lineage (GTDB taxonomy): Bacteria > Cyanobacteriota > Vampirovibrionia > Gastranaerophilales > Gastranaerophilaceae > SIG32. Next base: position 71,315 of record CALVBW010000017.1, on the reverse strand, counting down.
CTTATTCTCAGTTTGCGGATACTATTCCTGCGGCTATGCTTGAGATGAGAATTCGTTCGCTTGAAGATATGGATTTGCCGCTTGTATCTGATACTGAAACTCAGGCTCATGCTTTTATGAAAAAATATTTTGATGTCACAAAAGATTGCGGGAGTACCCAGACCGGTTGTTTCGCGGATATTTATAAAGACATTAATGCAACTTCCAGAGAAAACTTCGCAAGCAGTGCAGATACATTTTTTATCCTTGCCAACGGTGCGGCAGTCGGGTTGGAATCTAATATAAGAGGTTATTTTTTCATTGATGTAAATAATATTGAGCCTCCGAATATTCTCGGCAGAGATTTATTTGTTGCCTATATCACGGATAAAGGTGAATTGACGGCTTCATCGGACGATGTTTTGGAAAATGGTGATGAGATAACATCACTTTCGGAGGATTGCAAGACTTTCAGCGGTTACTGGGTAACCTGTGTTGACTATTTGATGCAAAATAACTGGAAGATGGATTATTAAAAGGAGTTATGTATATGAAAAAAGCGTTCACATTAAATGAATTATTGATTGCAATTGCAATAATCGGTATTATTTTGATTATTACGGTGCCGATAGTGTTTTCGCATTTTAGTAAAAAAACTCAGATTGCAGGATTGCAAAGAGCTTATATGGCAATAAATAACGCCGTTAAACTTATGATGATTGATGAAAAAGCCAAATCTATTTCTAAATCTTCATTGTATTATGATTCGGAAACCGGCAGTGTTGTAAATTCAGCAGGCACGTTTATGAAAAAATATTTAAAAATCAATACTGATTGCGGCACTGAGACCGGTGAATGCTTTGCAGCGTCTTATAAAAACCTGAGCGGTGACGCCGTTAATCTTCCGGGTGACGGCGATGCGTATTGCGGAATAATTTCAACAGGTGCATCAATTTGTATTACGCCTCCGGGATACAGCGGTGATTCAGGTGAAGTCCTTGTAGATGTCAACGGGCCGGCAAAACCCAATATAGCAGGCAGAGATTTGTTCCTGTTTTATATTTATCTTGACGGGTTTATCGGCGACAGGGTTTCTTCTGTGGATTCTGTGGAAGTCTGCAGGGCAAATGTTTACGGCTCCGGTTGTTTTAACAGAATTATTAATGCAGATTGGACAATGGACTATTAATGAATTTCCTTGGATTGAGTAAGAATTATAATACAATCTTTAATACTTTTTTGAGTTATTTGCCTTCAAGATTGCTGGTTGTATTAAACTCTCTTATTATAATCCCGATTTTAGCTCACATGCTGTCCGCAAAAGAGCTGGGAATTTTCCAGCTCTCAATCGGTGTGTTGAATCTCGTCTGCACATGTTCTTCCGATTGGATCTCCAAGTCTGCTCTGCGTTTTTATGAAAAATACAGGTATTCGGACAGGCTGGATGAATTCTTTTCCAATATTATCTGGCTTGCGCTTGCTGTGTATGCTGTTATAATATTGGGATTTTTCTTATTTGCGGATTTTGCTGTTGAAAAGTTTTTTATACCAAAAACAGTTCTTTTGTTGACTCTGTTTGTCGTTATCCCGTGCGGTATAAGACAGTTTTTGTATCAGATGCTGAGAATTTTGAACAAACCGTTTTTGTATTCATTCAGCATAATAATTTATCAGATGTCTTTTTTGGCTTTATTTTTGCTGTTTACGGGATTTTTGCCGAATGTTCATGCTGTGCTTTTTGGAATGGCCGCAGCCATGTTCGTTATTGATATTTTTATTCTGCAGCAGGTCGGGCTGAAAATAAAGCTTCTGGCAAATGTCAATTGTGAAATGCTTTTTGAAAGTTTGAAGTATGCTCTGCCGCAAATTATTACAAATTCAAGTATTTGGGCTATTCTGAATATCAATAAATATGTGTTTCAATATAATCAATATTTTACGGAGACTGCTACCGTAGGTGTATCTTTTTATTTTATTACAAGTATTTTGACCCCGATTCTGTCAACATTTTCGTTTGCTATTTTCCCGTTTATTATAAAAAAATACGAGTCCAAAAGTCGTATTAAGCCATATGTTACAAGCGCTATACAGTTGTATTGCGGAATTTTTATACCGATTATTTTATTGTTCTGTTTTTATTCGCAAAATGTTGCCAATCTTGCGTTCGGAGACAAATATCCGCAAACCTCGCTGGTTATTCCTTTTTTCGCAATAAGTTTATTTATGCATGAATTGATGAAGCTTTTTAACATAAAATATCATCTTCAAAACAAAACTTATATTGAAATGGCGATAACATTTTTTGCCGGATTACTTGCATTGAACCTGAATTTCTTTCTTATCGGCAAATTTCACATTATCGGGGCAGGTATTGCAATGCTGCTTTCTATAGTATTATTGTTTACCCTTAATTTTATAATTCAGTTTAAGAATTTGGAATATGCGAATTATAAGGCTATTCTAAAAACTGTTATTTTTTCGGCTGTAATATGCGGCATTTCATATTTGTTTGTTGAGCTTTTATTTTTACCGTTGAATTTTGTTTACGCAAACATAATAAAACTGCTTTTGTATATCTTTATTTGTTATTCGTTAAGTCTTACCGGTGCACAGAAGCTATTTAGATAAAATTACAAAACGTCTTTTTAACCTGAAATTTTTCTTATCATCAAGCAATTGAGATTTCATTTTTTCCCAGGTTTGATTTTCTTTATCGGTTGAATTATAGCGAACCCAGACTGCATAGCGGACTTTTGGACCGGAAAGTTCGGATTTGGAAATAAATTTGTATTCAACATCAGCCAGATCGTTTGCTTTTGCCATAAGCTTTAAGTCTTTTTCCGGAATTTGAGAGGTGAATTCGTCCTTTACTACGCCCATAAGATTTTTATCAAGCCAGCAGATTTCCACCCTGTGAAATCCTGCCATCTCCAGAATTTTATTAAAGGTTGAAATGTAGCCGGTAATTTTTGGCAAATCTTTTGTTGATTCGATAATTATCTGTTCCAGTCTGTCAGCGACAGGATTTGCGGTTTTCATTATATATTTGTAGTAATCTTTCAGCTTGAATTCGGAATTTATCAATTTCAATTTATCAGCAAGATCATTTGTGTAATTTTCTATCAGTGTTATGTCTTCTTCTTTATAAAGTCCGGAAGCTTTCATATCCTGTGTAATTTGTTTCATTGTATTTAAATGAACAGTAATTTTATTGTTATATTGCGCTTTGAGGTACAGATTAGGCATTGCGGAAATCTGTATAAGATTGCCGAAAGCTGTCTGCCAGTCATTGATATACTGGATTTTCGGATTATTTAAGTTGGCTTCTATTGTTGCATCAATATCTTCAACCGTTTTGGGATCCAGCACGGGAAGAATTAAGTCTTCGCATTGGAGAACACGTTTGAATAATTTTACGGGACGTTCCTGCAGTTCTTTGAGGTTTGAAAATTCCTGCAGGTGTCTTTTGAAATTAAAGAGTCTGTATTCAATGTAATCGTCATCATTTGTTAAAAGATGGAGGTGTTTCAGGTATTTAGCGGAAGAGTTGCCCGTAAAAATTACCGGCACAAAAAATCTTCTTGTTAATTGAAGTCTTTGTCCTGTAAAGGATTCGGCGACAATTTCCGCGTGAACAACGTCGTCACCTTTTTTTATGTCAACGTAAAAATCCGTTACGATTGTGATTTCGCGCATCATATCGCGTGTGTTTTTGTCATATTTTACAAGATCCGTAAAAAGTGTTATCGGGTTATAATCTTCTATCAAAACTTCGTTTTCCTTTAGTATGAAAGGAAATGTCATGATGAATTCTTTGTCATTCTCATCCAGCAGAATTTTGTCCGTGTATACAATATAATTTTTATGATCAAAAAGTTTAGGTATTGAGGAACTGATTGAAGCTATATTTGCGTCACGTTTATTAAACAGCTTGGTAAGCGATGTCAGAACATCATAGTCTGAATATAATTTGCCGGGTGCAATTGTATTAATGTAGCTGTAAAATTCAGTCTGAAAAATTGTCATTTTTTCGTCAATTTTTTTGGCGATTTCGCCGCTGTTTTTTCCGTCAAAATCATATTCCCCGAGGTATACTCCAATAGAATAGTCAAGATCATTAGGTATGGGATTGTGTTTTAAAAAGCCTGAACCGTATGCATTTTTGTATAAAAGTTTTACATCCAGCTGGCTTGATTTCATGGCAAGCACTGTATGATTAAGGGCTTTGTCAATTTCTTTCAGTGATTTGGAAATATACGGGTAAACTTTTGTATTTACATTCGGATTTACCCATACAATCTGGAGTGCAAATCTGTCAAAAACCAGATATATTAATAAAATTGCCAGTATACATAATAAAATTGTCTTTTTCATATACCCCTCTTATAAACTATAACATAAAAAGGGTAAAATTTAAACTTCTATAAAAAGTCTTTGACCGACAATATTTTGTTTACCGTTGTAGTAGCCTGCAAAATAACCGCCTCTGACCGGTGTATTTTTTGCGTAAGAATTAGCATTATTATAATTAACAAACGGATTTCTTCCGGCAAGTGATGCTGATGTACTTTTCACTGCTGCCGGTGATGTAATGTTTTGTCCTGATAATACCTGTGTTAATAAATTTACTATACCTGCCATAAAACCCTCTCAATAGGTTATTAATGATATCTGTCCGTCTGTCATTATTATAACATAATTTTGCGAAAAATCTTAAAATATCTTAACAAAATCCTCTTTTTTATGTAGTATAATTTGAATTATGAAGAAGATACTTTTAGCGGGAAATTCATATGCGCTGGCGGAAAAGCTTGCCTCATACGGAACGGAGGTTTACGTTGCACCCGGTAGTCCTATGATGGAGGATTTTGCGCATTGTGTTGATTTAAGGGATGATGACGCGTCAGGGCTTTTAAAATTTGCGGTAGAAAACGAAATAGATTTGGCCGTTGCAGTATCGGAAAATGCGATTAAAAGTGACATTGCATCTGTTTTTCAGGCAAATGAAAAGTTAATATTCGCACCGGCTGCGAAAAGTGCTGATTTTGCGGTGAGCAAATCGCAGGGAAAGAGATTTTTATATAAATTACATGCTCCTACGCCGAAATTTGGTATTTTTGAAAAGCAGCAGCTTGCGCTGGATTATTTAAAAGATGCAAATTATCCGCTTGTGGTCAGGTGTGACAATAATAATGCCGCCTGTGACAGACTTTGCTGTTTGAATTTTGAAACGGCAAAAACTTTTACGGAAGAATTGTTTTTCCGCGGGGAGGAAAAAGTTGTTGTTGAAGAATATGCCGCAGGGCATGAATTTACGCTCTATGCTGTGACAGACGGTTATCATGCGCTTCCGCTTGCGGTTGTGCATAATTTTAAATTTACCGAAAGCGGAGACGGCGGACTTTTAACCTCCGGCGTGGGGGCTTACGTGCCTGATTATAAGGTTCCCGAAGAAATTGTTGAAAAATTGTTCAAAAATGTTGTTGTGAATGCGCTCAAATCCCTTGAAAAACGCGGCATGCCTTATACGGGTATTTTGGGAATTGATGCGGTTATGACGGATGAAAATTCATATACATGTCTTGAATTTAAGCCGTTTTTGCAGGATTTTGACGCACAGGCGGTTTTGAATTCCGTGGACGAAAATTTGATAGAGCTTTTTGAAGCATGTGCTAACGGATCATTTGCAGATGAATACGAAGATATTTTAACAAATGACGGCTGCTCTGTTTCATGCGTTGTAAAATCGCGTACCGGAGGGCAGGTTATTCCGAATTTGGACATCACGGATTCAGAAGTGAGTTTTCAGGATGCATCTAAAAATAAGTATTTTGAATATATTTCCGCAAAAGGCAATAATTTTGTTCTGACGTCCTGCGCAAAGACTTTTTCCAGAGCAAAAAAAATTCTTGCGGATGATCTTGCTCTTGTTAGATTTGACGGGATGAAATACCGCAAAGACATTGCGGAAAGCCGTTAAGACGTTAGAATATGGTTACTTAGATACTAAGATACTAAGGCACTAAGAAGTTTTCAGAGTGAGTGAAGTGAGTGGAGTGAGTAAAGTGATAGGAGTGAGATTGTTTGTCATCCAGAACTATGCAGACAGAAAAATTTACTGTCGGATAATCCGACCTACATTTGTCTTGAGTGGAAAGGGTTGGGGGAAAGTCATAATCTTCCCCTTGAAAAATTTTAATTTATCGTTAATATAAAATTATGAATTATTATGAGATTTTAGGAGTAACGCCAAACAGTACGCAGACAGAAATCAAGGCTGCATACAGACGTCTTGCGCGTAAATATCATCCGGATGTCAACCCTGACGGTGCAAAAAAATTCAAAGAGATTTCAAGAGCTTATGACACGCTTTCCGACCCTAAAAAGCGCTCTCAATATGACACCCTGAACGGATTTTTTAAAACCGAAAAAACTCATACATCATCTGAAAAAGCAGAAGAAGAATACCGGCAAAAAGCATCTCTTAAATCCGAAAAAACTAAGCAATCAGGGAAAAAGCCAAACCATACCGACAAAAAATTCTCTGATATTTTCGGCACAATTTTTGACACACCCAAACAAACTAAAAAAGAGCCGGTCAAAGGCAAAGATATAACAACTGATATCACGATTACGCTTGCCGAATCCGTAAAAGGCACAACCCGCACGGTTAATGTCGTTCATACGGAATTATGCCCGAGATGTAACGGCAGAAAGTTTATTAACGGTGCTAAATGTCCTGTTTGCAGCGGTTCCGGAGAATATTCAATCCATAAGCGTATTAACGTAAAAATTCCCGCAAATGTAAAAAACGGTTCAAAACTCCGCCTGAAAGGCGAGGGCGGTGAAGGTCAATTCGGCGGCAAAAACGGTGACCTTTTTTTGAATATTACGATTAAAGGGAACTCTAATATTTCGTACGACGGGGCAGATATTCTGTACAAAGTTCCGATAACTCCTTATGAAGCTGTTCTGGGCGGCGAAATCACCGTTCCGACATTTGAAGGTGCTGTAAAATTGAAGCTTCCTCCCCGTACATCTTCAGGGCAAAAATTCAGACTTACCGGACAGGGCTTGAAGAAAAACGGCAAAACGGGAGATATGATTATCACGGTGTCTGTTGAAATTCCGAAACGTTTGTCGGATGATGAGGTTAAGCTGTACGAAAAATTAAAAAAACTTTCAGCGGACAATATAAGAGAGAATATTTTGAACGATGAATAACAAAACTGTCAGAATTAAAGAGATTTTTGAATCAATTCAGGGAGAAGGCCCGTATATCGGCTGCAAACAAATCTTTGTACGTTTTTGTAATTGTAATCTCAAATGTAACTACTGTGATACGGAATTTGCGCCTGACGAGTATTTTGAGGAATTTACGCCTCAAGAACTCGCGGCTTATCTCAAAAAATTTGATTTAAAAACTATTCATTCAGTATCTTTAACCGGCGGGGAGCCGCTTTTAGCAGTTGATTTTCTGAAGGAATTTCTGCCGCTTGCTGCAGGCATGAAAATTTATCTTGAAACAAATGCTACTCTTGCGGATAAACTTGCCGAAATTATTGACTTTATTGATATAATTGCCGCTGATATCAAGCTTGAAAGCGCCTCAGGGATTAAGGATTCCTACAAATTCCATGACATGTTTTTTGAAATGGCAAAACAAAAAGAGTGTTTTGCAAAGATTGTCTTTAATTCTGCGATAACTGATGATGAGATTAAAAAATGTTGTGAGTTGGGGCAAAAACACGATATTGAGCTTGTTTTGCAGCCGGAAATGAATGGAAATAAGCTTTCGGTTACGCCGGATTTTGCAGCCGGAATTCTGGATAAATTTCTTGAATTACACCCGAAAACCCGTCTTATACCGCAGGTTCATAAATTTTTAAATGTTCGCTGATTTGCAAAAACCCGTTATTTAGTATATAATTTTAAAAGAGGTAGTTATGGCGATTAAGAAAGTTTTAAAATACGGCGAAAAGTCTTTGCGCGAGCCGTCAAAGGAAGTTCATAAAGTTTCAAGAAAAATTACGGATTTGGTCAACGATTTGCTGGATACAATGTATTCCCAAAACGGCGTCGGGCTTGCGGCTCCGCAAATCGGGGTGAATTACAGAGTATTTGTCATTGACGTTTCAACAGGAAACGAGCCTTTGAACCCGATGGTTTTCATAAATCCGAAAATTATTAAAAAATCGGGCGCTGTTATTAGCAATGAGGGCTGTTTGAGTTTTCCCGAGGCTTATACGGACGTCAGACGCTATAAAAATGTTATGGTAAAGGCGCTTGACGCACACGGACGTTCATTTACGCTTGAAGCAAAAGACGGATGCCTTCTTGCACGCGCAATTCAGCATGAATTTGACCATCTGAACGGTGTTTTGTTTATAGACCACTGTATAAACAGGTTTGAAACGGAAGGTATTCTTGAAAAATTCCACCTGCCGCCGATTGAGCCCGATAAATTGCTTGAAGAACCGGAATTGGAGAAAGAGCTTAATGATTAAAATTGTTTTTTTCGGAACCCCGAAAATCGCCGTCAAATCACTTGAATATCTTTATAATTCCGATAAAATCGAGGTTTTGGCGGTCGTGACCCAGCCCGACAAACCCGCCGGACGCGGTCATAAGCTTACTATGTCTCCTGTAAAAGAGTTTGCTGTTGCACACAATTTGCCTGTTTTTCAGCCTAAATCTATTCGTAAAGAACCTGAAATTCAGGAGGAATTAAAAAAGTTGTCGCCTGATTTCTTTGTGACGTTTGCTTTCGGGCAGATTTTGTCGCAGGAAGTCCTTGATATTCCGAAATTTGAAACAATTAACCTTCATGCGTCGCTTTTGCCCAAATACAGAGGCGCAAACCCGATTCAGCGCGCTATTATAAACGGCGATAAGGAAACAGGTATCTGCACCATGATTACGGAATTGGGGCTGGACTGCGGTGATATTTGTCTTAGAGAAACAATTAAAATCCCTGACAATATGAATTGTATGGATTTGTTTGAAAAAATAAGCGACATGTCGCCTGAATTGCTTGAAAAAACACTTGTTGACCTTTATAACGGTAATTTAAAACCTGTTCCGCAATGTGAGGACGGGGTTTGCATGGCAAATAAACTTACAAGAGAAGAAACTCAAATTGACTGGTCAAAACCTGCGTGCGAGATTAATAACCTTGTCCGTGGAATTTACAAAAGTCCGTCCGCGTATTTTATTTATGACGGAAAAATTATAAAAGTTCTTGAAAGCCGTGTTGTTGACGATTGCGGTGCGTGCGGTGAATTTTTAAGAGTTACAAAAGAAGGTGTTTTAATGGGCTGCGGCAAGGATTGCCTTTTACTTACAAGGGTAAAACCCGAAGGCAAAGGTGAAATGTCCGCCCGTGACTGGTATAACGGATTAAGAAGATGATTACAAAAGGTATCAGAGGCGCAATTACAGTTGATGAGAATACGGAAGACGCAATTAAGGCGGCTGTTCTGGAACTTTTGAGCGAAATGTTTCGAAAAAATGATCTTACGCAAGAAAATATTTCGCATATTATTTTTACTCTTACACGGGATTTGAATGCGGCATTTCCGGCGAAGTTTGCGCGGATTGATATGGGTTTGACCAAAACTGCCATGATGTGTTATAGTGAACTTGACGTGCCGGGTGCACTCGCTATGTGTTTGCGTGTTCTGGTAGTTGCAAATGTAAAAGAAGATTTTGAGCCTGAATTCGTTTATTTAAAAGGCGCGGATAAATTAAGATTAATATAAGGAGGAAAGCCATGAAAAACAAAGAGTTTAAAAATGTCGGGGGGGGGCTACTCTCCTAGATAGACAGGACAAGGGTTTTGGCGGTATTGATTATGTAAAGTTACTAAGATACTATGGCACTAAGATAGTAAGAAGGAACATTTATAACATAAATGTAGGTCGGCATGGTAAATCCGACTTACAATATGTCATCCTGAACTGCCTGAGGCAGGAGAACACACTGAACATTGGTGTGACTTACCATGTCATCCTGAACTTGATTCAGGATCTCAAGCATCCCCCCACCCTAACCCTCCCACCTTCACTACGTTCCGGAAACAGGGTCGCACAACTCGTACCTCGTTGGCTCCCTTTGTTCCTCAAGGGCGGGAGGGAAAAATTAGTGGGTCGGCATTACCAAGCCGACAGAAAATATACCAAAACAATTGACACAATATATAAAACAAATTATAATTCTAATGTGATGAATTATAAATCAGAGATCCTGCGGAAAAACCGGACATTTTTCACAAAATCAAAGATTTTGGAAAAAGTAGTCAAACAAGTTCAGGATGACAAATTAGTGAGCGAAGCTCACAGTAAACACTTAGTGCCTTACTGTCTTAGTAACTTAGTATCTTCTAAAAAAGCCGCCTTTACTTTAGCAGAAGTTTTAATAACCCTCGGCATAATCGGGATTGTGGCGGCAATGACAATTCCTACTTTGATTTCAAAATATCAGAAGAAACAAACCGTGACTGCTCTGAAAAAAGCTTACAGTACGGTTCAGCAGGCAATATTAATGTCACAGAACGTGAACGGTCCTGTTGAAAGATGGGATACATCCTTGAACGGAAAAGAGTTTTTTGCGAAATATTTTGCCGATTATATTGTATCTTCCAAAAATTTTACGTCTGCTGAGCTCTGGGATGTGGCGCCCAGATACAACTTGAACGGCTCGGATTATTCAGGTACCACTTATGCACCTGTTTCTACTCGTGCCACGCATTTTGTATTATCTGACGGTTCATTGATTAGCGCAAATCTTAATGGTGTGGTAGAAGGCGGATTATGGATCGGAATTGATGTGAATGGCACAAAAGAACCCAATACAGTCGGAAAAGATACTTTTTTATTTTTTATGAGTTCCGAATATGGCCTCAGACCGCTTGGTGATGCCGGAACAGCTCAAACATGGCGTTTTCCTGACGGCATATATTCAAGAGATTATGTACTTAGTTCATCAAATGGTTATTCTTGTAACAGCAACAAGAAAGGTTACTGGTGCGCGGCATTGATTTTTTATGACGGCTGGCAGATTAAAGATGATTATCCCTGGTAGGGAATTTTTATTACAAATGCATCGCTTTTTACGTTTTCGACAACGCGTTTGCTTACTGAATCCAGTAAAAAGCTTTGCATTTTTGTTTTTACTTTAGAACCCGTGACAATCATGTCGATGTTTTCTTCCCTTGCGTAATTTAGTATGCTTTGGGCTGGTACACCTTCTAAAATTCTGCTTTGTTTAACTTGAAGATTGTATTTTTCAAATAGTGCCAGCAGGGTTTTGATTGCACTGTCCGAATATATTTGCTGCTGTGTTCTTATTGCCATCATCCAGTTGGCGTCAAGCGTGCCTTCCAAAAATAACAAATCCGGATTTTCCGTCACCGTGCAGATATAAATGTTTTTGTCAGATAAATCAAGTGTTTCTATTGCTTTTTGAGTTGTATTTATGGAAACTTCCGTTCCGTCTGTTGTAAATAAGACATTTTTGCCGCTGTTTGCCTGTTTAGATATGTATGCGGGAATTTTTGCGGCTTCAAGCACTTCTCTTGACACTGACCCGAGCCAGATTTGGATACCTTTTTTGCCGTGCGAACCCAAAATCACCATATCGTAATTTTTTTTATCAAGTTGTTCAAGTATACTTTCAACAACTGCTCCGCAGTGTTTAATCTTTTCGCCGACAGTTAATCCGGTTGCGTTAATTTCTTCTTCAGCCTTTTTAAGTATGCAGTCTGCATTGTTGCGGCAGCTTGTTACAAAACCGTTTTCTTCTATTATCGTATTATCGGGTAAAAAACTCCAATCAATTACGCAAATTATATCAACGGTCGCGTTTTTTACCCAGTGTGCAAAGTTTTTTACTGCGTCATAGCTTATTTTTGATCCGTCAGTGCAGAATAGTACGTTCATTTTTTCTCCTTTTTTAAGAAAAATAATTTATGTTAAGGAAAATTACATCCTCTTGTCTGCTATAATTTTTTTTGATATTATGTAATTGTAAATATGGTTAGGGATCCAAGTCATGCCGGCAACGCCAAAAGTCAATCTGAGAGATTATAAAGATTTAATAGAAATGATTGCAAAAGTGGAGTACCAGAAGTTCTCATCTTCACATTTAATTGAGCTGCCGGAATTGATTAATATAGGCAATCATACGCTTTATGTGCTTTTTAAAAGCCATAAGCCTGAGGATTTCAATAATACTTATCTTTCAACCGCAATCAAGTGGGCTATCAGAAATGAGGTCAGAAGACGCTATAAATGGTATTCTTTGAAAAACAAAAAACAAACAGAAGAAGAATACGATAACAATTTGCGTGAAGAAGTCTATAAAACTATCCTCTCGATTGACGAAATGCAGGATGCCGAAGTCCCTACTCAGATTAAGTCCGAGGACAGAAATCCCGAAGAATCCATTGAATTCGTTGAATTGAAACATGAAATTATGGAATCCATGAAAAAACTTTCGGAGCGTGAAAGAGAATTGATTGAATATAAGTTTTTTAAAGAGAAAAAACTGAGAGAAATATCGGAAGAATTTAATATTTCACAATCCAGAATTTCAAGAATTATTCAATCAGGATTGGACAAGATTAAAAAAGATTTGGCAAGGCAGGGGATTATCTAGATGAAAACTATATTTGAAAAATCAAACGGTGTTGACGGGATTAATTTGACGGACGAAAATATGGATGTTTCATTTCTCGACAGCTCGTTATTGAGAAGTGAAAAAATAGGTCTGCCGCAGCTTGGTGAATTGGATGTTATGCGTCACTATAAAGAGCTTTCCGACAGAAATTTTTGTATTGAAAAAGGTTTTTACCCGCTTGGCTCCTGCACAATGAAATATAACCCGAAAGTAAATGAATTTCTTGCATCTCTGGAAGATTTCGGTAATCTTCACCCGCTGGCTGATGATGCGGATTGTCAGGGCGCTCTTGAATTGATGTATAAGCTGCAGGAGGCTTTGAAAACTTTGACAGGAATGGATGCGGTTACGCTCCAGCCGTCTGCAGGCGCGCACGGTGAATTGACTGGCATGATGATTATTAAAAAATATTTTGAGACAAAAGGCGATTTGCGTAAAAAGGTTATTATCCCTGATTCCGCACACGGTACAAACCCTGCAAGTGCGAAAATGTGCGGGTTTGATATTGTTGAAATTAAATCAAACGACAGAGGACAGGTTGACATTGAAGCTTTGAAATCCGTTTTGGACAAAGATGTTGCCGCAATTATGATGACTAATCCGAATACTCTCGGGCTTTTTGAAGAAAATGTGCTTGAAATTTCGCGTCTAATGCACGAAAACGGCTCGCTTTTGTACTATGACGGCGCAAATTTCAATGCGATAATGGGCTATACAAACCCTGAGCTTATGGGGTTTGACGTTGTGCATTTGAATTTGCACAAAACCATGGCAACCCCGCACGGCGGCGGAGGTCCGGGTGCAGGTCCCGTTTGTGTTACGGAAGCTTTGAAAGAATTTTTGCCTGCGCCTTTTGTTGATTTTGACGGACAAAAATATTTCAGAAATTATAATATAAAACATTCAATCGGCTCTGTTAAGGCTTTTTACGGGAATTTTGGCGTTCTGGTTAAGGCGTATGCTTATATTCTTATGATGGGCAAAAATCTTAAAAATGCATCTGAAAATGCTGTTTTGAACGCAAATTACTTAAAAGAAAAGCTCAAAAAGTATTATGATTTGCCGTATGACGAAGTTTGTATGCATGAATTTGTTCTGTCCGGTGAAAAGCAAAAGCATGAAAACGGAGTTTCAACTTTGAATATTGCAAAGGCGCTTATGGATGAAAATACCCATCCGCCGACGGTTTATTTCCCGCTGATTGTCCATGAAGCTATCATGATTGAGCCGACGGAATCCGAAACTAAGGAAAAAATGGATGAATTTGCAGATATTATGATAAAAATTGCAAAAGAGGCTGAAATTAATCCGGAAAAGTTGATTTCGGCTCCTCATTCAACCCCTGTTAAGCGTGTTGATGAAACGCTTGCAGCACGTCACCCCGATTTGAAATTTCAAGGATAAAAAATATGAAAAAACATGATAAAAAGTTGAAAAAAGTAGCATTCCCGCATATGGGGCTTATATATATTGCCTGGTCATGTGCGTTGAGAAAAGTAGGCGTTGAGCCTTTTATTGAACCATATACAAGTAAAAAAACGCTTTCTCTCGGCACAAAACATTCGCCGGAAGCTATTTGTCTGCCGTATAAATTAATCCTCGGCAACTTCATTGAGGCGCTTGAAGGCGGTGCGGATTACGTTGCGATGATTACGTCTCCGGGAATTTGCAGGCTCGGCGAATACGGTAAATGCATTCAAAACGCCCTGCACGATCTGGGATATGACGCAAAATATATTGAACTTCAGCTCTATGACGGAATTGAAGGAATGTATAGATTCTTGAGGGAAGTTACGGGCAAAAACAGACCGTTTATGTTCCTTAATGCAATTATAACGGCGATAAGAAAGGTTTTTCTTGTTGATGATCTGGAAACAAAGCTCGCTTACCTGAGAGCACGTGAAATCAACAGCGGCGACGCTGAAAAGGCGTTTAATAAAGCTTTGAAAATCGTGGATGCGGAGGATTCTTTCTGGAAGCTCAGAAAAGCTAAAAAGAAAGCTTTTGCGGTGATGGATAAGGTTAAAATCGACAAGAATAAAGAAGTTTTGTATGTTGATATTACAGGTGAAATTTTCCTCGTGTGCGATCCTTTCTCAAATCAGAATATTGAAAAAGAACTCGGCGCAATGGGCGTTCAGGTCAGAAAAAGTTTGACGGTAAGCAGCTTTTTAAAAGACGCTATAATACCTAAGATGTTCAGAAAAGGCGAAACACACCTTCAGCGTGCAAACAGGCTCGCAAAACCTTATTTGATGCGTGATATAGGCGGCGACGCGCTTGAGTGTGTGTCTGACGTCGCTTATGCAAATGAGCGCGGCATTGACGGAATTATTCACATAAGCCCGTTTACCTGTATGCCTGAGATTATGTCGCAGAATATTTTTCCGGCAATGAGAGAAAACTGTGAAATTCCTATTCTGCCTTTAATTATGGATGAACAAACGGGAAAAGCGGGTTATCTGACGCGTCTTGAGGCATTTGTCGACTTGATGAAACGCAGAAAACGCAAAAAAAATCTTGAAGAAAAACAGCAGCTTGCGGTGTAAGAGGTCAAAATATGGGAAAACTTTTTAAAGATGCTATAGGAATTACAAATGACTGTATAATAATTGCGTTTCCTTTGATTTTATTCATGTGGATTTTGTCGTTATACGTTTCTTTTTCGCGTGAAACGGTTAATTCTTTGCCGCTTGTGTTACTTTCATCGGTTACGGTACTTGTTATGACCGCGGCTTTTCTTGCCGGATGGTTTTATATGGTTAAAAAGGCGGTAAAATTGTCAAAGCAGGTTTTTGTGCTGGATACTGACAGGGCAAAAGCCACTTTTAACCTCTTAAAAACAATTCCCGCAGGTATCGGAAAATATTTTTTGTCTTACACCGGCATGATTATAATTGCTGTATGTATTATTGCATTAGCCGGTGCGTGCGTTTTTCAGTTTGGAATGCATTTTATAGGCAAACTTGACCTTAATCCCGAACAATTGAAGAATGTTTTGTCCTCTGCTGCCGATATGAAAGCTTTTTTGGATTCTCTGTCGTTTGAACAGCTTATAAAATTGAATAATTGGAATATGCTGTTTCTGGCAACAACAACCGTGATGTCATTTTTGTTTATGCTCTGGGCGCCGGAAATTGTTTTTGCCAGCCGTAATCCGTTTGCGGCACTTGTGAATTCCGTTAAAAAAATCTTTCACAGGTTCGGCAGATGTTTGAAACTGTTTGTTTTTATCACTGTTTTGAACTTTATTCTTTCTTTTATTAATACCTTTTCGTTATTTAATCCGATTTTGTATTTTATAATGACGGTTGTGTATTTTTATTTTCTTGTGTATCTGGTGATGTTAATATTTTTGTATTATGAAAGAGAATTCGTTGAAGAATAAAGTAATAGCGGTAGTTGGTCCTACTGCAAGCGGCAAAACAAAATTTGCGGTTGAATTGGCGCAAAAAATTGACGGAGAGATAATTTCTGCTGATTCAAGGCTTGTTTATAAAGGATTTGACATTGGAACGGCAAAACCTTCAATTGAAGAGCGCGGAGGTATTCCGCATTATATGATTGATATTGCGGAGCCCGAAGAGGATTATTCCGCAGGACTTTATGCAAATGAAGCAAAGAAAGTTATTAATGACATCCGCAGTCGCGGAAAAATTCCGATAGTTGCAGGCGGAACAGGGCTTTATATAAATATTCTGCTGATGAATTATGACCTTCCCAAAGTTGAACCTGATTATGAATTAAGGGAACAATTGCGTGCCCAAGAGGATTTGTCGGGTATTCTGGCGGCAATTGACCCTGCTGCGGCACAAAATATTGATAAAAACGACAGAAAAAAACTTATCCGTGCTATTGAAATCGTTAAAAAAACAGGCAGACCTCTTGCGCAAAAAATTAATAATCCGGAATATGATGTTGAATGGATAGGTCTGAATTATCCGCGGGATGTTTTGTATGAGAGAATTAATATGCGTGTTGATGAAATGATTAATTCGGGTCTGGTCGATGAAACAAAAAAATTGCTTCAAAAGCACGGGCGTATTCCTAATCTTTTATATACAATAGGGTATCAGGAGGTTATTCAGTATCTGGACGGGGAATTTACGCTTGAGGAGGCTGTTGATAAGCTTAAACAAAATACAAGACGTTATGCCAAGCGTCAGCTCACCTGGTTCAGAAAAAATCCGGAGATAAAATGGAATGTTTATCCTGAAAAGTTGAAAAAATGATTAAAATTTGATAATATATTTTTAAAAAGGGGTTTGTGTTATGGATTTGAATAAATTAAAAAGAGCGGGTCTTATTACGGGAGCGGTTTTGCTCGTATTTTACGTATTGTTCCTTGTGTCGCCCTTGATTATATCGCCTGTTTTAAATTCGTATGCGCCGCAGATAGAAAAAATGCTTGAAGACGCCTCAGGATTTGACATAAAACTTGAAAAACTCGGAGTCGTGACAACGCCTAAACTTACCGCCGGAATTAAAGTCGGGCATGCTGAATTTACTCTTCCCGACGGTGAAAAATTTTTGTCAGCGGATAATTTCAAGGCTAAATTATCGCTTTTGCCGCTTTTAACCGGCAGAATTGAAGCTGATTCCGCATCTGTTGAAAGTGTTGAGGCTGAATTGAAAGTCCGTCAGGACGGCAGATTTTTGCTTGAAGAATATATGCCTCAGCCTGATCCGGATGCCGCGCCAAAAACTGCGGAACCTTTGCCTCTCGGGTTTAAGTTATCAAATAAATTACCTGATATTTCAGTCGGCACTTATACTTTGACGTTCATTGACATGGCGTCAAAAAACGAGTATACCCTCTCCGGTCAGAATATGAAGCTTTCCGATTTTGTTCTGGATAAAAAAGTTAAATTTTCCGCTAAAGGTAATTTGACACTTAATAATAGAGAACAATTCAAGTATGACGTGAAATTGTTTAACAAGCTTATGCCGGATATTTCGCTGAATGACCTTGTTTTTAATCCGCAGCCTCAAGTAGAAAAAAAGGCTGAAGAAAATTTTGTATTCAATTTTATGGATATGTTTAAGGCACTTTACAAAACAGAGCTGACATGTGCTTTGAATATGGATTTAAAAACCTCCGGAAATTTTGAATCTCCTGAGGTTACAGGCAGTGCGGATATTTCAAATCTTTCTATGCTGGTTGACGGTAAAAAGCTCCCCGCAAGCTCCGTTATTTTTAATGCAAAAGGTAAAAATGCAAAGCTCAATGTTAATTTGTTTTCTGCTGAAAACGAAAAAACAGCCCTTAACGGTAAATTTCATTTCGGCAAAAATCCCTCTGCAGATATGCAATTTATCTCAAATGCGCAGTTTAACAATTTGTTTAAAATCTTGAACTGTATTGCTCAATCATTTAATTTTGAGGACCTGCGTACACTTTCGGCAACCGGCGGTATTGACGCGGATTTTACAATTAAAGCAAATAAAAAACACGTAAAGTCTGACGGTTATTTCAAAATCCCGCAGGCAAGCGTGAATTACAGGCAGTATAATGTCGCTTTGAAAAATATAAAAGCCGATATTGATTTTAACAATATGGTAAATATTAAAGATGCCGGAGTTGAAATAATGGGGCATCCTTTAAAAATTTACGGTACAATTCAAAACAATGCAGATACGGATCTTCATATTGAGGCTGAAAATATTTTGCTAAAAGGCTTGATAGCTGCCGCCGGTCAGGTGCAGCTTTTGAAAGAAAATAAGTTTAATTCCGGTGCTCTTTCACTTAACGCTTCTTTGACAGGCAAACTGTCAAAAATTATCCCTGCTGTTAATCTTTCGGTAAAAAATCTGGATATCAAAAACACGCCGTCAAACACCCGTATTACCATGCCGGACGCAAAATTTGTTATAAATACTGACGGTAAAAATTTCACCGGCGATTTGACAGCTAATGAATTAAAGGTCTCTAATCCGCTTGCCGTTGTGTCTTTGCCCGAGACTGAGGTCGTTATCGGACAAAAAGATATTGATATCAAAAAAGCTTATCTTTTGTTTAATAATTCAAGAATTGATGTGACAGGTAAAATCGCTAATTATATTAACGATAAGATGAAAATTAATATCAATGCCTCCGGTTCGCTTTTAGGAAACGATATTAAATCACTTTTCCCGAAAGAATTGATGATATCCGCCTCAGGTAAAATCCCTGTTAAGGCAGAGATTACAGGCGGCGCAAAAGATCAAAATATTAAAATCAATGCGGCTGCTGATGTGCAAAATTTTGCGGCAATCCTTGATGTTAATGATCTGAAAGGTAAAACAACAATAATTAATTCAAATATAAAACTTGCGGATGATACGGCAAAGCTTACGGAAACAGGTGTATTCTCAGGCAGTTTGAATAATCCTTTACTGACTGTTGACGGGACGGTGAACAATCTTTCATGCGCTCAAAAATTGAATTTAAGAGTATCCGTGCCTAAAAAAATTACAATGGCTGTGCCGGGATTTAAAAATTCATCTCTTACTGCCCGCGGGGACCTTGATGTTACGGGAACTGTCGCAAATCCTTATGTGAAGGGGCTTGTCAGTGTTGCAGACGTATCAATTCCTGATATGGCTGTTTCTATGACAAATCTTGTGGCAAACCTTAACGGTCCTTTACTGAAAGGTAACGCAACCGTGCAAACTTTTAAATCCGGCGGAATTGTTGCGGAAAATCTTGCAAGTGCATTTTTATTGAAAAATTACAGTGTGTTTTATTTGAATAATCTTGTAGCAGACGCTTTCGGCGGAAAAATTTCCGGCAATATTTCGTACGGAATTAATGACGGAAAAATTACCGCAAAAATGTCCGGCTCCGATATGAACGCTGTTAAAACAATCGAAGGGGCTGCCGGAATTAAAAACGCGCTTTCGGGTACACTCGGTTTTGATGCTGATATTGCAACCCGCGGCGCTTCCGATATTGATTTGATGAAAAATCTTACAGGTTCGGCTTCTTTTAGTATTAATAACGGAAAACTCTTGAATGTCGGACGTTTTGATACTTTGCTTTATGCAAAAAATATACTCGGCAACGCAATTTTGAAAGCTGCGGTAACATCTGTTACATCATTGCCGGTTATTCAAAATACTGCGGAATTTAAAAATATAAGCGGCAATTTGAAATTCAAAGGCGGCTGGACTGATTTGGAACCGGTTACCATGTCTGGGCCTTTGATGGCTTATTATATTACCGGACGATATAATCTTTTGAACGGAACTACAAATGTCATTGTGCTCGGACGTTTGGATGAAAAAGTTGTTACAGTTCTCGGACCTCTGGGTGATTTGTCCGTTGATAAGCTGACTTCTTATATCCCGAAATTCGGGGCTTTGACAGCTGTTTTGATTGATTCCATGACAACCGATCCGGAAAATGAAAATGTTTCAAATATTCCGGCTCTCTCTACCGGCAGTGAAGCTTATAAGGATTTTAAAGTCGAATTTAACGGCGGAATTGACAGTGCAAATTCCGTGAAATCTTTCAAATGGCTTTCTGATTGCGATACGTCTGAACTTGATGTGACAAGCGACTTTGAAGCTGCTAAAGAAACAATTAAAAATACCGTAGAGGATACAAAACAGCAGCTTATTGACGCAAAAGAAGGTTTGAAAAATCTTTTTAAATTCTAGAGTATGCAGGCAAGCACCATTAGAATTAGTGTTCCTATCTGCATTGCGGTTGCCATGTTTTGCGTAAATTTATTGCTGTCATATTTTGCGGAACTTTTTTGTGCATGGTATGCGCTTGCAATTCTTTCGGCACGTGTTTGTGTGTCGTCCTGTGCAAAATTCGTTCCGAACATTGCATATTCGAGCCGCGAAAGTCGTTTTTCCATTGATTCATCTTTAAATGATTGATTTAAAACAGCGTTTTCTACGGTTGTTATATTTGCTTTTTTAGGCTTGAAAAACCCGCTGTTTTTTGGGTGCGCTGCATTATATGCATCATAATCAAACATGTTTGGAGATTCATAGCGGTCAAGGTGGTAGCTTTTGTCCAGTGTTATTACATCTTCATCGTCATAAAAATCGTTTGAAGATTGGGCAATTGCATTATCCATAAAGCTCGAGGGCTTTAATTCCGCTTTAAGCCTGTCCGTGCGTGAGGCTAAATCATCATTAAATGTTTGTCCGAAAGTTTTTTCCTCAAGCGCGGAAAGCCTTTCTTTTATATCTTTTTGCGGGAATTTGTTGTTAAATACTCTCATTTCCAGCTCATCCACAGCCGGATATTGAATATTTGCATCAGCCTTAGGAATTTCTTCAACCCAATCGTCCTCGCGGAAGGTGTCTTCTTTAGGTTCAATTTCGTGTCCTATGAGGTCGGCTGACAGGTCATTTTTTAATTTTGCCATACGTTTTCCGACATCTCCGGCAGATGACATGCCGTAGACGCTTTCTTCAATTCGGGCAAGTCTGGAGGAATCATCTTCATTATCATATTGAAATCCGTAAAGTACATTTTCTATTTTGCCGAGAGTCGGAGTGTACGGTCCTGCCTGTACACTAAGGTTGGCTGCAAAAAATATCAGTACAATTATTAAATATTTTTTCATATTCACTCCTTAAAATCAGGATAGAATTTTTTAAGAGTGAATTCTATTCTACATTTCAGGAGTTTGAAAAAAGACAAAAACAGGCATTTTCGCCTACTGCAAAAGCACTAAATTTGAAATTTATATAGGACTTTAGACGTAAGCTTATCAGAAACCGATGCGTGTTCTTCTGCGTTCTTCTTTGTAATTATTTTCTTTGATTTTAAGATTTTGATTTTTGTCTATTGCATCGTAAAAATCTTCTTTTAAAATATTACGTCTGCCGTCTTTTCTTGCGCGGTCAGAGGCTTTATCAGTGAGAATTATGATTGCGCTTGTCGGAAAACTTTCCAATCTGGAGGCAATTTCGTGCAGAGCTTCGGCATTCTCGGATAAGGTTACACCTTTAAGCCGCTGAGAAAGTGATTTTTTAAGAACTTCTTCTCTCGTTTCCATATCAGGCATGCCTATATAAACCTGTTCGTCAAACCTGCGTTTAATCGCGTCATCCACTATATCATATTTATTCGTGGCACCGATAACAACAATATTTCTGTCCCTTGCGGTTTCTATCAAATTCAAAAGTGTACCAATTTGTTTCAAATCTTCATTTGAATTGTCATCGTCTCTGCCCTTTGAAAATCCGTCTATTTCATCTATAAACAGAAAACAGGGTTCACCTATCATCTGGGCGCATTCGGCAACGTATCGGAACACGCGTTCGTAATTTTGTGATGTTTCGTTAATGTATTTAGAGCCGGCTTTGCTTATTTTTAATTTAAACAACGGAAGTTTTGATTCCATAGCCATTGCCTCCACAATAGAGGTTTTGCCGCAGCCGGGAGGTCCGTAAAGCATTATCCCGCGGGGTTGTCTTTTGCCGTATTCTTCAAAATCCAGCTTCGCTTCCTCTGGATGTGTTGCCGGATAAATTATTTTGTCGTTTAATTCGTCTTTTAGCTCAACCATACCTCCGAGACTTTCAAATCCTTTGGGGCTGGAAAATGTAGGCGTAAAACGTTCAATTATCGAGGGAATCTGTCCGAGAGATTCTATTGCCGTTGATATCTGTGCGTATTTATCTGTCGGGTCTGCGGAATTTACGGAATTGTCCGCAGCCTGTTGTTCGTCCTTTGAAGAATTGAATGCAATATCATCATAGGCAGCTATTTCATAATCCGGATCGTAGCTTAAAACCTGATAAAATTCTTCGGCTAAATATTGCTGCCACGGCAGATCGTCATCTTCGTTTTCTGAATTTTTTAGATCTTTTGCATTTTTTTTGATTTCACTTAAATATGATTTTTGTTCTCGCTCAGCGTAGTTTAACTCGGGATATTTCAGATCAACAAGTTCGGCAAGTGCAATTTTAGTGCGCGCCAGTGCGGAAAGATAATCGTCTTCTTCCTCATAATCTTTGCTTGTGCGGACTAATTCTTCGGTTGAGTTGCAAAAATTGTTCAGATTTCTTATGGTATTTGCCATTTCGTCATCCGGCTTTGCCTGATCAAGCTTTTGAGTAAGTTGTTTATTTAATCTTTTATTGTAGCCAAATGCCGGTGTATAATTGTAGTTGATATTTTGTATTCGCATTGTAATATATCCCTTTTTTTAATATTAAATCAAAGCACGGGATTTTTTGCCGTTTTACGGGTGTAATCTTTACAATTAGTAATTATTTGTGGGCTTTTAGTGCTGCAAGCTCATCCTGATAGGGTGAAATCGCCGTAATTTTTTCGATAATTTCGGGCAATTTTTCACTGACATAATCAATTTCTTTTTCTGTAGTAAATCTGCTCAATGAAAATCTTATGCTGCCGTGAATTGCGGTGAAAGGAACATTCATGGCTCTTAAAACGTGGCTCGGCTCCAGTGAACCCGATGTGCAGGCACTGCCTGAACTTGCACAGATTCCCAAATCACTCATGTGGAGCAGAATAAGTTCACCCTCGACGTATTCAAACCCAATATTTGTTGTATTCGGAACTCTATTGGAAACGCCTGTATTGAGTCTGGAATTGTATATATTTTTCAGAATATTTTTTTCAAGTTTATCTCTCAAACGTTTGACTTCCGTTGCTTCGTATTTCAATCCGTCCATTGCAAGTTCGGCGGCTTTTGCCAGTCCTGCTATGTAAGGCACATTTTCGGTTCCTGCGCGTTTGCCGCGTTCCTGATGACCGCCGACGATTAGGGGTGTGATAAGTGTTTTTGAATTTACGTATAATGCGCCGACGCCTTTTGGTGCGTGGAATTTGTGACCTGAAATTCCGAGTAAATCAATTCCGTTTTCCTGTACGTCAAGAGGAATTTTTCCGGCGGCCTGAACAGCGTCCACGAAAAATTTGGTATCAGGGCTTTTTGATTTTATAATTTCGGAAATCTTTTTAATCGGGAAAATAACTCCTGTTTCGTTGTTAGCCCACATAACGGATACCAGCGCCGTATCAGGTGTTATTGCGGCTTCCAATTGTTCCAAATCTAAGTCGCCGTTTGAATTTACGCCTATATAGTCAACTTTGTACCCCTGTTTTTCCAGTGTTTGATAAAGGTTCAAAACGCACGGGTGTTCAACTTTTGTAGTTATAATGTGTTTTTTTGATTTATTGTAGTTCAAAACCCCTTTTATCGCGGTATTAGCGCTTTCAGAGCCGCAGGAGGTGAAAATAATTTCTTTTTCGTCTTTTGCGTTTAAAAAGTCTTTCAAAACTCCTCTTGCTTCTTTAAGTGCATTTGAGGCTTTTTTGCTGAAATTATACATGCTTGACGGGTTTGCGTATTCTTCTTTAAAATACGGCATCATAGCGTCAAGAACACGTTCATCTATTTTTGTTGTTGCGTTGTTGTCTAAATATATCATACATCTATAACCTCAATATCTTCGTCCAGTGCGGTTTTAAGCGTCTGTTCCACAAATCTTTTTATTGTCAGGGTTGCATTTTTGCAGGAGGAACATTTGCCGTGAAGTTTTACGTAAATTTTGTTGTCCTGTATGTCAACAAGGTTAATGTCCCCGCCGTCTTTTTGCAGCTCGGGGGAGATTTGGGTTTCAATTATGTTGTTTATTTTCAAAATTCTCTGGGTCGGAGAAAGTTTTTGTTCGGACTTTTCTTTTTCATAGTAAGTATTGATTATGTCTTGAATAAGCCCTTTACATTTGCCGCAGGCACCGCCTGCTTTGGTGTAGTTTGTAACTTCTTCAACGGTTTTGAGTCCGTTTTGTTTAATCGCATCCCAAATTACGTTTTCGGTTACGTTAAAGCAGGTGCAGACGATTTTTTGTGCTTTTTCCGGCTCTCTCAAATCATCCAGATCCTGATAATCGCCCCAATTTTTCAGAGCATCTTCAAGCGCTTCATAGCCCATAACCGAGCAGTGCATCTTCTCAGGCGGCAGTCCGCCCAATTCATCTGCAATATCTTTGTTGGTAATTTTTCTGACTTCGTCTACTGATTTTCCGATAATCATTTCGGTTAAAATGCTTGAACTTGCAACGGCAGAGCCGCAGCCGAAAGTCTGAAATTTAGCATCCGTTACAATATTATCTTTTATTTTTAAATATATTTTCAACTGGTCACCGCAGGATAATGAACCGGCATTTCCGACAGCATCCGCATCGTCAATTTTGCCGACATTTCTGGGGTTTCTGTAGTGATCCATTACTTTTTCCGAATAATCCCACATTTTGTTTTACTCCATTTCCTTCTAAAATTTTAGCTCAAAAAATTTTAGTTTTAAAGATAATTAATATAATTTTAATGTTTAAGATAAGTGAATAGGTAAATAAGTGAATAGGTGAATAAGTGTTTAATAAAATTGATATTGGAAAAATCCGCTCAGATAGCTTTTAGAAACAACGTATTCCCCTATTCTCTTATTCCCTTACTTATTATCCCCTTTCCGTCGAGGAATACTTTTGCACCGTATGGCAGGGTAATTTTTTGAGTTCCGTGCGTAATCTTAAACCCGCCGATTACGGGTATGTTAAGTTTTTCACCGATTTCTATAAATAATTCATCAAGCCGTTCGGGGTTGTCAATATCCAAAAAGTCGCCAGGTACGATTCCTTTGATATTGCTTGAGAATTTATCAATATTAATTAATTGTGTCATCATTCTGTCGATTTTGTATGCGGGTTCGTTCAAATCTTCCGCAAAAAATATAAAATCTTCATCCGGTATAAAATCCTGTCCGCAAAGCGATACAAGGGTCGCAAGATTTCCTCCCCACAAAATTCCCTCTGCTCTGCCAGATTTGTAAATCTTCGGCGGGTCGGGCTTAAACATTAATTCATCAGCGGTGACGGCATTAAAAAACGATTGTACGGTGAATTTGTCGGGATTTTCCGCCCCGAAATCACCTGATGCCATCGGCCCGTGAAATGTCATAAGATTTGATTTTTTCAAAAACATTGCGCAGAGCGCCGTAATATCAGAATACCCGCAAAAAATTTTCGGATTTTCGCGGATTAAATCGTAATCAATCTTTTTGATAAGCCTTATGGCGCCATAGCCCCCGCGCATGCAGATTATGGCGTTGATTTCGGGAGTTTTGAAAAATCGGTGAAGTTCTCCAAGCCTTTTTTCGTCCTCTCCCGCCATACCGTGAAATTCTTCAAATGCATTATCGCTTAAAGTAACATTATAGCCGAGTGTTTCAAAAAATTTTTTCGCGCGTAATATGCTTTCTTTATCCTCTATAGCGCCTGAGGTCGCAAGAATTCCGATTGTGTCGCCTTTTTTTAATTTTTCAGGTTTAATTATGTTCATAAACTGTTGTCCAATTTGATTATGTTTTGCTATAATTATATCATGAACGATAAATACATACCGCTATACCGCAAATACCGTCCGCAAAAGCTTGATGAGCTTGTGGGACAGGATCATATTAAAAATGCTCTTACAAACGCGATTGAGCTTAACAAAATTTCGCACGCGTATTTGTTTACGGGTCCACGCGGAACGGGAAAAACTTCCACCGCACGTATTTTTGCAAAATCTTTAAATTGCAAGCAAGGACCTACGATTAACCCCTGCGGTGTGTGTGAAAGCTGTGTGGATATTACAAACGCCGTTCCCATGGATGTTATTGAAATCGATGCCGCAAGCAACAGAAAAGTTGAAGATACTCAAAATATTCTGGAAAAAATTCTCTATGCACCGGTTTACGGCAAATACAAAATCTATATTATCGACGAAGTCCATATGCTTTCTAATACGGCATTCAATTCTCTTTTGAAAACACTTGAAGAACCGCCGGAAAACGTTATTTTCATCCTTGCGACAACAGAAGTTCACAAAGTTCTTGATACAATTAAGAGCCGCTGCCAGAGATTTGATTTCAGAAGAATTACAACCGATGATATTGTTAAACATCTGAGATATATCTCTGATAACGAAAAAATTAATATTACCGATGACGCTTTGTTTACGATTGCTAAAAATTCAGCGGGCGGAATGCGCGACAGTATTGCGCTTTTGGATCAGTTGAGCATTCTCGGCGGCAAAGACGCGATTACAACCGACGACATAAATCAGCTGCTCGGAAGAATTTCGTTTGATGTTTTGTACAAGCTTGCAGATGCCCTTGTAACCTCAAATCCGCAATCTGCGCTTGAAATGCTCGAAAATATTTATAATTCGGGCAATGAACCCGTTCAGATTTTGTCTAACCTTCTGGACTATTTGAAAAATCTTTTAATTGTAAAGAATTGCCGCGAAGAAATTGTTTTTGAACTTACACAGTTGAATGAAGCGCAGCTGGGCGCTTTGAAAGAACAATCCTCCAAGGTTGAAACTCATCAAATCATGTCGCTTGTCGATAAGTGCGCTGAATATATAAAGGAAATTAAATTAACCAATAACCCCCGCCTCTGGCTTGAAGTCGGGATTATTGACCTTGCGAATTTGACTGAAAATACAAAGCTTGAGGATTTGCAAAAAAGGCTTACGGAACTTGAAGCGGGTCACACTCCGCAGCAAACCTCTTATAAAACCCCGCCGGCACCGGTTACAAAGCCTGAAATTTTATCAAAACCGGAAATTAAAAAAGAAATTCCGAAAGAGCCTGTAAAAGCCGTTATGCCGGAAGTTTCCGAAGAGAAGGAACCGGAGCCGGTCAAACCTGTTGCGCCGGAACCTCCTGAAAAGGCGGAAGATTTTTCACCGATGCCGAAATCTCAGCCTGTTGATTCGTCCAATGATATTGCGGCTTTGTGGGGCAAATTGCTTGAAAATATATCAAGTCTTCCGACAAAATCCCTTCTCCGCCAGTGGGCTAATCCCGTTGAGCTTTCGTCCGAAAAGGTTGTTATAAGTATCAACAGTGAAAATCTTTTAAAACAATTTTTAGAGGGCAACAAAAGACAGATTCTGTCTGATGCGGTAAATGCTTTGTTTAATCATACAAATATAGTTGTAAGACTTCCGCATCCGGATGATAAACCCGTAAAGGAGAAAACTCCCGCCCCAAAGTCTAATGCGGCGCCTCCGCCGCCTGTAAGCCTTGAACCTCCGGTTGAAGATTTGCCGGTACCTGAGGAGATTGAGGAAGCAAAAGCAGAGGCTGTACAGAAAATTCCTGCACATCAGACAATGCGCTCCGATATGGTGAATATGGTTGTGGATTTGTTTGACGGCAAATTCTTAGACTAAATACCAGCCCCCGTAACCCACTACATTTGAGGTGTCGTGGTTCGTTTGTGAGGAGTTTGTGTGTCCTGTTTTGACAAATTCAAGGCCATTTTGCTTTGCAAATTCTATTGCCGCGCAAATCCCTATGGCGCCGTCCGCAAGCTCCATATCCAGATCCTGAATTTGTTTCCGCTCTATCATTCTTGAAGTCTGTTCATCCAGTTTTATATTCTCTCTTTCAGGTACATATCGGCTTAAATTGCTTACGATTACGGTTGTTCCGCGCTTAATTATGCTGGCAATTTTTTTATAATCTTCGCACCCGTAAATAATCGGTGTCACAGTGACGTGCGGAAACAGGTATTTTATCACGGGAAGCTGGCATGTGAGAGCGCTTTCGGCTTCAAAAATTTTATTATTTACTTCCAAATCCGCAGCCTCAATTCTTAAATCGCCAAAAGGGGTTTCAAATTTTTCAGCGTCCGTGGTTACGGAACCGTAGATTTTGTTGTATATAGCAGGCGCAATTATAGTAAGATTTTCAACGGTTTGTTGTATTGTCGCATATACGCCGAACGTGATTTCCGCGATGTATTCGTATGCGGCATGCGGTGTTATTATCAGTTTTGCGCCGGTATCCGCGCAGGTTTCGCGGGCTTTGAAAATATTTTCAAGGGATTCTTTTGTGTCAAAAAGACCCCTGTAGGACGGTGAAATTTTCATAAAAGCATTATAGCGTTTTACGTATTTTTATCTATCGGATAATAGGTTAGTAAAATATCCGGATCAAAAAATTCAACGCTGTCGATTTTGTAATTCGTGCATTCTGAAATTTCCGTAATTTTTTTGTAGTCAAAGCAGGATTTTGCACTGTTGTCGCCCGTGATTTTCGGGGCTAAAAAGTGGTAAATTTTGTCTGCGTATTTGAGCGCTTTGCCGTTAAGCTTGCCTCCGCATTCAATCAAAACACTCATAATTCCGAGTTCGTAAAGTTTTTCAAATACGAATTCAAGACTTATTTTGCCGTCTTTGACAGGCGTTTTGATAAAATTTATGTTGCCTTCAAGGTCATCTTCTTTTTCGTTGAATACGTAAATTTCGCCCTGCTTATATATTTGGGATTTCAAATCTGTTTTAAGTTCGCGGTCAAGGATAATCTTTTTTTTGTGTTCCATTTTCGGATTATCCGCGATAACCGTTGTTGAGCTTGTCATAATCGCATCATAGCGTTTGCGGATTCTGTGAACTTCTTCTCTTGCTTTTTCTCCTGTAATCCATTTGGAAGATCCGCTTGATGTCGCTATTTTCCCGTCAAGTGTGGTGGCTGTTTTTATTGCCACAAAAGTTTTTTTCTGTTTTATGTTTTTTATAAAAACTTCATTAAGCTTTTTGCATTCATCCTCCAAAACTCCGACGGTTACGTCAATTCCCGCAGCTTTAAGCTTGTCGATTCCGCTTACAATCGGGTTGGGATCAAGCATTCCTACAACAACGTGTTTTATGCCTTTTTCAATAATAATATCCGTACAGGGCGGGGTTTTGCCAAAATGCGAACACGGTTCAAGATTTACATAGAGTGTGTCGCCGTCGCCTTTATTGATTTTTAAAAGCGCATCGCGTTCCGCGTGGTTTTCTCCGTATTTTTTGTGGTATCCAGTTGCGATTACGTTATCAAATTCGTCCGTAATTACGCATCCGACAAGCGGGTTCGGAGAGGTGCCGCCTTCACCGAGTTTTGCAAGTTCTATACATTTTTGCATATACTTTTGTTGCATAATTGTATTTTATCGTAAAATGTGCTAAATTTAAAGAAAATGTAAAGGAGTATTATTATGGTTGATATCAAATACATCGGTCACAGCGCGTTCCAGATTACAAACGGTGAAAACGCAGTTCTTATTGATCCAATGATTAAGCAAAATCCAAAATATGACTGGAAAAAAGAACCTGTCAGAGATATTTTATTAACCCATGCACACGGTGATCATCTCGGACAGGCAATTGAGATAGCAAAAGATTTGGACATAGAAATTACTGCAGTGCCGGAGCTTGCGGCATATTGCAGAGAACAGGGCGCTAAAGCCAAATCAATTTCTCTCGGCTGCTGGCTTAAATACAGCTGGGGTCGTGCAATATTTTTGCCTGCATTTCATTCAAGTTCGCTTCCTGACGGACGCTACGGCGGCTGCCCGGCAAGTATTTTTCTCGATGTTGACGGAGCAAGAATTTACCATGCCGGTGACACCTGCCTGTCAGGCGAGATGAAAACAATTAAAGAACTCTATGCCCCGCAAATCGCCATGCTTCCTATCGGCGGAAATTACACAATGGATGTTGAACATGCTGCGATTGCGGCTAAATGGTTAGGCGTCAAAACGGTTATCCCGATGCATTACGGAACTTTCCCCGAAATTGAGGCTGATGTCGAAAGGTTTATTAAACTCGTCAACTTGAACAATACCTCTGTCGGGGTTTTGGATCCTGAAAAAATATAGTATTAAGTGAGGCGTTATGAATATTTTATTTGTTATAGACAGAATTGAACTTAAATATTTTGAGTTCAATGATCTGGTGACTAATTTTTGGATGATAAAAGAGTTTTTGTTACGCGGACATGAGGTTTTTATCACGACTATTGATAAATTATCCTTGAAATCCGGTATTCCTTGCGCCTCCGGCTTTGATTCTTACGAAAAAGACGGAAATATATTTTTCGACAAAACAAAGGAATATACAAGAAAAATCGAGGATTTTCGGCTTGTAATGTTCAGACCCGATCCGCCGGTTGATCTGGATTATATTAATGCAACTTATATTCTGGATTTTGTCGACAGAGAAAAAACATTTATTCTGAACGATACAAAGGCAATTCGTGATTTTAACGAAAAACTTCATGCAGTTTTATTTAATGATTTGATGCCGAAAAATATTGTGACGGCTTCGCGTTCGGATATACTTGAATTTTTGGCGGAGAATAACGAAATAATCCTGAAGCCTTTGAACAAATGCTTTGGCTCCGGCGTAATGTATTTGAAAGACGGCGACAAAAATACATCTGTTATCATAAATTCTGCAACAAATAACGGCACAAATATGGTTATGGCGCAAAAATATCTCCCGTCCGCGGTTTACGGCGATAAAAGAGTCTTAATAATCGGGGATACGGTTTATGACTATTGTGTGAGAAAACTTCCGAGCAATAATGATTTCAAATTCAATGAGCATAAAGACGATTGTATTAAAAAAGATGTTTTGTCGTCGGAAGAAAAGAAAAATTTTACCGCACTTGCACAGGAACTTAACAAACGCGGAATTTATATGGCAGGTCTTGATGTTGTTGACGGCAAAATTCTTGAGGTCAACGTTACAAGCCCGTGCTATTTTATAAGAGAAATTAATAACGCCTTCCAAATCCATTTTGAAAAAGAAATTATCGACAGGATTTTGTCTATTGTGAAAAATGAAGCGCTATGCTCTTGAAAAGACTTCAACGTCAATGTCGTCAAATGTATTTGTATTAAAGTACGCGCATGATGCAACCATTGCCGCATTATCCGTGCAGTATTTCATCAGGGGAGCATTTACTCTGTAGCCATCTTCTTCAAGTGAGAAAATTTTTCTTCTGATTTCGGAATTTGCAGCGACGCCGCCTGCGATTACAACCTGATTGTAACCGCTTTCTTCAAGCGCTTTTTTAACCTTTTTAAATAATGTTGATGAAACGCATTCCTGAAAACTTGCGCAAATGTCGTTTACGGGAAGTTCCTGCCCGTCAAAAGATTTTACAAGCCTGAGGACAGCGGTTTTCAACCCGCTGAAGCTGAAATTATATCCGTCAACTTTTGCTTCGGGAAGTTTAAACGCATGAGGATTGCCTTCTTTTGCAAGTTTATCCAGAACAGGTCCTCCCGGATACGGAAGTCCTATGAGCCTTGCAACTTTGTCATAAGCTTCGCCTACGGCGTCGTCTATTGTTTCACCGATAATTTTTTGTTCCGAATATGATTTTACGTCAATAATCTGAGTATGCCCGCCGCTGATTAAAAGCGCGATATAAGGCGGTTTGAGGTCTGTATCAATATAATTTCCGCAAAGATGCGCATTCAGATGATTAACTCCGATAAACGGTTTGTCATAAACAAGAGCAAGAGTTTTTGCGGCATTTAATCCGACCAAAAGACACCCAACAAGCCCCGGTCCGACAGTTCCGGCAAATGCCGTTATGTCTTCCGGTTTCATATTTGCCTGCTTGAAAGCTTCTTCTATTACTACATTTATGGACTCAAGATGTTCGCGGGCGGCAATTTCGGGAATTACACCGCCGTATTTTTCGTGTGTCTTAATCTGGGACGCCACAACGTTTGATATAACTTCGCGGCCGTTCTTTACAATTGCGCATGCTGTTTCGTCGCAGCTTGATTCAATTGCCATAATATAGTTGTCATACCCGCTTTCGGGTCCTATTGTAACAGGAGTTTCCGTAAATAATGTATTTTTTGTCATTTTCATAGTATTATTGTAATACAAAGAGGAAAATAAATGCAATTTTTAGACAAAACACGTATAAGAATAATTTCCGGACGCGGCGGCAACGGTATGGTTGCCTGGCGCCGTGAAAAGTACGTGGATAAAGGCGGCCCAGCAGGCGGTGACGGCGGCTCGGGCGGCGATGTCTATTTGATTGCGGATGAAAATATGTCAACTTTGATGGATTTTAAATATAAATCCGTATTCAAAGCTGAAAACGGCGAAAACGGCAGTATTAAAAATATGCACGGTCGCTGTGCAAAAGATTTAGTGATAAAAGTTCCCGTCGGAACCGTTGTAAGAGATTTAAAAACAGGTAACGCGATTGCGGATTTGACCGAACACGAACAAAAAGTTCTTGTTGCAAAAGGCGGCAGAGGCGGCAGAGGTAATGCAAGATTTGCAACCGCTCAAAAACGCGCCCCGCAGTTTTGCGAGCCGGGTGAACCCGGAATTGAACGCGAACTTGAGCTTGAATTAAAGTTAATTGCCGATGTCGGGCTTTTAGGTATGCCGAATGCCGGAAAATCAACACTTATTAGCAGAATTTCTTCCGCTAAACCAAAAATTGCCGATTATCCTTTTACTACTTTAATTCCTAATCTGGGTGTGGTTAAAAAACGCTCCGGCGACGGTTATGTGGTTGCGGATATTCCGGGCTTGATTGAAGGTGCGTCTGAAGGTGTGGGGCTCGGGCATGAATTTTTGCGTCACATAGAGCGCTGCCGTTTCCTTGTTCACCTTGTCGATATTACGGCTGACGATCCTTTGAAAAATTACGAAATAATTAATTCAGAGCTTGAAAAGCATTCCGAAAAGCTCGCCAATCTCTATCAAATCGTTGTTTTGAATAAAATCGACGCAGTTGATAACTCAAGACAGGATGAATTGTATGAAGAGTTTAAAAAAGCTGCTAAGGATGTTTTCCTTATTTCTGCAGTAACAGGCGAAAATCTTGATAAATTGCTTGATTTTATGGCGGTCAAAGTGGATGAGATTGAGCATCATGTGTCAGATATTGTCGTTGAAGAAGATTTGGACGCTTACAATAACGATGACAGCGCTTTTGAGGTTTATAAAGCCGCCAAAGACACATACATTGTTGACGGCGGTAAAATTAAGCGGCTCGCTGCAGTTACGGATGCCAGAAACACCGAGCAGATTATAAGGCTTCAAAATATTTTGACCGGCATGGGGGTATTTGAAGAGCTTAAAAAACAGGGTGTAAAAGACGGCGACACAATCGTCATCGGTCACCTTGAAATGGAATACTGGGAAGATCAGATGTATTCGTAATTAAAACTTGCATTTTTTGAGAAAATTTGTTATTCTTAAAATCAAGGGGTGTAACATGAAGTGCTACAAATCTAGATGGATATTAACTTCAACGGGCGAAGTGCTTGAAAATATGGCACTCGTCGTCGATGAGGGCAAATTTGTGGAGATTATTCCTAATGCCGAAACTTCTAAATTTGAAGAAAAATACGTTAAAGATCTCGGTAATTCCGTTGTTACTCCGGGATTTATCGACATGTTTACCCAGTATCAGTATACGGATATCGGAAAAATAAAGCCCTGCGGTATTAAAAATAATTTGAAAAAATTCTTTCAGACTGTCGCTAAAAAATACACTTTTGCAGGCGTTAAACCTGATAATTACAGCTTAAAATGGGCAAATATTTTAAGCGATTATTTTGTTTTAGACAGACACGAAAAAATTCAATCTTTTAAAGACGGGCTTGAAGCTTCCATAAAAGCCGGAACAACTTGTATTGCTCAGGTTTCAAAAGAGGATAAGTATTTTGAAATCATTAATAAAGCACCTATTAAAAACTATATGTTTTTTGAGGTTTTTGCGGACAGCTCCGACAAAAGCAAGAAGAAATTCAAGGCTTTGCGCGACAAAGTTGAAAATTATGTTTTTCATAAAGGTGAAAATACCCATATCGGGATTATGCTTCATTCAATTCCCGGTGTGCATAAAAAGTTGTGGGAATTGTTCTCCAAGTACTGCCGCAAGCATAATATGCTTTTATTAACGCGTTTTGCAGAGGCTCAGGATGAGATTGAGTGGATGGAGCACGGTTTTTCAGATATTGATTTACTGCATAAATTTATGGGTTTCAGAAAAATTACTCCGTATAAGCGTATGGAAGATCCGGTTGAATATCTTGACGGATTGAAAGTTTTGACCAAAAAAGTTATTGTTGCAAACGCTAATTACGTAAACGATAATCAACTTGAAGAATTGGCTGAAACAGGTGTGAAATTTGTTTATCAGCCTAGATACAGCGAGGAAATTTGTAATAAAAAACTTGATTTTTCTACTGTTTTGAAATATTTCGGTAAAAATTTCGGTTTTTCAACGCAGAGTTTTAGAAACGATAAGGATTACAGTTTGTTAAAACTTGCTGTTGAATGTAACGCAGAAAATCAGCTTGATGTTGTTGAATTGTTGAAATATTTGACAATTTATCCTGCAAAAATTTTGCGTCTTGAGCATGTAACAGGCTCTATCGAAGTTGGTAAAGATGCTGATTTTAATGTTTTCAAACTTGAAAATGATGAGGATTACAGGGCAATTGTTAAAAAACACATGCCTTATTCCACTTATTCTAGAGGCAGAAAAATCGTAAAACGCGGGGATATCAGATTCACTTTATGACAATAATTTGCGAAAAATTTACTGTACACACAAAAGGTAATACCGATATTATTGACATTACCAATGATGTTAAAAACCTTGTTTACAGACATTCTTTGCATAATGCAGTTGTATATGTTTATGTCGCCGGCAGTACTGTTTCAATTACAAATATTGAATATGAACCGGGTTTGCTAAAAGATTTGCCTGAGGCGCTTGAAAAAATTGCGCCTGTTAATAAGGATTATCATCATGACGAAATGTGGCACGATGGTAACGGTTATTCGCATATAAGAGCATCTATTGTCGGAAATTCGACGATGGTGCCGCTTCTGGATGGTGCTCTGCAATTAGGACAGTGGCAGCAAATTGTGTTGGTTGATTTTGATAATAAAGCGAGGACAAGGACGGTTTATGTTCAAATTACGTACTAAAAAAGCTTTTACTCTGGCAGAGGTTTTGATTACTCTCGGGATTATCGGTGTTGTCGCAGCAATGACCATACCTACTGTTGTAAAAAATTACAGGCGTGCCGTGTCAATTTCCAAGTTGAAAAAGACCTATTCAACTCTCCAGCAGGCAATTCAAAGAACTATGGCGACTAATCTCGGGTATTCTTACGTGAATTTTTCTGACGGTAACACTCAGAGTATGATTGACTGGTATAATTATTATCTGAAACCCAATTTAAGAGTTCAAAAAGATTGCTTTGACGAAGAAGGCTGCTGGCATTCAAAAGCGCCTACAAAACTTTTAAACGGTAATAATCATCCTTGGGATTCGGGTACAGTCGGTATCGGCGGCAATATTATTGTTTTCAGAACATTTGATAATGTATTTGTTAATATGGACGGGGCGAATGCAGCTGATGTGGCTGATGTGTACGGTGTTAATGTTGACAGGGATGCTCTTGTCATGCACGTTGACGTGAATGGCGATCAGGAACCTAATGTGGTGGGGCGTGATATTTTTATTTTTGTGTTTAATAACGAAGTTTTAATTCCGGCAGGTAATGACAAAACAAATGATGAAGTTAATGCTGACTGTTCGGAGAACGGAAACGGTTATTTCTGCTTTTCGTATATCCTTCGTAACGACTGGAAAATTAAAGACGATATGATTTTGTAATTTATTTTACGTAATATTTTATCAAAAGTTTTGTAAACGGAGCAAGATGGTATGCTTTTAATCCGCTCATCTTTACTGCTTTGCCGTCTTTAGCACAGATTGTTAATGAGCGGGTTTTGGAACATTTTGCAATAATTTGTCCTGCATCACCTGTTTTGTCCAGAATCCTTGTTTTGTATGGATTTACTGTAAAAAATTTGCCGCCGTATGTTACGTAAGCCGGCAAATACGGGTGCAGAGCGCGCACTGTGTTTAAAATTTCCGCGGATGTTTGATTTTCAAAATCCAGCATTTTTTCATCACCCGTAATGTTCGGGAAATAGCTCGCTTCTGTTTCATTTTGTTCTACAGGTTGAATTATTCCGGCGTTCAAACGTTTTAAAACTTCACATGCTAAAAGCCGCGCCTGAAAAACAGTTTTTTCTTTTAATTCTTTTGCCGTGTCACACGGAAGAATTTCGACTTTTTGCTGTGCAAGTACAGGTCCTTTGTCAATATCCTCCGTCATAAGGTGAAATGTTACGCCGGATTGGGTTTCGCCATGAAGAATTGTCTGGATATACGGGTTTGGACCTCTGTATTTCGGCAAAAGTGACGGGTGAACATTTATTGTTGCAATTGTCGGAAGGTCGATTATTTCTTTTTTTAATTTTTCTCCCCAAGTCCCGACAAGAATTATGTCTGCGTTCAGTTTTATAATTTCACGCTTAAATTCCTCCGAATTCGCGGATTTGCACTTAATTTCACGGATTTTGCGCTCTTTTATCATTGTAACTTCCGGCGAACTCTTGAAAAAATCAAGTAAAAATAGTTTGAATTTGCTCATTGCAGTGCGCTCATACCTGAAAACCGCCGCGAGTTCAAATCCGGAATCTTTGACTCCTTCCATCAGGTTTGCGAGCATTTCTCCTTTTCCTAAAATTACTACTTTCATAACCCCTCATTAGTATCTTATTTTAGATGCGCGTTCTATTTCTCTTTTTTGATCTTTTTTTGCTATATCGTCACGTTTGTCGTGAAGTTTTTTACCTTTTGCAAGTCCTATTTCTACTTTTGCAAGACTTCCCTGAAAAAATACCTCAAGCGGCACAATTGTGTAATTTTCTTTTTTTACTTTGCTCTGCAGCTTCAAAATTTCTTTTTTGGTAAGTAAAAGTTTTCGGGTTCTTTCGGGATCTTTATTGTATCTGTTCCCCTGCTCGTAAGGCGATATGTGACATTTGTACAGAAAAATTTCATTATCTTCAATTTTGCAAAAGCTGTCTTTTAAATTTATCGAGTTATTGCGAATGGACTTGATTTCTGTTCCTGACAAAACAATTCCGGCTACATATTTTTCAAAAATTGTGTAGTCGTGAAAGGCTTTTCGGTTTGTTGTGACAACTTTTCTTTCCATAAGATGATTATATCATGGATTTTGCCAAAAAGCATTTTACATAGTGTGTATCCGTAATTCGGGTTTCGTCGGGCATTTTTTCGCGGCAAACCGGCATGCAATACGGGCAGCGTGTGTGAAATTTACACCCTTGAGGTAAATCAGCGGGCGACGGCAGATCTCCTTCAAGAATAATCTTTTCGTCACCGGTTTTTGTTATCTGCGGAACAGAACTTAATAAAGCTTTTGTATAAGGGTGTTCAGGCGTGAAGAAAATTTCGTCGGTTGTACCGATTTCGACTATTTCTCCAAGGTACATCACGGCAACCCTGTCGGATAAGTATTTAATCACGCTCAAATCATGTGAAATGAATAAAAATGTTAAATTATAATCATCTTTTAATTGTTTTAAAAGGTTGATAATCTGTGCTTGAATACTTACATCCAGGGCGCTCACGGGTTCATCTGCCAGTATAAATTCAGGGTTTAAAATAAGCGCGCGGGCTATTGCAATCCTCTGTCTTTGACCGCCTGAAAATTCGTGCGGATAAAGTTTCAGGCATTCTTCATCAAGTCCTGCTTTGCATGCCGTATCAATTACTGTTTTTTTTATTTGTTCATTTGTCAGATCTGTATTGATT
Organism: Candidatus Gastranaerophilales bacterium; assembly: GCA_944325945.1. GTDB lineage: Bacteria > Cyanobacteriota > Vampirovibrionia > Gastranaerophilales > Gastranaerophilaceae > SIG32. The sequence goes on along the minus strand of CALVBW010000017.1, from coordinate 33,165 downwards.
TTTAACGGTTCTGCCAGAGTGTCGAAAATTTTCATTTTCGGATTTAAGCTTGCATAAGGATTTTGAAAAATCATTTGTACCTTTTGGCGAAAACATTTTAATTCTGCCTTATTCATTTTTAAGACATTTTTTCCTTCAAAAATGATTTTTCCTCCGCATGCATTTTCAAGAAGCATTATGGCTTTTGCGAGAGTTGATTTGCCGCAGCCGGATTCTCCAGCAACTGCAAGAATTTCTCCTTTATTAATTTCAAGCGAAATATTATTCACGGCATGAATTGTTTCGGTTTTGCCTGTTATCCCGCGTTTGGATTTGTATTCTACAGATAAATTTTCAATATTTAACAGTGCCATATTGCTAATTTTATATTATTTATGAACATATTGCAATCAGTTGCATGATTAGAAAATATATGATAATATTTTTGTATTGTAAGGAGGAATGCCATGAAAAAAAGTAAGTTTAAAACCATCGGGGGGGGGCGACTCTCCTAGATAGACTGGACAAGGGTTTTGGCGGTATATTTTGGGAAAAGTTACCGACAAAAAAGCCGCCTTCACCCTCGCCGAGGGTGCTACGCACGTAGACATGTCTGCTAATATTCGTCGTGCCGCGTTTACTTTGGCTGAAGTTTTAATAACACTTGGTATTATAGGCATTGTAGCAGCAATGACAATTCCGACGCTTATTCACAGTTACAATAAAAAAGTTGTGGAAACCAAGCTGGTGCGTTTTAATTCTGTGATGAATCAAGCACTCGGGCTGTCTACAGTGAAAAACAACGGTATGCCTCCGACGTCTAAAGGCTTTGGTGAAGATTCTTCAAATGAATCCAGAAGTGAAACAGCTCAAACTTGGTTCCAAAATAATATATTTAAGCATATAAAATCATTAAAGGACGAAGGAACGCATAATTACTATTATTGGGCTGAATTTGATGACGGAAGCGGATTTTATACTTATGTGACAGCAGGGGGCGATTACTGGATATTTTATTGTTTGGATTTTGAAAATAACTGTGGTCCTGAAAATTTTGACGGTATACATTCATTTTTATTCACATACAATTATGAGAAAAACAGTATTCAGCCGGCGTGGATAGATCAGTCAAGATCACTATGTATGACATCTTGCTCCAATACAGCCAATACATTCCGTCACGGCTGCATAGCGTTAATAGCACAAAATAATTGGAAAATTCCAGATGATTATCCGTGGAAATTCTAAATTTCGTGCCTGCCTTCAATGGCTTTAGCAAGGGTGATTTCGTCGGCGTATTCAAGATCAGCGCCGACAGGAAGCCCGAAGGCTATACGTGAAATCTTTATTCCGAATGGTTTTATAAGTTTGGTTAAATAAAGGCTAGTGGCTTCACCTTCGACTGACGGCGGAAGTGCAAGAATAATTTCCTGCACTTTATCGTCTGTCAACCGGTTTAAAAGCTCTTTTATCCTTATATCGTCAGCACCGATACCGTCCATTGGCGATATAAGCCCCTGCAAAACGTGGTAAAGCCCTTTGTATTCGTTAGTTTTTTCAACGGCAATTAAGTCTTTTGTTTCCGCAACCACACAAATAGTTGTTCTGTCGCGGGTTGCAGATGTGCAAATTTCGCATGGACTCTCTGATGATATATTAAAACATATTTCGCAGGTTTTTGTATTTTGTTTTGCCTCAATCATTGCACGCGCAAATTTTTCCACCTCGCTCACCGGCATTCTTAACATGTAAAAAGCCATCCGCTGCGCAGATTTTGGTCCGATTGACGGAAATTTTTGAAAGTGTTCTATTAAAGTTGCAATGGATTTCGGATAAATCATTAGAATAATCCCGGAATGTTAATTCCGCCTGTTACGGATTTCATTTTGCTTTCCATTAAATCAGTTGCTTTCATGCTTGCCTGCAAAATGGCTGTTGTAACAATATCTTCAACCATTTCAACGACTTCGGGATCAACGGATTCCGGATCATCAGGATTTAGTGCCTCCGGCTTTAGTTTGATTGATTTAAATCTTCCCTGACCGTCGCAGGTTACAACAACGGCACCGCCGGCAGCTTCGCCGGTTACTTCGGTTTTTGAAAGCTCATCTTGAGTTTCTTTTAACTTTTTTTGTAAATTTTGAGCCTGTTTCATCATTTGCATGATATTCATGTGATTTTTCCTCCCTATAGCCCTGTATCAATTTTTATTATACAATAAAAATATGAAGAAGGAAACTTATTTACAAGAGTCTTTACGAAACGGCAGAATTATGCGCTGGACATGTAAAATGCCGTTGAAAGTGTTTATAGCACCTATGAAATTTTATTCAAAACAGGGGCAGGACAGCCGCTACCGCACAATGGTTAAGCGTGCGCTTGATGCGTGGCAGGCGGCAACCCGCGGCAAGGTTTCGTTTACTGTCGTAAATACGCTTTTGGAATCTAATATTAATGTGGATTGGAAACGTGTTGAGCGCAAGGCGCTTGGACACTGCTATTTTGATTATGATGCGTCGAATCGTTTGTATAGCGCAGAAGTCAGTATAGGTTTGACTGACGGGCTTATCCACAGAGATTACATGGATGACGGCGAGGTCTATCATACTATTTTGCATGAAATCGGGCATGCAGTCGGTCTCGGGCACAGTCCGTTTCCGAAAGATATAATGTATACTCCGCACCAGAAGGGTATTTTATCAATTTCGCCGTGTGATGCTTTGACGTTGAACTGGCTTTATTCTCTTCCTCACGGGTCTACCGCTGACGATGTTGCTTCAAAATATCAGGTGAGCGGCGCGGATATTGATGAAATGATTGCTAAAGTTATTGCAAAACACGCGGGTAAAGTGAATTCACAAAGCCAGACTCCAAAAATTCAGCGCCGTGATTTGCTTGATGAACAGGAATCTATTGCAAATCTCAGAAAATATCACCTCGCAATTCAAAACGTTAAAATTCCCGAGGATATGCGTAAATTTTTATCCAGACCCAAAGATAATTAGGTTATTTGATAATCAATTTTGTATGTTTGAAACAGGTTATTATAGTAATTTTTATTATCCAGTATGTCTTGTTTAGTTAGTTTCATATGTACCGGAAAACTGCAAAGGTATTTCAGTTCTTCTTTTGCCAGTGTCATACAGGCAGAACTTATATAATCCAGCAGTAATTGATTTGCGGCGGCATCTTTATTGCTTAAATCCAAATTTTTAAGCAAATTGTCCGCATTGTATGCGTATTTTTTCAGTTCGGGATAAGCGTTATTTCGTATTTTTTGTATATTTATTGCAAGTCCGTCATCCCATGTGCTGTCAGGTTTAAAACCGCATTTTATATGAAATGCAACTGCAGAAGGCGTTGAATATAATTCGATTTTATCTATGTCGTTTTCCAGCATTTCTATTATATTTACAAGATGCATGCAGGTGCCGAATCCGCGGTTTCTGTCATATGAATCCATTGTGTCGACAAACATATACTTTATTTCCGGATATATGCCTATATGTTCTTTTGCATTCAAATTCAATTCCTTATCATAGAAATCAACATCATAATTATTCTGATAGTTAAAGCGTTGTTCTTTGAGTGTTATATTTGAATTTTTGCTGCAGTCGCAGGTCAAATTTTCGGGAATATTTACTCCGTTTTTCTGCTTTAAAATCAGCTTTTGGAATGTAATATTATTTTGTACCGGGGCTATTCTCATATGCTTTTTTAATGTTCGTAAATGTTAAAATTTGCTACCTTTGTTGATATGTTTTATTTTTTGTGTATAATGTTTTTATGGGATATGAGGAAAATTTAATATTATGACAGTTCAAGATTGGTTTGAAAAACGTAAAGAGGCACAAATACAGCGCCGCGCGCTTGAAGCTAAAGCGGCTCAGGTCGTTGAAAATCCTGATTTATGGACGAAATGTGTTCATTGTGATGCACAGTTATTAAAATCTGATATAGAAGAAAATATGTATGTTTGTCCGGTGTGCGATTATCATTTTAGAATAAATGCCAGAACACGTATTAAGCAATTGTTTGATGAGAATTCTTTTGAAGAATTGTTTTCAGAAATAAAACCGACGGATCCGCTTGATTTTGTCGATACTGAGCCTTATAAAGACAGATTAAAAAGGGCTCATGAAAAAACAGGTCTGGATGAGGCTGTTGTAACCGGTATCGGCTCAATTGAAGGAAATAAAGTCGCAGTAGCAATTATGGATTTTGATTTTATGGGCGGCTCTATGGGAAGTGTTGTCGGCGAAAAAGTCACAAGAATTATTGAAAAGGCGATTGAACTTCGTCTCCCTGTTTTGACAATTACGTCCTCAGGCGGTGCAAGAATGCAGGAAAGTGCGTTGAGTCTTATGCAGATGGCAAAAACTTCCTGCGCTTGTGCAAAACTTGATGACGAAAAACTCTTGTATATAAACTTGCTGACTGAACCTACATTCGGCGGTGTTACGGCAAGTTTCGGAACCCTCGGCGATATTATTGTCGCTGAACAGGGCGCAAGAATAGGATTCGCCGGCAGAAGGGTTATTGAGCAGACTATCAGGCAAAAACTTCCGTCTGATTTTCAGACTGCTGAATATTTGTTGAAATACGGTCAGGTTGATGTTGTGTCCGCCCGTAAAGATTTAAGAAGTACACTGGCAAATATTTTGTCAATGCACAGTATAGGTTAGTTGAGGTAATAAATGTCTACAATTTTGGATTTTGAAAAGCCTATTATGGAAATTCAGGAAAAGATTGAGGAACTAAAAAAAATAAGTTTGGAGTCCGGCATGGATTTAGATAAAGAAATAGAAACGTTTGAACAGCAGGCGGATGATTACAGAAAGGAATTGTATTCAAACCTTAAACCGTCTCAGAAAATGCAAATCGCGCGTCATCCGGAACGACCTAATTTCTTGGATTACGTTGGTTTGATGTGTACGGATTTTGTTGAACTTCACGGCGACAGAGAAGGTATGGACGACAGAGCAATTATAGGCGGACTCGCAAGACTTGACGGTCATCCGGTTATGATTGTCGGTACTATGAAAGGCAAATCAACTAAGGAAAATTTGGAATATAATTTCGGTATGCCCCAGCCTGAAGGTTACAGAAAAGCGCTTAGATTGTTTAAGCATGCCAACAAATTCAATATTCCGATTGTAACGATTATTGATACTCCGGGCGCTTATCCGGGTATCAGTGCGGAAGAAAAAGGTCAGGGGTCTGCGATAGCTGTAAATTTACGCGAAATGGCAAAATTGGAAGTGCCTGTTATTGCTATCATTACAGGTGAAGGCTGCTCAGGCGGTGCATTGGGTCTGGCTGTGGCAAATAAAGTTTATTTGCTTGAACACGCCTATTATACGGTTATTTCACCTGAAGGCTGCGCGTCAATTCTCTGGCGTGATGCTTCCAAAAATAATGAAGCTGCTGAAGCGCTTAAAATTACCGCACCTGATTTGATGAAATTTGATATAATTGACGGCGCGATTAGCGAACCTGTCGGTGGTGCTCATACAAATTATGAGCTTATGGCTGATGAGATGAAACGCACTATTATTGGTGCTTTAGATGAGTTGAACAAATACTCGGGCGCCGAATTGAAATCTATGCGGTATCAAAAGTTCAGAAAAATGGGCGCTTTTATTGAATAATCAGGGATAAAAATGCAAAATTATTACGAGTTGTCAATAAAAGTTAATCCTGAAATGGCAGATGTGATTTCGGAACTTTGTTTTGAAAATTTGCCCTGCGAAGGGGTTGTTCTGGCGGAAGAGGCTTACAAAGATCTTGAAATGGTATCCACAACTGAGGGTACTTTAAAGGTCTTTTTGACTAAAAATGCTGATGTAAGCACTTTTTTAAATGAGCAGCGTAGTATTCTTGTATCCCGCGGATTTTCTGATGAAGATCTTGGCAGCTGGGAGTATTCTTTTGTTGAAAAAGAAAATCAGGATTGGTCTAAAAAATGGAAAGAAAAGTGGGATGTAACACATGTTTCCGATAAAATTACCGTTGTGCCTGATTGGATTGAATATTCGCCGAAATCTCCGGACGAGGTTGTAATCAGGCTTGAACCAGGCTGTGCTTTCGGTACCGGAACTCATGCAACTACTCAATTGTGCATGAAAATGATTGAAAAATATATGCCGCGTAACGCAAAAGTCGCTGACATCGGTACAGGTTCTGGCATTCTTGCAATTTGTGCGTCTAAATTCGGCGCGTCTTACGTTTATGGCTGTGATAATGATGAATCAGTTATTGATGTGGCGTGCGAAAATGCCGCAAAAAATTGTGTTAAATGTGATTTTGAGCTTAATACGACAGACAAAATTACACAAAAATTTGATTTTGTTCTGGCAAATATTTTGCATAATGTTCTGGCTGAAATAATGCAGGATTTGAAAAATATTATGAATTCAGGCGGAATGCTTGTTTTGAGCGGAATTCTGGATGAGAAAAAACAGGTTGTGCTGGATTCAATTAAAAAACGTGATTTAATATTAGTAGAAGAAGTTCACATGAATCAGTGGACTGCGTTTGTAGTGAGGAAAAAATGACAACAGCAATTATAATTCCGGCGCGTTACGGTTCCAGCCGTTTAAAAGGAAAACCGTTGATAGAAGTTAATGGAAAACCTATTATTCAGTGGGTTTTTGAAAAAGCAGTTAAAGCATCCCTTGCGGATCGTGTAATCGTTGCAACAGATAATGAGGAAATTTTAACTACATGTCTTTTGTTCGGTGCGGAAGCAGAAATGACCTCCGAAACCCATAATTGCGGCAGTGACAGAATCCAGGAGGTTATGGACAGACACCCTGAAATTGATTATGTTGTTAATCTTCAAGGGGATGAGCCTTTGATTAGACCGGAAAGCATTGACGAGGTTATCAGATGCGTACGTGATGACGATAATGCAGATATTTCAACTTTAATCAGAGTTCTGCGCGATAAAAAGGATATTGAAAATCCGAATCTTGTCAAATGTGTCGTCGATAACAACGGATATGCGCTTTATTTTTCACGTTCTAAAATTCCTTTTGAACGTAATGAAGGTCATGCAACGTTCTACGGGCACCTCGGAATTTACGGCTATAAGCGCGAAGCTTTGAAAAAAATGACTAATCTGCCGCAGACTTCTCTTGAACTTTCTGAAAGTCTTGAACAGCTTAGAGCTTTGCAAAACGGTATGAAAATTAAAACAAGTGTTGTTGATTTTACACCTGTTGGTATTGATACTGTTGAAGATCTTGAAAAATTCAGAAAAATTGTAGCTTCTCAGCTTTAAAAATTGTATTTTTAATAAAAAAGTACTTGCAATTTTTCTTTACTTAGGTTAATATATCGTTATAAAAATACAAAAAAATAAATAATTTGTAATATTTTTTTTAAAGTTAGTGGTGTAAGATTTATAATGTAAGGAAAAGACTATGACAGAAAATGCTGAAATGCCAAATGAAACAGAAGATCGTCAGCGTATTTTGCTGGCAGATGATGAAGCAAGTATCAGACGTATTCTTGAAACACGTTTAAAAATGGCAGGATATGATGTTTATACCGCTCAAGACGGTGAAGAAACCGTTAATGCCTTTAATAAATACAATCCTGATCTGGTAGTATTAGACGTTATGATGCCGAAAATGGACGGCTACGGTGTAACAAGAGAAATAAGAAGATCTTCAGATGTTCCTATTATAATTTTGACAGCTCTTGGTGATGTTTCCGAAAGAATTACGGGTCTTGAACTCGGTGCTGATGATTATGTTATCAAACCTTTTAGCCCGAAAGAATTGGAAGCCCGTGTTAAAGCGGTTTTAAGACGTACAAATAACCGTGAAATTTCAGCTCCGACAGGCAAGGTTACTAAAAATGTAATTACGACCGGTAATATAAAAATTGATACGGCACGTCGTCAAGTGTTCAGAAAAAATGAACGAATCAGATTGACAGGTATGGAATTCAGCCTTTTGGAACTGCTTGTTAATAATTCAGGTCAAGCATTTTCAAGAAATGAAATATTGCAGCATGTTTGGGCTTATCCGCCAGATCACAGAATTGACACCCGTGTGGTTGACGTGCATATTTCAAGATTGCGTTCTAAATTGGAATCCGATCCTGCAAATCCGGAATTGATTTTGACGGCACGCGGTATCGGTTATATGTTCCAGAGAATCAGTTAAAAAAGTCCCGCAAAAGCGGGATTTTTTTATTGCTAAAGTCTTGATTTAGATAATGTTTATGATAATATTGAATATGTAGATGGCGCCTGTCGTCAAGCGGTTAAGACCTCGGATTGTGGTTCCGATATGCATGGGTTCGAATCCCATCAGGCGCCCCATTGTAAAGGACTCCCAAAAGGGAGTTTTTTAATGCGCATGATGAGGATGAGAACCCATTAAGGCGAAGCCTTTAGATAAGCCGATAAAAGTTTCTCAATTTTTATATAAATATTCGGGCATTTATCTGTATCAAGGTTCGTTTTGATTACTTATTAAGTATCTGTTTAAATGGTGAATTTTGTTCAAAGGGGTAATTGTGGTATGCTTTTTGAGGCGTGTCAGCCGGAATATTTTTGAAAAATTTATTTTCCATTAATGTCGCAAGCGGGGTTGCAATCAAAGGAACGATTATTCGCTCAGTAATAAGACCGGAACCTATAAGCGCCAGAATCGTCGCAAAACTCTTTTTGGCAAGTCCGATGTTTTTAAATTGTGCATCCCCAAAAATTCTTTTCCACAGGTGATTTTGAACTTTCGGGCTTGCTATCGAAAATCCTACGGCAATTTGCGCTATGGATGTCACAACCCCTGATGCCAAATCCATTGCAGCTACAAATGGTCGGCGTTTTTCAGGAATTTTTTTGTTTTCCATTGTGGTTTTGTATCTGACTGAATAGGCAAAAACATCTTTCATGACAGAGCAGACAACTATTGTTTTGGCAGCAAATGTATCATCTGAAATTACACGTTTCAGGTGATTATTGAAAAATTTGGATTGTGTAATCGGGGTAAGAATACTACTCATTTTTGCTGTCCTTTGTCAGTAAGTCTGCAATTATAGGAAATACTCTGTTTGAGATTGCAAGAATCGGTATGTAGAGAGCAATGGTCAATATTGTTCCTACTCTGTCTTTGAAAATATCAATGCAGTTTTTGTGCATAGCCATAATCGACTTTTGTATGTCCCCGTTGTTTGCCTTCAGAATTGTGTCAGGAATTTTTTCCACGCCATTGATTGCGTCCTGTACAAGTTTGAAAGACAGTTTGCCTTTTTCTGCAAGTTTGTCTATACCTTTGTATAACAGGTTTAGAGATAGAATTTGCGCAGCAATTGTGACTACTGCTTCCACCGGTTGTTTTACGGCAGCCCATTCTTTGTTTTCCTTGGATTCTTTTGTGAAAGGGTTATACAAAATCATCAACGGTGCTATTGCAAATTTTCCGGCAGCATTAATATAATTGGCAATTTTTTCACCACCTTGCTCTGAAAATTTTTCAAGGGAATTTGCCAAACGCTGATTAAATTTTACCGGGGTAACATTAGGTACTTTCATAATTCACCATTAGTACAAAATCCTTGATAAGTACTTTTTGCTAAAAAATTTACAAATATTTATATTTGAAAGCTATTTCTGTCAATCATAGAAAAATCGGTTATTATTTGTGAGACGCCTTCGACATCTTTATAAAATTCAACGGGTTCTCTTGAAGCTATTGCAATAATTTTGCCTATTCCTGCGCTTTTTGCAGCCTGAATGCCTGATAGGGCGTCTTCAATTACAATACATTCTCCGGGGTTAAGTCCCAGATTTTGTGCTGCTATAAGGTAGATATCAGGTGCGGGTTTGCCGGGAATTTTTCCGTCAGAATAGACAATTTTTTCCAAATCGAACCATTTTTCAAGGTGAAATTGTTCTATGTAAAATTCCACATTACACCATTCTGACATAGTGGCTATTGTTCTCGGAATATGGTGTGCTTTTAAGAAATTAAGAAATTCTTCTGCGTGCGGGGCAAGTTTCAGATCCTGAGGTCTTTTCAGGCACATTGTTCTGTATTCGGCTTCTTTTTCGTTTGCGAATTTTTCAACAAGAGCTTTATCCGGTTTTTGACCGATTGCATATTCTATGATGTCCTCGTTTGTCCTTCCGAACATATATTTGAACATTTCATCATCCGTAAAAGGAGTCCCCCTGAGTTTTTTTGAATACTCTCTCCAAGCATCAAGGTGCAGTTGTGAGTCCCAGAATAATGTCCCGTTAAAATCAAATATTATACCTTTCAAATTATTGTCCCCGTTCTATAATTTTGTTGTAATTATCCAGATATTGTTTTGCCTGTTTTTCTTTGTTTAATTTTTTAAATGTGTAGGCAAGATTATAATGAAAATCCGCAACCTGATTATTCAAATCAATTGCTTTATAAAATTCCCATTTTGCGGATTTAGGTTTATCTATTTTTAAGTAAGCGCAGCCAAGATTGTAGTACCCGTATGCAAATTCGGGGTTATATTTGACGGCTTTTTTGTACATATTAATTGCCAGATTGGGTTTGTCCTGAAGCATATAGATATTACCTAAATTATAGTAGGCTTTATAGTATTTTTCATCAACTGAAATCGCGCGGTTATACATAAATGCAGCGTCATCAATTTTATTTTCGTCCTGCAGAATATTCCCCATCAAAAGCCAGTTTTGTGCATTTCTTTCTTCTTCAGGAATACTCAGCAGAAGGTTAAAAGCTTCTTTAATATTATTTTCGGCATACAAAATTTTTATTTTGTCATTCAATTCATCTGCAAAACTTGATGTAACGCCGAGTATTATTGCTGTCAGAGCTATTAGTAATCTTTTCATATTAAAATTATATACTAAAAATTTTCTCTCTTCAATTTGACTTTCAAAAAACATATTCCATAATGTTGGTGATGTCTCTTTTACTGATATAGTTCCCATAGCTTACTCCTTGCTATGGGAATTCTTTTAAAAAAAAGGCTGATTCTACTAACCAGCCTGCTACACACATTATACACACTTTTTACGATTTTAAGGGTTTAATTTTATTTTCTGCTGCCCATTATTGCGGAAAATGCGGCACTTGCGCCGACTATACCCGCATAAAGCCAGCCGATTTTCGGAACTTTGGCAAGCCATCCGAGTTGTTTTGCTGCGAATAAGCCTACCCCTGCAACAGCTGCACCGCCCGTTGCATTACCGCCGATTTCTTTAAATTTTTCCCAGCGGCTTACGGGTTGACCTGTTATCTTGGAAATATTTTCTTCCGGTGTTGTTTTTCCGTACAAACCGAATGTTAATCCGTTAAATAGACCATGAGTAAATGAATTGTGACCGTATTTTCTTATATCATCACTGATGGATGTATTATATAATCTTTGATAGTCGGTTTTAGCGCGGGCAATTATATTACGTTCTGATTCACCCGGATATTTGGCAGCTACTGCTTCAAGATATGCTCTGTATGCAAGCATTATCTGCTGCTGTTCGTTGTCGGCTATTTTTTCATTTAAGATTGCCGCTGCGTTCCGGATAGATTCATCAGCTGCGTTCAGTCTTAACTCATTACGGCGTTGATTTTCGACCATATTTAATGAATAATCGGACGTAAAATTAAGATAATCATTCATTTGATTAAAATATTTATCATAATTTATTCCGCCGCCGGGCATAAACGGCATCATATACCCGTTGAAGATACTGCTGCCCATCAGGTCTGCATCATAAAGATTACTCAAGCCTGAATAGTTCGCCCAGCCGTTATACATTGGAAGACTGCCTACTGCTGCTACGTCAGTCATAATTCTAACCTCCAAATTGAGTTTATTAACCTACCTTACTTATATAAAAACTTTTTCCTTCATCAAATTGCGCGGGTGTATGTTTTTGTTTAACATTTCTTAATATTACGCGGTAAAGTTTACATATTTGCCACAACCCGTGCTTAATTGTATTATTTATGGTATGAAGATAAAATTGTACAAGTTATTTTCAATCGTAATACTTATTGCAATGGGTGCAGTTGTTTTTTTAAATCAGGCGTGGTTTTTAAAACAATACGACAAAATGTGCAGTATGTATTATATTCATAAAGGCGACAAAGCATTTAAAAAGTTAAAGTTGCAGAGAGCTATTGATAATTATAATACGGCATTAAAATTGTATCCCGAACATTACAGTGCGTGGTTCAATCTCGGGAATATTTACGTTGTTTATGAAGATTATTATTCTGCTGTTGACGCATATGAACAGGCATTTAAGTATAACCCTAAAATGATGATTGCCCGCATGAATTATGGAATTGTGTCTGCTGAAAAACTCGGAGATTTTGACGGTGCAATTGATCAGTATAATGAAATTATCAAGACAAAACGGCACTTAATCTCAATTCCGTTCATCTACAGTAACAGGAAAAGTTATAAGCAGAACAAAGGTATTGCGTATTACAACATGGGGGTTGCCTACAGACAAAAATCTTTATATTCGGGTGATGACTGGCGGCTTCAGCGTCAGTATCTGGAAAAAGCTATAGAAGCTTATAAAAATGCGGTTAAGATTTTGAAAAAAGATTACGATGCCCGCTACAATCTTGCACTTGCTTATCATTTGATTGGTGACTATAATAATGCCGGTTTGACCTATTGTAAGGCAATTCAGATAGAGCCTATGAATTATGAAGCTCACTATAACCTTGCGATTTTACTAAGACACCTTAAATATTATAGAGAATCGCTGGATGAGCTTGAAAAGGCAACAATGTTAATTACTGACAGTCAGGGGAATTCTGCCCGTCAAAGATATGTTTTTGATGTTATGAATGACGTGACCCGCACAATACTTTATGATGAAGAAAATGATCCTTTGATAGATAAAATTGTCGACGAAAAATTGCCGCACTCGACTATGACGTATGTCAACGGCAAGCTCGTATCATCAGAGGCTCTTGATAAAGCTATTTTGAAAAATTTTAGAACCTGCGGCGCCCGTGAAATATTTCTTGATGAAGATTAACCCTTGACGGCACCTTCATTTTCGCCTGAAATAAAGTATTTTTGCATTGATAAAAAGAAAATTATAATCGGGATTATGGAAATTATTGAACCTGCCGCAATATAGCGCCAGTTTGAACTGAACATTCCCTGCAGGTTATTTACCCCGACAGGCAGAGTGTACAGGCTTTCTTTTGTTAAGACAATACTTGGCCATAAAAATTCTCCCCATGAGCCAATAAATGTGAATATTGCAAGCACTGCAAGCGAAGGCTTTACCATTGGCAGTAAAACGCGCCAGAAAATTTGAAAAACATTGCATCCGTCAACAATTGCAGCCTCTTCCATTTCTCTTGGTATCCCTAAAAATGCCTGTCGCATTAAAAATATTCCGAATGCACTTACGGCAAACGGCATTATAAGCCCTGTATAGCCGGCTAAATTATTTACGCTGTCTATCAAATGCAGTTTTATCGTAATCAGATACACCGGCAGCATTATTGCCTGAAAAGGTATCATAATCGTTGCAAGTATCGCAAAAAAAGTTATTTTTTTTCCTTTAAATTCCATTCTTGCTAAAGGATACGCCGCAAGTGAAGATAATATTAAATTTAAAATTACGGTTCCTGCAGCAACAATCATGCTGTTTATAAAATATCCAAGCAGATTAACCCTGCGCCAGACACCTACGTAATTTTCAAAAGTAAAATCCTGAGGAATCATTACCGGCGGGTATGCAAATATGTTTTCTCCCCCGCCTTTTAATGAGGTCGAAATCAGCCAGATAAACGGAAATATTGATAAAATGCATACCATTATTAATATTGTGTGTGTCGTGATTTTACCTAAAAGTTTTTTCATAACTGATATTTCTTCCTTTCAAAACACAGGATATTTATAAGTGAAAATACCATAACTATTCCTAAAAGTACGACTGCCATGGCTGAGGCATAGCCCAAATCAAGATTTTCAAATGCTCTTTCGTAAATATAATAAACAATAGTTTTGCTGGAATTCAGCGGCCCGCCTTTTGTCATAACATAAATTTCCGCAAAAACTTTCATCGCGGATATTGAACTTATGGTCACAACAAGCGCAATTGTCGGCATAATCTGCGGAACCGTGACCGTTAAGTGTTTGGTTAAAAAGTTTGCACCGTCGATGTCGCAGGCTTCGTATAATTCTTTTGGCACACTCATTAACGCTGCCAGATAAATCATCATATAGTATCCGATGCCCTTCCATATGGTTACAATTATTACTGAATATAAAGCCCAATTCGGATCTGTCAGCCACCCTATTGAATCAAATCCAAGCGATGTAACTATGTAATTCAATATTCCCTGATCCGCATACAGCCATTTAAAAGCAATTGCTGCAACTACTATTGATACAATTACAGGAAGATAGATAAGAATTTTGTATAAAGTTATCCCGCGGATTTTTTGGTTTAATAAAACCGCCAGAAATAACGGCACTATCGCAAGAACAGGCACTGCTACTATCAGATAAATGAATGTATTCAGCATTACTTTGTAAAATATAGGATTTTTGAAAAGTTCAGTGTAATTTTGTAATCCCGCAAAAACAGGTGCGTAAATATTGTTTGTATAGTCCTGAAAACTTAAAATTACCGTCTGAAAAAACGGTATAAAAAAGAATACTATAAGCAATAATCCCGCAGGAAGCAAAAATAAATATGGTGCGTATTTGCCGTAATACTTGAACATAAATTTATTATAGCATAAATTCTTGCCAAAAATTCGGTTTTTTCGTATAATTATCTTAAATAAAGGAGAGCGAAAATGGAACATATGACTATCTTGGATATCGGGGGGGGGCGACTCCTCTAAGCCAGCGTGCCGCTGGACCCGCCCAACAGGAAGTTGGAGAAAATATATCGGAGCATGAAGTTAATAAGGGTTTTTGCGGTATTGGTTTAGTAAAGATACTAAGATACTATGGCACTAAGATACTAAGAAGTAACAGAAATGTAGGTCGGCATTACCAAGCCGACAGAAAATATACCAAAACAATTTACACAATAGATAAAACAAATTATAATTCTAATATGATGAATTATAAATCAGGGATCCTGAAACAAGTTCAGGATGACAGAGTAGTGAGCGAAGCTCACAGAAACCACAAACCTCACCTTACTCACGCAAAGCGTGCCGCTTTTACTTTAGCAGAGGTTTTAATCACCCTCGGTATAATCGGTGTTGTCGCTGCAATGACCATTCCAACGCTGATTGCGAAATATCAGGAAAGGCAGGTTGTCTCAAGTCTTACAAAAGTTTATTCTACATTGTCACAGGCTTATCAGATGGCGCAGGCTGAACACGGACAATTAAGTACGTGGGGGCTAAAAGCTACAAATACCGGTCAGGTTGGTGATGATGACAGACCTATATATGATCATTCTGCAAACCAAATAATCGTTGACCGTATAAAAAAATATTTAAGAATATCAAAAACATGTGAAGCTGGTAAAGTTTGTTATCCTGGTGCTTACTATTCTATAGGCGGGGTTTTACAGCTGGAAGCAAATCATGTTTGGACTGGAGATGAATATTCTGATGCTTCACCGGAGCAAAGTTTTTTCTTAAATGATGGTACATATGTTAGCATGGGACATTTTGTTGCAAGTAACAATTCAGGATCATTTAATGTCATTTTGCCTATCGGCAAAGATGCTGTTTTAGGCAAAAATCGTTTTTATTTTATCTTTAATGATAAAGGTGTGTTTCCTGCCGGTATGAAAGGTAGTACTTCTTATTCATTTGAAGGTATTGACGGTTGTGATCCTGCAACTACCAGTGCGATAGGTGGTATGGGGTGTGCTGCATGGGTAATATATAACAAGAATATGGATTATCTCCACTGTCGTGATAAATTATCCTGGGATGGTTCGCATAGCTGTAAAGATGCTGAAAATTAAGCCTTTATTATAATTAGATTTCTTGTGAAATTTTCATCCAGAGGTAACTGATATTCAATAATATCAATTACCTCTGCGCTATATTCCTTTAGAATTTTGTAAGCTGCTGCAATTTCTTCAGGTGTTTTGCGGGATTTGTATGCAACAAAGAATCCGTTTTTCTTGAGCAGAGGCAATGCATAAGCACATATTTTATCAAGTGAGGCAACCGCGCGCGAGGTAATTATATCAAATTTTTCCGTCAAATTTTCCGCACGATTGCATATAGGTATCAGATTTTGGATATTTAATTCATGTTTAATATTTTCAATTGCATTAATTTTTTTTCTTATACTGTCCAGTGCTGTGACTTTTAAATCAGGATAGGTTAATGCAATAGGAACTGCCGGAAATCCGCCGCCGGTTCCGATGTCAAGTAATTTTCTACCCTCAGCCAGGGGTAGAGGGTAATACTTTTTAAAAAATTTTTCTATAGAAAGGCTGTCAAAAACATGTTTTTCCCACAAAAATTTTTCGTCATTTTTTGAAATTAAATTAACCGCCGCATTCTGGCGTAAAAAAGCATTCATATAATCTTTATAGAATTCTTTATTTTTCAAGTTCTTTAAACCTTTCTTCACCTACACGCATTTTTATATCTTCAATTCTTTGGAGAATTTTTTGTGCATTTTCTTTATAGATTCCGTCATTTGCAAAAGTGTATGCATGTTTGTAATTTTTCAGAGCAAGAGAATTTTCTTTGCGGTTGTAGTAGAAGTCGCCGAGTGCTGTTGATGTTGATATTATATAAAACGGCTCATTGAGTATATTTGCGTAATTCAAAGCCTGATTGTAGTATTCAACGGCTTTTTCAGGTGATTTTGCCGCATAAATTTCCGCTAATTTCATTGAGGATGAATATATGCCGTTAAGATTTTTAATTTGTTCATCAAGTTTGATACTTTCGAGGTAATATTTTATTGCGGTATCGGATTCTCCAATGTCATCATACAAAAGTGCAATATTGGATAGTGCACTTGAAAGGTTTGGATTGTTTTTCGGATTTGAATCCAAATTTATACATTTTTTGTAATATTCAACCGCAGTTTTTTCGTCGCCTCTGTCTTCATTGATAAGCGCAAATTTGTAATAAAGTTCGGACAAAACATTTTTGCTTATGTTAATAGGGTTTATTTCAAGGGCTTTTTGATAATAATTATAGATAATGTTACTGTCTGTAGTTAAATTCGCAAGAGCATTCAAAACTTTTATTCTTAATTCGTCAGAAATGTTATTTTTTTCAATGTCTAAAAGAAGTGCTTTTGCCTTGTCACGTTTAAATGTCATATAGAAAATATTTGCAATATTGAATTTAGTTTCGTTAATTTTTTCGGAATCACCTGTAGATGAATAGAAATCTCCTGCCATTTCGTAGTATTTCTGTGCGTCATACCAATCTGAAATGTTTTGATAGTTTTCTGCAAGTTTTGTATAAATGGTCGGAAGATATGTGTAGTAATCATCATCAGTTTTTTGCGAGAGACATTTTTGATAGAGCGAAATTGCGTGTTTGTAATTAAACGAGGTTTCTTCCTGTCTGGCTCTGTTCATAAGTTCTGTCAGAGTAAGTTTGTTTTCCTCTTTTTCCTGTTTGGCACGTTCGTCGCTGAATGTCAGGAAATTTTTTATGGAATCCGCAATTTTATCCAGAACACCTGTATTATCATCGTCAAAAATGAATGAAATGTTTTGAATTTTTTCATCTTTAGGTTGTTCAACTGTTTCATTCTTCAGTTCGTCAGCCTGCTCGGTGTATTCTTTTAATTCTGCTTTTTGAGTGATATCTTGAGCCGGTATATAGTGTCTTCTGGGGATAAACATTGAATGATATTCAATTTCGTTACGCATTGTCTGGCGCGAGATTATAATGTCACGTTCAAGAGGTTTAAGCGGCAACTGTGTGTTATATAAATCCACGCAGCCTTGATGAAGTTTTACTGCAACATTGGGTGGAATTGAATTTTCGGCGATTACTTTATAGTAATCCTGTAAATATACATATTCACCCTGTCTTGAAAGAACAAGATTGTTTGTGAAAAATAACATTTTTTCTTCATCCCATAGATGAATTGTTTTTAGAAGTTTTATGCTTACCGGATGCCGTATGATTGTTAAAAATCTGAATAAATGACCGCTTACGGGATCTACAAGTGCAAGCGCTTCACGCAAAATAAAGTCATTAAAACTCAAAAAACTTTTGGAATATCCGTCCAAAAATTTTCCCAGATCTAATTGTCGCAGTTTCATTATTTTTAGAGATAATGTGGTATAGAAAAAGTAACCGCGTGTAAGTTTATAAAGTTCGTCTGATAACGGTCCTATCTGTTTAAACTCTTCGGATCGGAGATATTTTTCAAAAATTGATTTTTGAAGTGCAAGAACGGTTATTTTTTCATATTTGATTTTTCCTTCAAAATCGGATAAGTCAAAGTTTCTTGCAATCAGAATGACTTTTAAATTTTTCAGGCCGCACAGATGGAGAATAAAGCCTAAAATTTCTTGCTTATTAGATTTCATTATTTCTTCAAATGAGTTAATCACGACAACTACAGGTTTATTGACGGATTGAAAATAAGCATTAATTTTTTGAGTAAAGTTTTCTGTTTTGATTTTTGGAATTGTAATTTTTTCCAGTGCGGTAAGTTTTTTAAATTCTTCAAAGAAAGCGAGTAAAATGTCATCTAAAATAGTAGTTTCAAAGCAATTGTATTGAAGTACAACGGCATCTTCACATAACGCGGTTTCAAGACAGTGATTTATAAGGCTTGATTTACCCGTTCCCAAAAAACCGTTTACCAGAAGCAAAGATGTATCATTTTGTAAATAGTTTAAAATATTTTCAATTTGTTTGGAGCTGTTTTCCAGCAAAAATTGATTTATTCCGCTTATGTCGTTTTTTAAAAGTAACTTTTTGTCAAACTCTCTGCTTGTAAAATTATATTCCATAACGCTATATTAAATGATTTTACATTTTTTTGCAAATTTATTTTAAATAATTGCACTTTGAGTTTTTTGATAGTATGATATTAGTAATAAATGGGGAAAATATGGAATTTTTCAGAAAACATCAAAAGATTATAATTGCCGTAATAGCAGTAACTTTTATTGCCTGGACTGTAGGTTTGATGCTGCTTCCGGTTTTGATTAAATAAATATGAATATAGCAAAAACTTTACAAATAATAACTATATCTGTTTTGCTGGTGTTTAATTTTATAGCGGCACCGATAGCTTTTTGTGCGCCGAGTGTTGAACAGAAACATAAGCAGACAAAAGAAAAAATAAGACAGCTTAAAATTTTGGAAAATGCTGAAAAAAGTAAACTGGTTAAAAATCAGAGAAAGCTTGAAACTACCTCAAATGATTTGCAGGCTTCAAAAAATCAGTATAACAATATTGAAAATCAGCTAAATCAGCTTGAAAGTCAGTTGAAAAGCGCTACTGCGGAATTCAATTCAATTGACGCTCATTTGAAACAGCGAATAAGACAGGTCTTTAAAGCACAGAGAACTGGTATGTTTGAGCTTATATTATCCGCAAAAGATTTGAACTCGCTTCTGGATGTAATTTATTTTGAAAGACTTATTATCAGAAATGATTACAACCATATGATGTCCGTAAAAGATAAGGCTAAAAAGATTTCTCAAATGAAAAAAGATGTTGAGGAAAAGAAAAAATACCTTGCACAGTCCATAAAAAATATAAATTCGCAGCAGCGTGATATTGAAAGGGCAATTGCCCAAAATCAGAATATGATAAATAAGCTTAAAACTGACAGAAGATATTACGAGCAGACAGAACGTGAACTTGCAAGGCAGTCCCAAAATCTTCAAAACATGATAAGTAAAAAACCGCAGGATACAACCGTAAAAGTTTCTTCATCAGGTTTTATGAAACCGATTGGCGGGCGTATCACATCACCTTTCGGCTGGAGAACGCATCCGATATTCAATAGCCGGACATTTCATTCCGGTGTTGATATAGGCGGTCCTAATTACGGAAATATTATGGCGTCTAACGCCGGAAAAGTTATTTATTCCGGCTGGTACGGCGGTTACGGTAAAGTTGTTATAATTGATCATGGTACAATTAATGGTAACCCGATGACTACATTGTATGCTCATATGTCTACAATCAAAGTTAAGCAGGGAGATTATGTAAAAAAAGGACAGGTAGTAGGACTTGAAGGTACAACAGGTTACAGCACAGGTCCGCATTGTCATTTCGAGGTAAGAATAAACGGTAAACCAAACAATCCGTTGAATTATATATAAGAAGGTAGAAGTTGAAAAAGGCATTAGTTACAATATTAATAATATTATTTTCCTGTACAGGAGTTTTTGCGGCTGATAAGGTCGAGGAAATGTATCAGGATATTAATAATATTGAAGAACAATTTTTTGAGTCTGCGCTTGTCCCTTCACCTGACGTTAAGGTTAAAAATTCAAGCGTAAAAAAATCTGATGAAAAATACACAGAGCATATGCCGTTTTTCAAAAAGACCCGGCTTAGAATTCTTAAAGCAATAAAAACTTATGATAAAAAGCAGGAAGAAAAACGTCTGGAACGTGAATCGAAAAAAGACCCGTCCGATTGGAGATCCGGTGAAAGTGAATTGCAGAATCTTAATGCGGATATGTTTGATATGGAGGATAGCTTTGGCTCAGATGAGGTTCCGGTATCTTCCGTAAATAAAGCTGATGAAGATTCCGAAGATTTATCCCGTGATGCAGAAAAAGGCAGAAAGTCTAAAAAGAATACCGCGCTTACCGGCGGAGTTAAGCAGCAGGTAACCGAAAATGAAATGGTTTTGGATTGTGATGACGTTTCATATAATGAAGATAACGGAGATATTGAAGCTATAGGGAATCCTATTCTTACATTCCCGCAGCAAAAGGTTAAACTTACTGCCGATAAAATGATTTATAATCGTGATTCTAATATTTTAAAAGCAATCGGCAATGTGGTTTTGACAAAAGACGGTACGCCGGTTTACGGTGATTATATCCAGGTGAATATGAATGAAGAAAATATATTTATGGATAATATTATTGCAGCAACTCCCGCTATGAAGATTCAAGCCAAAAAGGCAAACAGTGAAAATAATAAACTTATTTTAAATGACGGCAGAATGTATTCGGATGTGTCAAATAAATACAGATTTGTGTCAAGAATGATAGGTCCGAATTTCGGCAGAATGATGATAGATGAGGAAGACGAAAATCTTTTTATAACCGGCGAAAATTCAAAATGGCGTTTATCGGCAGCCGAGATTAATGTTGATGCAAAACAAGAACATGATACCGTACAGGTAAAAGACGCAGAATTGTATTATAACGACAAATATTTATTTACATTCCCGTCATTTACGGCTCATACAAATAAAAATCAGGAATATTTTGAAGCAAATTATCCTGAATTGGGTTCTATATCAAGATTAGGTATGTTTGCAGGACCCGGGTTTGTGTTTGATCTTCCATTTGATTCAGTTGTAAAACTTGTTCCGATGGTCAATTATAAAGATGATTTCGGTATTGGCGGTGCGATTAAATATAATTCCGCATTCAACCGTACTCAATTAATGTATGGCTCAGGCGCGGATGTGTTTGTTGCACGAGGCAAACAGCAGCTTGATGATAAACTGTTTTTGCAATACGGTTCTAATGCATATATGGATGATTGGTTTATGGGTCGCAGAATGCCTAAATATTTGGCGGAACTCGTTTATGATGATGAAACATCCGTAAGAAATTTTTTGTTCCCGGGTAAAAGTTTGCGATTCAGACATCGTGCATCAGCAGCATTTGCGCAGGATGGCGAGTATAACATGCATTCTGAACATATTAGAAGTACAAAACTTTCAACAACACGATTCAGATATATGGCACAGGTTAGTCATCCGATTTATAAGTACGTTGACAGAGAAAATAGGCGTGCATTGGACTTGAGCATTGTGGCGCAGGGTTCAGCTGCCCTTTACGGTACCGGTGATACCCAATTTTTGGCACGTATCGGCCCGCGTTTACATACGCAATATAAATATTGGATGCAGGATATCGGGTATTTCTTATCAGGATTTTCTGATAATACTCCTATGCCGGTTTATGACAGATATCGTTACGGAACTTCAAATGTTTATATAAGAGAAGCTTTACGTGTAAATAAATATTTGACTGTAGGCTGGTGGGGTTCTGTTACTTTAACAAATGACTCTCCTAACGGCGAAATGTTTCAGGAAAATGCTTTTATTGTTTCTTTAGGACCTGATGACTTCAAAGTAAATTTGGGTTATGATTTTATGCGTCAGACAACTTATTTTATTATCGCAGTTATGTTTGATACGAAAGGAACAACAGTAGAGTTTGATAAGATGGAAATAAAAAATCCTGAGCGTCTGGCAAGATCAGACAGGAAAAAAGATAACGATGTCGCATTTGAACAGGGCAATACAACAAATCCTGTAAAAACAAAACTTCAATATGCGCAGGTTATAAATATTGAAGATCCGGATAAGGAAAGTATATAATGAAAAGATTAGATGAAATAAAAGACGAATTAATAAAGTATGGCGCACTTGCAGGTCAAAAAAATTTAACCCCTGGTGTATCGGGTAATCTTTCCGCAAGGTATGGCGAAAATATTTTAATTACAACATCTGGTTCCGCAAACGGTTACCTTAAAAAAGATGATTTCGTTGTAATTGATTTTGCGGGTAATGTCATTGAAGGCAATAAAAAGCCGTCAAGTGAGAAGATGCTTCATGTGGAATTTTATAAAATAAGAGAGGATGTGAATTATATAGTTCATGTTCATTCCCCGTATTTGAGCTCATTTGCCTCATCCGGAAAAGCTCTGGATGAGCCTATTATGGCAGAGAATGTTTTTTATTTCGGTCAAATACCGCTGGCTGAATACGGGATGCCGTCTTCTATGGATCTTGTTAAAAAAACAGCAAAATATTTTAAAGATTATGACGCTGTATTAATGGCAAATCACGGTTTTATAGTCGGCGGAAAATCTATAGAAGAGGCATATTTAAAATTGGAGTTGGCAGAATCTTATGCACAGGTAGTATTTAATACAAAAATGCTCGGGGGTGCGGTTTTGCTTAATGAAAAGCAGGTAGAAGAAATAAATTTATTGAGAGGTAAATAAAAGTGTCAGTAATGTTGGAAAGTAAACAGGGATTAATAGCAGGAGACGGTATTTTACCGGTTAAGATGGCTCAGTATGCAAAAGAAAACGGCTTTGAGGTCGTATGTATTTCTCTGGCAAATGATAATGTAAAACAGTTGAAAAAATATTGTAGCAGAGTGTATTCCTGCCATCCGGGAGAAATTAATAAAATAGAAAAAATTTTGAAAGAAGAAGAAATAAAACAGGCAACTTTTTTAGGAAAAGTACATAAACGTGTTCTTTTACAATTATATAAATTTGATGCAAGAGCGATTGAACTTTTAAAGACGATTAAACGTTTAAATGATGATGAAGTTATGTTATTAATTGTCGGAGAATTTGAAAAAGCCGGCATAACTGTATTGGATCAAACAATATTTATCAAAAACCTTATGATACCTGCAGGTGTACTCGGCAAACATAAACCGACTGCAGAACAGCTTGAGGATGTAAATTACGGCTTTTGGCTGGCAAAAGAGATGGGTGGAGTTGACGTCGGTCAATCCGTTGTTATAAAAGATAAAATGATTATGGCTGTAGAAGCAATTGAAGGTACGGACGCTTGCATAAAACGCGGTGCAAAACTCGCCAAGAAAAATGCTTCTGTTATTAAAGTTTCTAAACCCAAACAGGATAAGCGATTTGATATTCCTGCGGTCGGATTAAGAACGCTGAAAACCATGAAAAGATACAAGGCATCGTTGCTTGCGGTAGAAGCTAATGAGACTATTATAGTTGATCAGGAAAAGGTTATAAAATTCGCGGATGATAATAATATTGTAATTATGGCTGTTTAATTATGAAAAAACTTTTTATTATAACAGGTGAATATTCCGGTGATATCCATGCGTCACATGTAGTTTCCGAATTAAAAAAAATGTATCCGGATTTGGTTGTTGAAGGCATTGGCGGCGATAATTTAAAAAATGAGGGCGTTAAACTTTTTGCCGATCATAAAAAAATGTCTGCTGTCGGAATTTCACCGGCTATAATCTGGAATCATATCAAATTAGGCAAGCTCGTTGTTGATTATTTGAAAAATGAATTTAAGCCTGATTTGGTTTTGTGTATAGATTATGGTGCGTTTAATTTGAATGTGGCAAAATTTCTTAAAAAAGCAGGGATAAAAGTTTTTTATTATATCCCTCCGCAAGTTTGGGCAAGCAGAAAATGGCGGATTAACGCAATTAAAAAATATATAGATAAAGTATTGTGTATATTCCCGTTTGAAAAACCAATGTATGAAAGCTACGGTATTCCAACTCATTATTGCGGACATCCTTTAGTCTCGCAGCTTGCTCCCAGAGCGGACAAAGAGAAGTTTTTTAAAGAGCATGGGTTTGATTTAAATAAAAAGTTGGTTTCCGTATTTCCCGGGTCTCGAAAATTTGAACTCAAGCAATTGATGAAAGTTTTTATAAAATCTGCGGAAAACTTGCGTAAAAACCATCCTGATTTGCAGTTTTGTATTTCTCATGCCCCGAATTTACCGGATGATGTTTATAATAAATATTTAAAAAATACCGATTTTAAAGTTATAAAAGGAGAAAATCAGGCACTTTTAAGTTGTTCGGACGCATTGATTCTTGCCTCGGGAACTGTTGCATTGGAAGCATGTCTTTATCAGGTTCCGATGATTATTGCGTATAGAGGACCGTGGATTTTCTATTTTATATATTTGATGGTCAGATGTATAAAAAAAGTTTCGTTACCAAATATTATTGCTGATAAAATGATTGTACCGGAAATAATTCAAGGGGACGTATCCGTCCAAAATATTTCTTATCAAATAGAAAAAATATTGTATAATAATTCTTATCGTGCTGATTTTATAAAACAGTTAGGAGAGGTAAAGGAATTACTTTCAGATAAAAATTCATCAAAAGAAGCGGCAAGAGTTATAGCGGATGAATTTTGTAATAATTCTTAATTAAGTATTTAAAACTCGCAATTTTATAGCTATTTTAACATTTATAATATATGTAAGTGTTATGGTTAGCAGTGTTCAAAATAATATTATAAATATTCAAACTCAAAATCCTTTTGCAAAAGAACCGAGTAATTACTATATTACGCCAAAGACAGCCAAGGATATATTTGAGCTTAGCGAAAACGAGAAGTCGAAAAAACGAAAAAAAACAGGCTTTATTATTGTTACAAGTGCGTTGAGTGCTGCTATCGGTATTTATATGCTTCTTAAAGGCTTGCCTAAAAACACTTACAAATGGTTGGAAAAATGGAGTCATCGCGTAGAAAATAAGGTTAATCAGCGCAAGGAAGCGGGGAAAAGCGGACCTATCACTTCTTTTTATAACAGGTTGCTGCAAAAACTTCCGGTTTGGGCTGATAAATCAAAAGGCATAAATAATGCGGGTACGTTTAAGGATCTTTTGTTTACCAGAATTATGCAAAAACATAAAATAACCCGTAATATTCATTCCAAAATTACTGCTGTATTTGAACGATTAGCCAGACGTTCCGTAAATAATGCATATAAGGCTTCTGACAAAAAATTTACGACATTATTTAATACATATTCGCAGATAAATAAATCAATAATGGCGGATAATCCTGATAAATTGATAGACGTGAATGGTGTTACCAAAAAAGCATCAGAATGGATTGAGGAACTTGTTAAGCGGCAAAAGAACGTGCGCGATGGACTTCAAAGCGGGTTTGGCACAAATGCGCGTAAAGGGCGTTATTTGCGCATGAAAGAGGCTGTAAACGGTCTGGAAGATAAAGTTTGGGCTGCTATGGTAACCGATAAAGATAAGCAAAAAACCAATAAACTTTTGACAACATTTATTGCTGAAGATTTAATAGCAGCAGATAAGTTAGCCATAATGCGAGGTGTGGATTTATCAAGGAATAAAATAACCCATAGCATTTCTGATGTTTATAATGCATCATCCAGAGCTCTTGATAATATTACATCATTTTTGGATCCTTCAGATAAAACATCATACAATTTGTTAAAAGAACTCCGTTCAAACCTTGTTACATATAAAAAACTTTCAGGTCCTAATGAAAAACAGTTAAGAGAAAAGGTTAATGAAGACATATTAAAGGGTCTAAAAGCTATAGCTGAAAGACTCAACAAATCTTCAGACAAATTTGATTATAATAAATCGACAGTAGAACAGGTAACGGCATATATTAATGAAATAGAAAACATTTTAGGTAAAAGTTCAAAAGGCGAAATGCAAGAAATTTTGACTATCTATAAAAGACTTTTGCCAAGAGAAGAATATGTTAAATTGCGGAGTAAAACAAATAAAGCGCTTAATTCTTTTGATAAGGCCATAAAAACAGAGAATGATTTATTCTATGATAAATTGCGAGATTTAAAATTAGGTTCCGGACCTACCGATGTACTTTCGCTATTAGGCTCTGTGGGCGGTGTAGGATTAGGCTTATCAACGGCAGATAATAAAGATGAAAGGATTTCCGCATCTTTAGAATACGGTATTCCTATTATAGGCGGTGTGGCAACATCAATTGCACTGACCGTAGGGTTGGTTGCAGGAATTAAAGCAATGATAATAAGCGGCTTGTCAAGTTTGGCTGTCGGTGCAGTAGGTACCAGAGTGGATAAGTACAGAAAACAATTTAATAAACAGCAGGAAGATTTGAAACATGCCGAAACTATAAAGGCTGAAATTAATACCGCACAAGCATAAAATTGTTTGTGATATGATATTGGTATGAATATTGCAAACGAAAATACAATAAGATACAGACTTGAACAGCGCGAAATTGATAATTTAAGTGAATATGCCACAAAAAGCAGATTTTCAAAAGGACGGAAAAAACCAATAGAAGAATGCAGCTTGCGGACGTGTTTCCAAAGAGATCGTGACAGAATTTTGCATTCAAAGGCTTTTCGCAGACTAAAGCATAAAACGCAAGTTTTTTTATCTCCGTTTGATGATCATTTCAGAACCCGTTTGACGCATACACTTGAAGTTTCTCAAATTGGCAGAACTATTGCGCGTGCATTGGACTTGAATGAAGATCTGGTTGAAGCAATTTCACTCGGGCATGACCTTGGACATACACCTTTTGGTCATTGTGGTGAAGGTGTGCTTGATGAACTTGTAAAAGGCGGTTTTCATCATAATATCCAAAGTGTAAGAGTCGTTGAAGTTCTGGAAAATCTTAATCTTTGTCAGGAAACAATTGACGGAATTTTGACTCATACCTGGGGATATACTCCAAAAACTCCGGAAGCTCAGGTTGTTCAGCTTGCTGATAAAGTTGCATATATTAACCATGATATAGAAGATTCAGTCAGAGCCGGCGTAATCAGTGAAAAAGATTTGCCAAAAGATTGTATAAAATATTTTTCATCGGTTCAGTCAAAACGTTTAAACAAAATGATTACGGAAATAGTTAATAATTCCATAGGCAAGCCTGTTGTCGCCATGAGCGAGGAAGGCTGGCATTATACTACAAAACTCAGACAGTGGATGTTTGATAATGTGTATATAGATTCACCTGCAAAATTTGAAGAGCAAAAGGCAAGAAAAGTAATCAGAGAATTATTCTTTTTATACTGTGATATGTTAAAGCCTGTTTGTGAAGAAAGTAAAATCGAAAGAATTGTAACGGATTATATTTCAGGCATGACCGACAGATTTGCGGTAGAAAGATTCAAGGATCATTTTGTACCAAAAGGTTTGCAATTGTCTACAAAAGATGATTATTTGTTTAAATTAGCAAATGCCTTAAAATAAGTTTTTTTTTAATATATATTAAGTATTTACCAAAATAAGATAATACGCTATAATTTAATCATGGAACGAGTTAAGCTTCTGGGTATAGGAATAGATACATACAACTTTGATGAAGCATTAGAACATGCAAAAACTGTAAAAGGACAGGTTGTGACAATTAATCCAGAGATGCTGGATTATGCGGGCAAAAATTTGGAATTTGCAGAGATTTTAAATGAAGCGGAACTGGTTATTCCTGATGGTGTGGGTGTTCAATTAGGCTTGCAGATACTGGGATATAAAGCAAAACGTATTCCGGGAATAGAATTTGCTAAAAGACTTATCAAGGAATTTCAAGATAGACCGGTTGCATTAATTGGCGCTAAGCCTGAGATTGTAACAAAGGCTGCAGAAAATTTAAAACAGGAGTTCCCTGATTTGAATCTTGCATACGTTCGTGACGGTTATTTTGAAAATACGGAAGACGTGCTGCAGGAAGTTGCGTGTAAAAAGCCGGAACTTGTTCTTGCGGCATTAGGGTCGCCAAAGCAGGAAATTTTTATATATAAATTAAAAAAGATGTTGCCGGAAGCTTTAATGGTTGGCGTAGGAGGCAGTTTTGACGTCTGGTCAGGAAAAGTTGAAAGAGCACCTGAATTTTATCAGAAATTAGGGCTTGAATGGTTATACAGAACCGTGAAAGAGCCTAAAAGGTTTAAGCGGATTTTTCCGGCGCTGCCTTTATTTGTCCTAAAAGTTTTAAGAGAAAAATGGAGTTGATATGTTATCAGATAATGAAATAAAAGAATTAGAAAAACTGGCAAATGAAAACCGCAAAAATGTAATAAAAATGGTTTATAATGCAAAATCAGGACATATCGGCGGGTCATTATCTGCTGCGGATATAATGACGGTATTGTTTCACAAATGTATGAAAAACGTGCCTGAAGGGCGTATTTCAAAAGATTATAAAACACGTGACAGATTTGTTCTGTCAAAAGGTCATGTATCTCCGGTTTATTATTCGGTACTTGCGCAATTGGGATTTATACCGGAGGAAGAATTGATGACATTCAGAAAACTCGGGACAAGGCTTCAGGGGCATCCGTCTTTGTTTTGTCCGGGTGTAGAAGTCTGTACGGGTTCGCTGGGACAGGGGTTGTCCATTGCTTGCGGCATGGCAATTTCATTGAAATTAGATAAAAATCCCGCGCATGTTTTTGCATTGATGGGCGATGGTGAGCTGCAAGAAGGTAATGTTTGGGAAGCTTTTATGCAGGCTCCGCAGAGAGGTTTAGATAACTTAATAATTATAATTGACAGAAATCGCTTACAAATAGACGGTTGTACGGAAAATATTAAAGCGCTTGATCCTCTGGATGAAAAAATAAAAGCGTTTAATTGGGATGTTATTGAAATAAACGGGCATAATATAGTAGAGATATTTGATGCTATTGAAAAGGCTAAATCTAATAAAAAGCCTACAGCGATTATTGCAGATACCATAAAAGGCAAAGGCGTTTCATTTATGGAAAACAACGCCGGCTGGCATGGCAAAGCGCCTAATAAAGAAGAATATGAAAAAGCAATTGCGGAAATAGCGAGGTAATATGAAAAAAGGCTTTACTCTTGGTGAATTAACAATTACATTAATAATAATAACAGTCGTAGTTATTATTACACTGCCAATTACTTTGAATAAGATGAAAAGGGTGGATGGTGATGCCTATTATATGGGCTATGATACAGCAGTTGATATATGGGCAAATCTATCATCAGATTTGCAGCCGGAAGTTACTTATGAATATCCCGATGATGACGGCTCAAATCCCGGCAGTGGCGGCGGAGGCGGTTCTAATCCTCCTGAGCCTGAACCTGAGCCCGAAAAACAGTTAGGAACCTGTGAGGTTACGCATATTGATGTAGGGCAGGACGATAGACCTATTGGCGGTATGACCTATGAAAATGTTACTAAAGAAGAATGCTATGTACATTCTGCTGACTCTTGTGGTTATAACTGTGCTACTGAAGTTGAGTGGACTCCGTATAACTAAAGTGAGGTAAATATGAAATTGAAAAACAAAATTTTATTTGTGATAATTTTAGGAGTAGTAATTTTAATTGTTGCAATTCCTTTAACTCTGCTTAAATTCAATCCCGGTTTGGTAAAGCATTTAACTAAGTTTTATAAGTATTCTAATGCTGTGTATGCAGACAGAACATGTAATTGTACATGTGAGGTTATTGATGCACGTACTCAGCAAGTAATTAGTTCAAGAAATTATAATGATATTCCTGAATCAGAGTGTGATGTTTACCGGTTAATGGGTGGAGGCTGGGATCCTGCAAAGGATTATGATTGTTATACCACCTCATGTAGAGGTGGCTCAAATCCTGGCGGCGGCGGAGGTGGTCCTGAACCTGATCCGGAACCTGAGCCCGAGCCCGAACCGGAGCCTGATCCTGAACCGGTTGAGGTTATCATAAATCCTACAAAAGATGATTTTTGCCAGAAAATAAAGGAAAATTATAACACCAAAGCTACAAATTGCTCTGCTGCAGCAATTGACGTTGACACGACAAATTTCAGAGGTAAATCTCCGCACATTACTCTTGCTAACGGCTTAATGCTTTATATAGCTGAATTTGATACAATAGAAGAAATATCAGATTCCAATGATGAAAAAGACAGACAGGGATTTATTTTGTTCATTGATGTGGACGGTTCAACAGGAAAGTCAACTTTGTATGAAGATGTTTTCCCTTATTATTTGACAGTATCAGGAAAAGTTATTCCGGGATATAAAGATTCTACCGGCAATCATTCCGGCGCAGCTAATAAAGATCATTTAAGCATGAATGTTATATATGATAATTATAGCGGTAATAACAGGGAAATAAAACTTCTTATGAAAGACAGTAATTTTAAACGCGCAGCCTGTACCACCGGCTATGTCAGATCTTCCAAATACTGTGACGGCAATGTTCAATATAATTTGTGTAAAAAACAAGAACACGATTGCAGATTTATAATTAACAAACCCTGGAAGGTGTTCTAGTATGATTAAAGACAGTTTGGAAAATATTGACAAGTACAAGGAAATTCCTGTAGAAATCCGTGAATTTATAAAAAATATGCCATCAAATATCGAATGTGGTCGGCATAGTATTAATGCGGATGATTATGTTAATGTGGAAATGTATTCAACAAAAGCTCCGGAACAGGGGCTTTTGGAATCTCATGAAAAATACATTGATATACAGATAATTTTGGCAGGCAAAGAACGAATTGATTTCACGGAAACAGACGGCTTGGCGGTAAAAATTCCGTATAATGAAGAAAAAGACATTGTTTTTTATGAGCAGGCGGAATCTTCACGTTTAATTTTAAATGCCGGTCAATTTGCCGTATTTTATCCATATGAAGCTCATATGCCTCAGTTAAATGCAGGCAGTTCATCCGAAACCGTAAAAAAAGCTGTTGTTAAAATAAAGGTTGATGCATAAGTTCTAATATCTGAATTGTGTTTTTGATGACGCGCCAGCCGTTCGCAAATCTGCCGAACTGACAAAGCTGCGTTTTTGGGGTACAACTCTTGCATAAGCCAAATAAAAAGAGACACATTTGTGTCTCTTTTTATTTGCCGATGGCCACTCTGCCGAGCAAAACGATTGAGTATCGTTTTGCGAGAGGTAAGAACCGCAAGCCGAGCAGAGAATGAAAGGCTAAAGTCGTATCAGTTTAAAGCGAGGCGCAGAAAGGTTCGACTTCATAAAGGATGTATTTAAACAATAAAAAATGCCGATGGCCGGAGTGTCTTGCTCGCTCGCGTTTAACGGCATTTCGGATTTTCTTTTCGCGTCTTTGCCGCTTCAAAGAAAATTCCTTCAGCCTCAGCTCGCTCGCGCCGAACCGACAAAGCTGCGGCTTTGGGGTGCAACTCTTGCATAAGCCAAATAAAAAGAGACACATTTGTGTCTCTTTTTATTTGCCGATGGCCGGAGTCGAACCGGCACGTGGGGTGAACCACACCAGATTTTGAGTCTGGCACGTCTACCAATTTCATCACATCGGCAAGTTATAAACTTTTCAGTAAGATTATAATAGCAAAAACATTTTCAAATATCAAATAAAATTTTTACTTTTTTAAAAATATCCTTAAAACGTTACCAAAATACTAATTTAAAAACTTTGTATGAAAGTTAAATTTGTATTGAGGGTTTTATGAAAAAAATATTTTTAATATCGGTTTGTATATTTATTTTTGCTTTGCAATCCAATGCGGCGACTGTATCCGGCGGCGTATCCAAAATAGATATGCAAAACGCTAACCGTGTTGTAGATGCAGCTACAAATGCTCCTGTAGGAAATGCTAAAATATCTTTGCCCAAATACAATTACAGTACCTATACTGATGAATACGGAACATTTAACATAGGAAAAGTCAAAGGCTCAACGATTATGTCTGTTGAAAAAGAAGGCTACAGACCGTTTTCTTTGACAATAAATGATACAATTGCTGCTAAACCCATGGTTTTAGGAATACAAAAAAGTAATATTTCGGATGTTGTAATTGCGTCTGATGTATTCCATCTCGGTGATGACAATTATTCAGAGCATTCATCCGGTGCAGGAACATTCAGGCTGCGTTCAAGCGGACCTTTTTTTAGCAAAACTTTTATGCTTAATCGTGATGTTTTATCCTCGGATAATTATCTGGTTATAGGTTCTATTATCGGTGTGGATACACTTATGGCACGCTCCATGGGACAAAATAAAATTGTTAATTCTTATGCAAGTGCACCCGAAATATTCTTTAACGGTTCTAAAATCGCTGAAATTCAATTGAACGGCGATAACCAAAAAATTAAAATCCCTAAGAATTTAATACGTCCCGGTATGCAAAATGAAGTTACCATAAAAGCAGGCAGAAATCTTATGCAAACGGCATATGTGGATTATGACGATATAGAAATTGCTAATTTATCCATAATTTCGGAATAATCTCCCAAAAAAAAAACGACCTGAACAGGTCGTAAAGGAAAAAAGGGGAACATATAGAACTTCTTGTAGAAAGAAGTATCTATATAAAATTTTGAAAAACTCAGAAGTAAAAAATAAGTTAGAGGTATTAACCGAAGGTTTTGAAAGTAGATTCGGTGTTCTTTTCGATAACCTTTTGAACAGCATCCATTTCAGTCTGGATAGCATCCTGTTCGGTATCGAGTTGTTTAAGACGTAATTCTAAGTTTTTATCTTGAGCTTGAATAATTTCGATTTTAGCGTTGATTTCCTGAATAGATTGATCGTATT
>CALVBW010000016.1 GCA_944325945.1 Candidatus Gastranaerophilales bacterium | reverse complement strand
CGGCTCTGCACAAGGGCAAGCCGCCATTGCTTGATTCAAGGAACACGTTGCTATTCCAACGGCAATTGCAGCTGCCACAGTAAGTTTTTTAATAGTCATTTTTACCTCCTTGTGTTTGCGGGCTTTTGCTTGAAAAACCCCAAAAGTTAAAAAACAAACTTTATACCAAATTATGTACTTCATTCAACGTCAGAAACATTGCCAAAAGCGGTTATTCACTCAGGCTATTTGGTAAAGTGCTAAAAATATACACACAGGGGTGTAATACCTTGCCAAAATAATATAAACTTGATATAATAACTATGTTAAAAATAATTCGGAGGTGTTAAACATGGGCGCAAATACGCACTATAACTACTTTTCACTCAAGGGGGGGGGGCAGTAGCTTAACCTCCGTTGCTGCATTTACTTTAGCGGAAGTATTGATTACATTGGGGATTATTGGCGTTGTGGCTGCTATGACCATTCCAACTTTGATTGTTAATTACCAAAAAAAAGTTGCGCTTACACGTCTCAAACAAAGCTATGCTATTATACAAAATGCAATTTTAGCCTCACAAGTCGAAAATGGTGATCCGCAAACATGGGGGCTGAAAAATTACATGTTAGATTATGACGATGATACAATATCCCAAATATCAAATGATATCACTGTATCAATTTGTGAAAAATATCTGCTTCCGTACTTTAAAACAGCGACTAAATCGGAATATACGCAACCTGACAAAAAAGGTTGGGACAAAATATATCTACTTTCAGGAGCCGTTTCAGATAGACCCAATGCAAACTTTCCTTATTATATTATAAACCTCGCAAACGGAGCAGCTTTAATGGCTGCTGTAAACGGAACAGAAACACAGATTACAGGACTTATAATATATATTGATACAAATGGTGCACAAAAACCAAACGTAACAGGAAAAGACATATTCTCAACCGAGTTAGACTTATCTACCGGACGCTTCGGTTTTTACGGAGCTAGTTACAATGATACAACTTTGAAACAACTATGCACAAATCAGGGGACAGATAAACGTAGTTCAATGGGCTGCGGAGAGTTGATTTTAAGAAATAGCTGGGAATTCCCTGATAATTATCCGTGGAAATAACTTTTAATCTAATGAGACAACATAATTAATAGTAATACCGAACCAGTTCCGGAATCTATGTTTTATACAATCACTCTGCACTACTTGCCTTCCTCTGCCAACGGGAGAGAGTTGAATATCATACGAATAAAAACAGCACTTTAATCACTTTTTTTATGCTATAATATATTTATGCTTAAAAAACTGTGCGGAGCTTTATTATTAGTATCATTAATCCTATGCGGATGCGGAAAAAAACAGGAGGTCACAAATGACACCCTGACTTCAATCCGCCAGAAAGATATACTGACTGTAGGTGTTAAAGTTGACACTCCGCCTTTCGGCTATCTGGATAAAAAAGGCAATAATATCGGATTTGACATTGATCTTGCAAGATTTGTGGCTAAAAAAATTCTGGGTAATCCTGATAAAATCGCTTTTGTTCCGGTGAATACGACAAACAGGATTATGAAACTCACATCGGGTGAAGTAGATATGATTGCGGCGACTATGTCTGTCACACCGCAGCGACAGATGATTTTAGATTTTTCTATACCATATCACACCGCAGGTCAGGCCATTATGGTTAGAAAAGAGAGTGAAATTACCTCTCTCAGCGATCTTGAGAACAAAAAAGCGATTATTGTATTCGGTTCAACTGTAGAACAGGGTTTAAGATCAAATGTTCCTAATATTCAAATCATAGGATATAAAACATACCCCGAAGCTTATCAGGCACTAAAAGCCGGCAAAGCTGACGCAATGATTGCGGATGACACAATTTTGCTGGGCTTTGCAATGAAAGACCCGAATGTAAAAATTCTCCCCAAACGCTATTCAAAAGAACCTTATGCACTTGTTTTCCGAAAAGGAGAAGAATCCGAAAAATTATTAAAAACCATTAATATAGAACTTGAAGAAGCGCTTAACCGCGGCGAAATAAGACAGATGAAAGCAAAATGGGGAATTAATTAGTATCCCGCAGGAGTAAAATTGCCTGTTCAACTTCTTTTTTCAAATATTCAAGCTGTTGGGTTATATTATCAGGATCATAAATATATCCGGCGCCTGAATATGCAAGATAGGGGTTATATTTTTGCGCCTCAGCCCGCAAAAGTGCAATTGATTTGGCGTGGGTACTTAATTCCATAAGCTTTTTAAAAGAAATATATTCGCCTTCGGGTTTTTCAACGTATTTATCACGTAAATAATCCGCATTTTTATTGAAAAAATATACCTTAGCATTAAATAATTGAACATTTTCGCCATCCTCGATAGAATCGTATATTTTTTCAAGCATAGGAATAAATTCATTAATATCATTCATATATTTAGTTGTTTTATCCTGTTTCAAAATAATATTAACAAACGCGGGGTTATCACGGGGAATAGGTTTTACCTGATCGGATGAATGAAAATTTTCCACCTGTTCAATAACCGGCTTTGTTGACTTTGGCTCCGTCGGCTGATATTGACGGGTTAAATCGGGCAAAGTCCCTACATATCCCCTGCCGTCAAATGCCGGATTTTTTTGAGCAGCATATACCGGCAGGCAAAAAAATGCTATGAAAATTATCGCGAATAATTTTTTCATACTATTATTATAACGATTGTGTTTAAAAAATCATCATTTATATGAATTATTGTTGATTTTAAGACTCTTTCGACGTAACATAATAAAAGCTATGACAAAAGAAGAATTACTTGAATTATATAATACGGATTTGGATGAACTATTAAAAATTTCATCCGAATACGTATCCGATAAAATTGAATTTTGTTCAATAGTAAACGCGCGTAACGGCAAATGTTCCCAAAACTGCAAATACTGCGCACAAAGTTCACACTACAGAACAAATATTGAAACATACCCGCTAATCAGCGAAAATGAAGTTATAAAAGCTACACTTGATGCAAAATCACACCACGCAGACAGGTTCTCCGTTGTAACCTCAGGCAAAACCCCTGCTGAAGAAGATTTTGATAAAGTAATAAACCTTATAAAAGCGGTTAATAAAATTGACGGGATAAAAAGCTGCGCATCTATCGGCATTTTGGATGAAGATATGGCAAAAAAACTCGCAGATGCCGGATTGAAGCGCTTTCACCACAATATAAACACATGCCGGTCATATTATCCGGAAATCTGTACCACACACACGTGGGATGACAGGCTGAATACCTGCAAACTCGTTAAAAAATACGGAATGGAGCTCTGCTGCGGAGTCATTCTCGGTATGGGAGAAACAGTTGAGCAGAGAATTGAAATGGCACTTGAACTTGCGGAAATTCAGCCGGATTCAATTCCGATAAATATTCTGATGCCGATTCCCCAAACTCCGTTTGAAAATTATCACGATAAAATTGACGAAGAAAATATTTTAAGAACACTTGCGATATTTAAAATCGCCAACCCAAAATCAGTTCTCCGTTTTTGCGGCGGCAGAATGAGGTTAAGCGATGAAAACCAAAAACTCGCTCTGAAAACTTGCGTTGAAGGGATTTTGATAGGCAATTATCTTACAACAGTCGGCAAAAATCCCGACGAAGATATCAAAACCGTTCTGGAATTAGGCAAAAAACTTACATAATTATATTATTTTTGGCAACATAGCTGTCAAAATCCGCCCTGTCCCAGGAAACATTTCCTCTGATTTTTTTCGCAGGAACTCCTGCAAGAATAATGTTCGGCTCATCAAATTTTTTATTTACAAGTGACATTGCACCGACAATTGAACCTTCCCGAATTTCGCTTCCTTTTAAAATCATTGACCTTGTTGCAACCCAAACCCTGTCGTGAATTATTATATCCTCGGGTGCGTTTAAGATTTCGCCTGTCAAAGTATCGGTTATTGTATGTCCGTCATTGTTTCTTATAATAACATCTCTGGCAAACATACATTCATCGCCGATTTCTACTTTTTTACCGTTTTTTGCAACTACATTTAGATTTCTGTAAACTGATATTCCGCTGCCGACTGTAATTATCCCGCCGTTTTCCATACC
Source organism: Candidatus Gastranaerophilales bacterium (assembly GCA_944325945.1). Lineage (GTDB taxonomy): Bacteria > Cyanobacteriota > Vampirovibrionia > Gastranaerophilales > Gastranaerophilaceae > SIG32. The sequence continues at coordinate 19,909 of CALVBW010000016.1, read as the reverse complement.
GAAACTGGTGTGCCTTATAAACCTGTGCTTCGTTGTTTTTATGTGGCAGAAATTATTGTCGCCGTTCATGACTATTGATACCGCAATAAATTTTGTCGGAACTTCCACCATTACTGTGTTTGAATTGCCCGTTATTGTGATATTCAAACCCTTAACAGGTTCATACGGAACTTCTTTCCCGTCTTTTATTAAAACTATTTTATTATTCTCACCGCTTACGTTTAATCCGAGTGTCATTATTCTCTCCAAAATCTAATTATAACAAAATTATATCTTTTTATAACATTTACATGAAGTATTTTTTGTAATTTTCAACTTTTTAAAATCATTTGTTAAAGCATTATAAGTCAATAATAGCCCCTCAAGAGGCTCACCTGTGTTCAAAATCTGTTTGACGGCCTCCATGGATTGAATTGACGCAACTGTTGACACCACGGGGCTTAAAATACCTTTCGGAACTTCTTTTTCCAAATCAATATCCGGAAAAATACACCTGAGGCAAGGCGTTGAAGGTTTTATCACCGTAACCTGTCCAAAATATTCCGTAACTCCGCCATGGATAAGGGTTTTACCGGTTTCTACAGCTGTATCATTCAACAAAATTTTTGATTTATACGAATCAAAACAGTCAATTATAATATCATAATCTTTTACAATACTTTGATAATTATTTTCATCAAGCTTTATTTTATATGTGTTGACCGTAATTTCAGGATTATATTCCAGAATTCTTTTTTTAGCGGATGCGACTTTATCTTCCCCGATATTTTTATGAATAAACTGCCGGTTAAGGTTGGAAACTTCAACAACATCATCATCAATAAGCCCTATTGTACCGACGCCTGAACCTGCCAGATTCATAATAACTGTTGAGCCTAATCCCCCGCAGCCGCAGACCAGAACCTTAGAATTTAAAAGTTTTGTTTGTCCTTGATTGCCAATTAATAAAATATTTCTGCTGTACCTTTGCATAAGTTTATTTTATAATAAACAAAAAGGAAAATATTTATGGCTAAAATTAAAATAATCGTAAACGGACATGAAATCGAAATTGAAGAAAATTCAACCATTCAGGATTTTATAACCGAACGTCAGGTCACAGGCAAAATGTTTGCCATAGAAAAAAATCTTGAAATTATAAACAAAGACAAATACTCAACCGAAGTTATAAAAAACGGTGATGTACTGGAAATTGTCGGATTTTTCGGAGGCGGTTAAACCCTTGCGCATCTTTTGCAATCAGGTTCCGCATGGATTACAACATTTGTATTCCCGAATTCTTTATGTAATTTTTCCTCCACTTCATCACAAATCGTATGACATGCCAGAATTGTCATATCCGAAGGAAATATAAGCGTCATCTCAACATCTTTGCACGCGCCTACCTGACGGGATTTTATGGCTTTATATTTGATTACACCCTTACTTTTAAATTCATTTACAATATTTTCAATCAATTCGACGTCTTTATCCGGCAAAGAGCCGTCCAAAAGGTTGTTTAAAGCTGTTTTTGTAATTGAAAAACCCGCTCTCAAAATTAACGCAGCAACCAGAAGTGCAATAATCGGGTCTAAAATTTGTATTCCCGTGATTTTGATAAGCACCAATCCCGATAAAACCCCGAAACTTGAAAAAATATCCGTCCTCAAATGTTCCGCATCAGCCAGAAGCGCAATTGAACAAGATTTTTTAGCGGTTTTAAAAAGAAATGAACTCACCGCAAAATTTGCGACAACCGCAAACAGCATTACATAAATACCCAGAATCGGCTCAAAATTTTCGTATTGCCCGAATAATAGTTTTTTACCTGCTTCAAAAATAATATAAAATGCGGCAAAAATTATCAAAACACCTTCAATAAACCCTGACATATCTTCATATCTTCCGTGTCCGAACGGATGATCCTTGTCTGCAGGTTCTGATGATCTTATTACGGAAAAATAGGTTAAAACAGACGCAAACATATCACTCAGAGAATGAATCGCCTCTGATATAATACTTATACTGCCTGACAAAAATCCGGCGATAAGTTTTAAAATAATTATTACGGCATTTGAAAAAATAGAAAGTCCTGCCGCAAATTTTTTCTGCTTGTTTATCTCCATAAACCTTATTATACAACTAATGAAATTTTTATCAAATAAAATATATTCCGCCATTAAATTCAAAAAATTAAATGCCTTTAGAATTCCCATGTTATAATATAATCAATGAACGAAAGATTAAAGGAAAGCTTAAAACTTCTGCCTTCATTGCCGGGTTGCTATATCTATTACAACAAGGATAATGAAATAATTTATGTCGGCAAAGCAAAAATCTTAAAACGCCGTGTAAAAAGTTATTTTAATAAAAAACATGACAGCGTAAAAGTTCAGGTGCTTGTCTCTCAAATTGACCATCTTGAATACATAATCACAAACACTGAAGTTGAAGCCTTAATTTTAGAAAGCCACCTGATAAAAAAACATAAACCCCGTTACAATATTCTTTTAAAGGATGACAAAAAATATCCTTATTTTCTTGTAACAGATGAAGATTTCCCCAGAATTTCAATAGTCCGCAAAAAAAATCTTAACCCTGAAAAAGGCAGATATTACGGTCCTTATACAGATATCCGCGCAATGCATTCAACGCTGGATTTTTTAAAAAAAATCTTTCCGTTAAAACAATGCCGCACACCGAAATTCAAAGACCGACCATGCCTTTACTATCAAATAGGACGCTGCCTTGCACCCTGTCAAAATAAAGTTACAAGTGAAGAATATAAAGCCGTTGTGCATCAGGCAGAATTATTTTTATCAGGCAAGCAATCGGAATTGATGAAACAATTAATGGAACAAATCCAAAAATATTCCGACAGTCTGCAATTTGAAAAAGCTGCACGGCTTCGTGACAGTTACCTTGATTTGAAAAAAACACTGGAAAAACAAAAAGTAGTCTATGAAAATACCCGTCTTAACGAAGATGTAATTTCACTTGCTGCAGATGACGGAATTTTTGCAATTGTAATTTTAATGGTTCGTGAAGGTAGACTGATAGATAAAAAAGACTTTGTCTATGATGTGGAAGAAGAAGACCGCACTGAATTTTTCGCAACATTTTTCAAGGAATACTACAGCACCCTGACTCTGGGCTATCCTGACAAAATTGTCTCAAATGAACTTGAAGCCGTCGGTGAAAAAGCACTTTATGAAGAGTGGCTTGAAATTCTGGCACAAAAGAAGGTCAAAATAAGTTACGGAAAATCAGCTCAGGGAAAAGAACTCCAGATGCTTGCAGATAAAAACGCTAATGTTGTTTTACAAAACGCCAAAATCACCAAAATGGCAAAAATCAGGGACGATTTTAATGAAATCGGTTCGTATCTGGCAGAAAAATTGCATCTTAAAAATTTCCCGCACCGTATGGAATGTTATGATATTTCACATATTCAAGGCACAAATACCGTTGCATCAATGGTAACATTCATAAACGGGATTAAGAAAAAATCCGAATACAGAAAGTTTAAAGTTCAATCAACAGAAGGTAAACCCGACGATTTTCTTTCAATGAAAGAAGTTTTGACCCGCCGTCTGACGCATCTCGGTGAAAAAAAATGGGAAAAACCTGACTTAATCATAATCGACGGGGGCAAAGGACAATTATCAAGCGTAATGGAAATTATAAAAGAGCTTGGCGTCACGGGAATTGATGTTGTAAGTTTAGCAAAACGAAACGAAGAAGTCTTTTTACCCGGAAAATCAAAACCTGTTATACTGCCAAGAAATTCCAGCGCACTATTTTTATTTCAGCGAATCAGAGATGAAGCTCACAGATTTGCAATAACCTATCACAGACAATTACGCGCCAAAACAATGAAAAACCAGTAACTACTCCGCAGCAGTTCCCGTAGCTTTGCCAATATGTTTTTGCGCATCTTTTAAAATTGCATTAAGTTCTTCTCTGTTAGATCCTCTGTCCATCCACCTCAAAACATACCTTTCATCCGGTCCAAGACCGCCGGAAAGTTTTTCACCCGTTGCAACATTAAATGCTGCCTCTGACATTCCTATAGTGACAATAATCTGCGGCGTTTTTGTTGTTCTTGGATCAGATATGTCTATTTTTAAATTATTATATCTGTATTTTTTGATATCACCGGATGTATGTGCATCCTGACTTTCTGCAATAAACTCTTTTAATGAACGTGATAATTCGCTTAATGTTTTCATGATTTATCCTAATTATTTAAACTGTGTATAGGAGCAGGAATTCTTCCGCCTCTATTTACAAAATTTGCAGAAGAAAGGGTATTTACAGGCATAATAGGCGCTTCACCCAACAGCCCGCCATATACAACTTTATCACCGACTCCTTTGCCTACAACCGGTATAATTCTGACAGCTGTTGTTTTTTTATTAATCATTCCGATTGCCATTTCATCGGCAATTATACCTGCGATTGTAGATTCGGGAGTGTTGCCCGGAATTGCAATCATATCAAGCCCGACAGAACAAACAGATGTCATTGCCTCTAATTTATCAAAAGTCAAATAACCATTCGCTGCAGCTTCAATCATTCCGGCATCTTCCGATACAGGAATAAACGCTCCTGATAATCCTCCCACATGTGAACTTGCCATTATACCGCCTTTTTTCACCGCGTCATTAAGCATTGCAAGCGCAGCAGTTGTACCGTGTGCACCGGCATGCTCCAGACCCATTGCCTGAAAAATTCCTGCAACACTATCGCCTTCTGCAGGTGTAGGTGCAAGTGATAAATCAATTACACCAAAGGGAATATCAAGTCGTTTTGCCAATTTACGTCCTACAAGTTCCCCTGTTGTGGTAATTTTATATGCAATTTGTTTAATTCTGTTTGCCAATTCACTCATATCAGCATCCGCAGGCATAGCTTCAATTGCGGCTCTAACGACACCCGGTCCGGAAACTCCAACATTTAAAGCGCATTCCGGTTCTCCAAATCCGCAATATGCACCTGCCATAAACGGATTATCATTTGCTGAATTACAAAAACAAACTAATTTTGCCGCGCCAATACCGTCTTTATCTTTTGTTAGCTCAGCCGCTTTCTTTATTGTTTCTGCCATCTTTAAAACAGCATCCATATTAATTCCTGCTTTTGAAGATGCCAAATTGATTGACGAACAAACCCTTTCCGTTACCGCAAGCGCCTCAGGGATTGCATCCATTAACAGTTTATCTCCTTTGCTAAACCCTTTTTCAACTAGTGCCGAAAATCCACCGATAAAATTAACGCCAACATCAACTGCCGCTTTATCAAGAGTTCTGGCAATTTTTACGTAATCCGGATTCTTGCATGATTCACCTATAATTGAAACAGGTGTAACCGCAATTCTTTTATTTATTATAGGAATTGAATAATCATTCTCCAGATCATTTGCATATTCCACTAAATTTTTAGCATATTTTGTTATCTTTTTATAAATTTTTTCACAGACAATATCAATATCTTCCGATATACAATCTCTTAAACTTAGCGCAAGTGTTACAGTCCTGATATCAAGATTGTAAAGCTTTATCATATTTATTGTTTCAAGTATTAAATTCTCATTTATCATATTTAAAAACCAAAGGCTTGTGAAATATCCCAGCGTTTTACTGTTAGTTTCAATTCTACACGTCTGCTTTTGTCAAAATCTTCCGTTCCGTCACTTTTCAAAATAGGTTCTGAAAAACTTTTCCCTTCAACAATAAGCCTATTCCTCAACTGCTCACTATATGCCTTATTATAATTGGTTTTAAACATATATTCAGCCACTGAATTCGCACGTTTGAGACTCAATTCCATATTTTTGGTAAATTGTTCATCTTTTGTCTTTAATCCTGAAAAAGATTGTGAATCCGTATGACCTTGAATAACTATATTGTTAATACCTTCAACCAATTCTTGTTTGGAAAAAATTGTATCAACATATATAGGAATAAGTTTATCAAGGTATTGTTTCCCTTTAGGTGAAAGATTCCAGCTATTTACTTCAAATAATTCCAAATCGGAAATCTTTATATCTCCGGTCATTTTATCAACTTCAGCTTGAATATTTTCCTGTTCAAGTTTTTCTATCAGTTCCTGAGATGCCTTAATTTGTTCCTGTTTCTGTTGAACGGCATCTTGAGTAAAGCCTGTCATAGCAAGAATAAACAATGTCATGAAGATAATTGCCAAACCTAACATAAGGTCGGCCATTGTCGTCCAGAATATATTATCTGCACCCTCATGTACTTTACCTTTTTTTGCTAAAATCGCCATTTGTCACCTGTTAAAATAAATCGTCTACTGAATCTCCGCCGCTGGCTTTGGCGTTTTCTTTCAGCTGCTTGTTCATTTGATTTATACCGAAAATCAAGTTTTCCAGATACGGTACAAGATTGCTTGCAATACCAGCGTTCAAAGCTGTTTTGAAATGATTCGGCATTGCTACAATCAAATTTGAAACCGAATTGTTTTGAATTTTTGTTTCTCTCAAAAGTTCAAACAAGAATTTTTCGGAAGAAATATTATCAAACAAATGCGCAACTAAGTCTTGCACTTTTGCAAGCGGTTTTGCACACATTTGACCGTACAAAAGCTTTTCGATAATAAGAAATATCAAAGAAGAACCTACCGCAATAACTGATACCAACGCTGCAACCTGCATGCTGCTCATCAAGCCCGCAACTGATGCGATTGTACGTTCCTGTGTTGAAAAGTCGATTTTACCGAAAGCTATTGCGATGTTTAAGAATGTAAACAAAGGACCGCAACCTGTTAAGATTGTCGGAATTGTCTGCATCAATTTTGCATTATATTTTGAGGTTACAAGCGTTTCTTCATTAAAAAAGTACAACGGATCAACAGTTGTCTGAATATTTTGTACGGTTGATGAAACCTCCTGATAGGTTAAGTCATCATCTTCGCCTTTTAATGCTACGGATTCCGAAAAGATTAAAGTATTTTTAAATTCAAGCCAGCTGGCTGCAACATACGGATTTGCGCTCATCCATTCGTCAATCTCTTTGAATCTGAAATTCAAATCGCTTTTATTAAAATTCACCAGAAAATTCGAAAAGAATATAAGATTTTTGTTTACAAAAATATATTTTTTTATACAAAAGATAATAGATGCCACAAATGTAATTAAAACAACTAATATCGGAATATCCGTAAAAATATGCATCAGATTCATAAAAAGTTCTCCTTTAGCAGGATTATAACACATAAGAATTTATGTGGCAAATCATAATAAAATTAGCAAATACTACTATAAAGACTTATACCTTTCGGGGATTATTTCTTTAATGAATGCATTTAAAATTCAAATATAACAGGAGATGTATTATGCTTATGGAAAACAGTTGCGGCAAATACAACCGACTGGAGATGAAAAATGTTGATAAAAATATCATCGGTTGGCTTGAAGATATTATTGAAGAAAATAACAGCCGCATAGAAAGAAAAGAATGGAAAAGTAAATATAACAGTTATGTCGTATATGATTATGAACCATTCTGTACTGACGGATTTGAAATTAATCTCGTCATAACATCATATGATGCAGCTTATTTAAATTTTATAAAATATCTTTATGACGAAAAAATAAATACCATAGAATATTTAAATAACTGTATAAATGTTTAGAGGGGTTATTAAACCCCTCTAATTATTCTTCATTATTATTTTCTTCAGAAAGTTTTGAAAAACATTCTTTACAATAAACTTCTCTGCCTTCAATAGGTCTAAATGGAACCTGTGTCTGAACACCGCATTTTGAACAAACGGCATCATACATCTTCCGGTTTCTTCTATTATTTTGTCTACGTTTTTTTCTGCATTCAGGACATCTTTTAGGCTTATTTACAAGACCCTTTTCCGCATAAAATTCCTGTTCACCTGATGTGAAGATAAATTCAACTCCGCAATCTTCACAAACTAATTTTTCGTCTTCGTACATGGTTTTTCTCCTGATTTGTTAATACTAAAAAGAAACCTTAATTCCTTTTATTCTTGAAATTATACACTATTTTTGAAAATTATGCAATAGTCAAAGTCATATAAGCAAAATTCTCAATTTTCATATAAAATCTATTTATTGCAAAAGAAAAATTTATGCATTAAAATATAATTGAAAGGAGAGTTTATTATGTGGGAAAAAGACATTAATATTAACGACATACGCGAAATCAGAACACGTACGTCAGTATTTTTCGGCGTAGGTGCAATCAAAAAAATTGAAGATATCGCAAAAGATTTGAAAACAAAAGGCATTGATAAAGTCATCGTGATGTCAGGACGAAATGCTTATAAATCAACAGGCGCCTGGGATTACGTTGAAAAAGCACTTAAAAACAACGGTATAGGTTACGTAAATTACGATCAGGTAACGCCGAACCCGACAACACACCACGTTAATGAAGCAACCAAAATCGCCCGCGATTTTGGCGCAAAATGCGTCATCGCAATCGGCGGCGGCTCACCGACCGATGCAGGCAAATCAGTTGCTATTCTGCTTGAATATCCGGACAAAAACGCTAATGATATTTACGAATTCAAATTTACACCGGAAAAAGCCGCACCTATCGTTTCAATCAACCTTACACACGGCACCGGTACCGAAACTAACAGGTTTGCTGTTGTAACCGTTCCGGAAAAGAATTTCAAACCTGCAATTGCTTATGACTGCATCTATCCGATGTATGCAATTGATGATCCGCAATTAATGACTAAATTGTCACCGAAACAAACTCGCTACGTTTCAATTGATGCGGTAAATCATGTTGTTGAAGCTGCTACAAGTACTGTTACATCGCCTTATGCAGTAACTCTTGCACGTGAAGTTATTGCTGACGTCGCAAAATATCTGCCTAAAGCAAATGAAAATCCTGACGATTTGGAGGCAAGGTATTTCCTGGCTTATGCGGCAATGATGGGCGGGGTATGTTTTGATAACGGCTTATTGCACTACACGCATGCACTTGAACATCCTTTGAGTGCCGTCAAACCCGAACTCGCACACGGGCTGGGACTTGCAATGCTTTTGCCTGCAGTTATTAAAGTAATTTACAAAGACAGAGCAAATATCCTCGCAGATATTTTATCACCGATTGTTCCCGGTCTAACAGGCAATTCCGACGAAGCTGAAAAAGCTGCAAAAGGCGTTCAGGATTGGTTATTCTCAGTCGGCGTAACAGAAAAACTTACTGATGAAGGCTTTACGGAAGGTGACGTTGAAAAACTCGTTGATTTAGTCTATACTACACCTTCATTAAGCGGTCTTTTAGACATTGCACCGTCAGGAAACGGCCGCGGGGTGGTTGAAGAAATTTACAAAAATTCTTTAAGACCTCTATAAGTTTTAAAAGCCCTCAAAATTGAGGGCTTTTATTTTTTCATTTTTTTAAGCAATTCTTTTTTATCATCCGAAATTCTATAAGATTCGCAGGCTTTTTGAATTGATTTATTATAAACCCATTTTGAAATATCAGACTTTTTAAAATATTTCAAGGTTTTGTCCCAATATTTTACAAAACAAATCGAAAATGCCCACGCAACGGCCATTTTGGCGTAATAGCCGTCATGATTGATTTTATCTAAAATTTCAATAACTCTGTCAATATATTCATCATCCAAAAAATAATCCAATAACATAACAACGCCAAAACGAATTTCGTATTCTTTGTCGGAACTCAAATATTCTTGCAGAAAATCCCAAACAAGCTGTTTATTTTTATTCGTAAATTTCAAATTTGAACAAACAACGTCACACACGCCCCAACTCGTAATTTTCGGAACAAATTCCCTGAGCAAAACAAGCCTTTCCTCTGCATCAATTTTTGCATAACCTATCAAAAGCCCCTGTATCATTAATTCTTCATAATACAAATCATCTTTATAATCCCGCCAGCCGGAAGTTTTGGATAATTCTTTTGCAATTTTTCTTATATCCGGAACCCTGACCCCCAAAACATTATCTATATTAGGCACAAGAGCCGAATGAAATTTTTGGTATTTCTTATCTTGAAGCTCTAAAAGTCTTTTTCTCACGTTCATTGTTGATAAACCAGTTCCTTTATATATTTTTTAATTGACGGTGTAATTATCAAATCAGGCTCTGTCATACAAAATTCATCCAAAATTGTAATGGCTCTTTTTGTTTCGCCCTTTTGAACATATAAAACTCCGAGCATAACTCTGTTTAAAGGATTAGAGTTATCCGAATACTTTACAATCTGGGCATCAACCGTCCCCAAGGCTTTAAAAGTTTTCGCCAGATTTTGATAATATTTAAAATTCAAACTATACTGCTTCAAAGCTCTTTGAAAACAATCAAGTGCATAATCCGGATAACCTATTGTTAAATAAACTTCCCCGAGATTGTTGTAATAAACAGCTGTTGCCTGCGTATTAGGATTTAAGCTTATAGCAATTTTATATTCTTGAATTGCGGCATAATAACATTTTTCATTAACATACATCAAACCTAAATTATTATGCATATAGGCATTCTTTTCAGCATCAATAACGTACACATCCGGCTTTTTGTATGCTGATGTTAAAAATGCCATACATATTAAAGATATTAACAAAAATTTTTTCATTACTTTTTATTTAATTTTCTTTTAAAGAATTTCAAGCTCCAAACCTTCTTTTGCCATTATGACCTTATCAGGGAATTTTTGAGAATAATATTCATTAATTCTATTTAACTTTTCATCATCATAACCCGGTTCAAAATGGAAAAACACGAGTTTACCGGCATTAGATTGTCTTTGAGCTTCAACCGCCATATCAAAAGTGGAGTGCCCGTAGCCCTGTTTAGGAGAATATTGATTTAAATAATCTTCAGTAGTATATTGCGCATCATGGATAAGCACATCGCAGTTTCTGGCAAAATCAATAAGCTTTTTATCCCCGCCCAGATAACTTTCTTTATCCGTAGCATATACAACCGATTTTCCTTTATAATAAATTTTATAAATCATAACCCCCTCTTGCGGATGGGCGTAAGACTTGTAACACGAAATTACAACGTCATCAGGCAGAATATTATCTTGTGATGTTGTTACAATAGGTTCAAAACCATGTCTGAGTATAATTAAATCAGTTGACGTAATATTTTTTATGTCAAGTTTTCCTGCAATATCACCCAAATCTAACGGGAAAGTCTTACCGAATAATACGTTTGACAATTCGTCAGACAAATTTTCTTCTTCACAAACAGAACCGAAAACCGCCAGAATAGTAGACTGAAGATGCAAAGGTCTAAAAAATGTAAAACCCTGTATATGATCTTGATGTATATGAGATAAAAATACGGTAGCTCGAACAGGTGTTCTTTCCTCAGGTGTATACCCTGATGTAATATATTTTTCCATTAGCTCATCGCCAACACTTATCATGCCTGTTCCGGCATCAAGAATAATCAAATGCCCGCCAACATTTACTTCTACGCATGCAGTATTACCGCCATATTGCAGATAATCCTTATTTGCTATCGGATAACTTCCTCTGACGCCTCTGAATTTTAAACTAAATTCACTCATTCATACCTCTCTGTTTTTTTATTACAAAAACTCCGTTTTGATCTTTTTCTTCACCGCTGTATACTGAAGACGCAAATACCATAAGTTTTGCAAGTCTTTGAACATTTTTTAACCTTGTCTCTCTAAATTCAATATTAAATATAACTTTATTTCTTTTGTTCACAATATTTATTACTCTAAATGCATTAGGATAAGACACAAGCGCAGGTGTGCTTACATACAGAACATTATTATTCTGCGTAATCTTTGCCGCATGATAGTGTCCTGTAAAAACACCTATAGGATTTTTGTATTTTTCAATTATAGCCTTAACCTCACCTGCATTTCTCATTCTGTGATTAGGACTCGGAAAAGGTTCTACAATAGGAACATGCATAAAAATAAGCACAACATCATTTTGTGAATTTTTTAATTCTTCATCCAGCCATTTAAGCTCTTCCGGATAAATATATCCGTTTGCAGTTATTTCCGTATCAATTATGCTGTCAAGCACAATAACTTTATATCCTTTTTTAGGAACAAACGAATAATAAGGTCTTTCATAGATAAAATTAGGATTATTTTCTCTCAAAATATTTAAATACAAACTTTTTGTAAGATACCCGCCCACACATACATCATGATTTCCAAAAGAAAAATACCATGGCGCCGTTAAATTATTCAAATGCGGCAAAACTGCATGCAATTCTTTTTCAAACGGTTTATCAATTAAATCACCGGTAAACATAACAAAACTTACATTAGGTATGGAATTAATCTGAGCAATTGCATCGTCTAAAAGATTAGGCGATTCAGCAATCATTTTAAATGTCGTATTTGGTGAATCCTGCAAAAAATGATCATCAGATATTTGTACAAATTTTAATCCGGAGGCATTTGTATACCCCTGAACCCAAAATAACATTATTGCTACAAGAATAAATGTAAATACCCAGTTTTTTAATATAGTAAAAAAGTTTTCTTTTCTGCGTCTCATCTACTTCCCAATCTTTGTTTTTATTTCATTATATTTATTATTTACCGTTTTGTCGTCCTCAAACAGTATGATTGATTTATCCAAATTATTCAATGCCTCATTGTAATTTCCAATTTCTGCATAAGACAATCCAATATATTTATATATTTCGGCTGTTTGAATTTCGTCTGTTAATTTTTCAAGTTTATCTTTAGCCTGTTGATATCTTTTCATATTATATAAAATTTTGCCTTCCAAAAATCTGTTATCAATCGAATTTTCAAGAGCAATTGCGGTTAAAATATCACTCAGGGCGTCATCGTTATTATTCAAATTAGCTTGACATCTTGCCCTTAATGCATAAGCAAAATCATCCTGAGGATTAACTTTTAAATATTGAGTTAAATAAGTGACAGCCTGTTGAAAATTTCCGAGCTCAAAATAACAAGCAGCGATTTCAAGATAACACTGGTTAAAACTTGGCTTGGTATTAACCGATTTTATAAAATAATTAATTGCCTGATTATAATCTTTATTTTGGCGGTAGAATTGTCCCAAAAAATAATATGCCCAATAATCGCTGCCACCCGTTAAAGCTGTCAACTCACTCTGTTTATTACCTGATTTTTTATAATTAACCGCCTGATTCACAGCAGCACTTTTAGGTAAAATAAATGATGTATTCCTGCCCTGAATAATTTGTTTTAAACCGTTCCTTAAATCTTGCACGGTTTTATTATTTGGTTCAATAAGTAAAATTTTATCAAGATAATTTGCAGCCTGAATATAATCACCTTCAACACAATAATTCGTTGCAATATCAAAATAATCTTCAACAACTTCATTTGCGCAAGCAAACGGACAATATATTACACAAAATAATGCTGCTAAAAGTAACCTTTTCATAATAAGTATTATATCATAAATACCTGTTAATAATCCATAACCCAATTATTTTGTCTGAGTTTGGTAAAACATCCTGCGGCATAACCGCCGTCAGTAATATCAGGGTCGCACCTACCTTCTTGTGTAGGCATATCATATCCTTCACTAACTTTTCCGTCAGAATAATATTCAAAGCTAAAAAGGTCAAGTCCTTTTGTATTAGGGGCTTTTGTGCCATTAACATCAAAAATTACATTGGCATAGCCATGAGAACTCACACCATCCGTTCCCATGATACCCATACAAATAACTGCACCGGTATTTATAACAACACAATATCTGTTTTTATATTCGGGAGTATATGCACCACTGCCGCCTACATTTAAATATGATGATGCAAAACAATCTGTTCCGTTATTGTTTACAACCCCGCAATCTTTAATTACCTTAAAATAATTATTTAAAAATTCTCCGACACCGTCAATACTTGTCAAATCGGTTTCAGCAAGAGAATCTAAAGAAGAATCTGCCATATATTTACGTCCTGCATCCGAAAATAAATTATAAATTTTTTGTACATTTGCCACATAAACCTTTTTTTGATAGTTATTAAACACATTCGGCAAACTTAAAACCGCAATAATGCCAACTATTCCAAGGGCAATTAATGCTTCTGCCAGAGTGAACGCTTTTAAAAATTTTTTCATAACTAAAACTCCTTTTTAAATACCCATAACTTTCAATATTTCCGACAAATTCGCCGGAGTTTTTTTGACATCTGCATTAGAATATTTAATTGCATTATCCGGATCTTTCAGCCCGTTTCCTGTCAAAATACAAACGACTTTAGAGCCTTGTTGAACCTTATCTTTAAATTTAATCAAACCTGCCACAGATGCTGCGCTTGCAGGTTCCGCAAGAACGCCTTCACATGATGCAATAAGTTTATATGCTCTTACAATTTCCTCATCAGATACAAAATTAATAATGCCCTTACTCTCATCCCGTGCGGCTTCTGCCTGCCTCCAGCTTGCAGGATTACCTATTCTTATAGCTGTTGCAAGAGTTTCAGGGTGCATAATTCTTTCACCCTTAACAATTGCGGCAGAACCTTCTGCTTCAAACCCCATCATCTTAGGCAATTTTTTAGATTTACCCAGAGAATAAAATTCTTTATAACCTTTCCAGTATGCCGTAATATTTCCTGCATTTCCGACCGGAATAAAATGATAATCCGGCGCATCACCCAATGCGTTACAAATTTCAAATGCACCTGTTTTTTGACCTTCAATTCGGTATGGATTAACTGAATTTACAAGAGTAATCGGGTATTTGTCCGAAATTTTTCTGACCATTTCAAGCGCTTCATCAAAATTTCCCTGAATTGCAATTATTTCCGCGCCATACATCATGGCTTGCGACAATTTGCCAAGTGCAATATAACCGTCGGGAATAAGTACATATGTTTTTAACCCTCCACGCGCACCGTAAGCAGCGGCAGAGGCGCTTGTATTACCGGTTGAAGCACATATAATTGCTTCAGACCCTTCTTCTTTGGCTTTTGAAACCGCCATTGTCATACCGCGGTCTTTAAAGCTTCCTGTCGGGTTTGAACCTTCAAATTTTAAATAAATTTCCGCATCAATCCCTATTTTACGGGCTAAATTGTCAGCTTTAATTAAAGGCGTATTACCTTCATTCAAAGTAATGACCGGAGTTTTGTCCGTAACCGGAAGATATTCTCTGAAAGTATTTATAAGTCCTTCATAATACATAATTTACACCTGCACTCTTATTAAACTATTAACCTTATTGATAAAACTGCTTTCTTCAAAAGCTTTTACGGCATTTTGCATATTTTTTTCTTTACAAACTTCTGTAATAACCGTAATATCTGCCGTATTATTTTCAGAAACATTTTTCTGAACAATACTTTCAACACTTATATCACATTCTGCACAAATGTTACCAATATTCCCTATAACACCTTTGTTATTTTTAGCGTTTAAGGAAAGATAATATTTATTTTCAGTATCCAGAATGTTAATACAATCAGCCAATTCTTCGTGATAACAGCGCATCATTGGCAAAAGATAATCCGTTGTCCCGAGTTCAGCCGCAATAGCCAAAATATCGCCGACAACCGAACTTGCAGTCGGAAGTTCTCCTGCCCCGGGTCCGGAAAGAGTTATGTGTCCTATAGGATGACCGGTAAGGCTCACTGCATTCGTTACATAATCTATATGCGCGAGTGTGGAATCTTTTGAAACGAGCATAGGATGTACTCTGACATCCGCACGATTGTCTTCATCCATTTTGGCAGAAGCTATAAGCTTAATTTTATACCCTAAATCATTTGCCGCTTTCATATCTTCAGCACGGACTTTTGTAATCCCTTCTCTATAAACGTTTTCAAATTTGATTCTCTTTTTAAACGCGAGAGTCGCAAGAGTTGTAATTTTATAAGCGGCATCAAAACCTTCAACGTCGCCTGTCGGATCTGTTTCAGCGTAACCCAAACTCTGCGCTTCTTTCAAAACATCATCATAAGACGCACCCAGAACATCCATTTTGGTCAAAATATAGTTTGTAGTACCGTTTAAAACAGCTTCAATTTTATTTATTTTGTTTCCTGCAAGAATAGTCTTTATAGGCATAATAATCGGAATACCGCCTGCAATTGCCGCTTCATAAAGAATAACTTTATTGTATTTTTCGGCAAAATTAAAAATTTCTACTCCGCGTTTTGCAAGAAGCTCTTTGTTTGCCGTTACAATATGCTTGCCGTTTTCAATAGCCTTAGTAATTAAATCATACGCAGGCTCCATTCCGCCAATAAGTTCACATACAATATCAATTTCAGGGTTATTTACAACTTCATACGGATTATCCGTTATTAAACTCTCATCCAAATTCGGGATATTGCGCCTTTTATTTTTATTTTTTACGGCAATTTTTACAACTTCAATATTGTCAAAATCCTGAAGCGTCTTATAAACACCTGAACCTACAGTACCTAAACCAATCAACCCTATTTTAATCTTCTTATTTTCCATATGTTAAGTATAGCATAAATAAATAATTAAATAAAATTTAAACCCTCACCCGAATTTCTAAATTCAGTCCCCCCCCACCCTAACCCTCCCACCTTCACTACGTTCCGGAAACAGGGTCGCACAACTCGTTCCTCGTTGGCTCCCTTTGTTCCTCAAGGGGGGAGGGAATAAAAAGTACGTTGTCCTGCCTTTGGCAGTTCAGAATGACAAAAATTGTGAGCGAAGCTCACAGAAAAAACTTATTTACTTATTCCCTTATTAACTTATTCACTTCATTCAAAAAGCAGGTTAGGGGTTTCACCCCAACAGCAAATTCTTAGTGCCCTACTGGCTTAGTATCTTAGTAACTTCACTTACACACTTGTAGAAAGAGAAGGGGCAATAGCAATAAAATGTCTTACCAGATCGGCATCCCATTGAGTTCCGGATCCCATTTGCAAAATCTCGCATGCCTTTTCAACCGGCATGCCTTTACGATAAGGTCTGTCACTAATCAAAGCATGGTAAGCATCCGCAACAGATACAATTCTTGCGGCAAGCGGAATTTTATCACCTTTAAGTTGTTCCGGATAACCTTTTCCGTCAATGCGTTCATGGTGATACTTAACAATCGGAATTAAATCCCTTAAAGCCTCATTCGGCTCCAACACTTTTTCCGCACCGATTACAGGGTGCTGCTTCATAATTTCCCATTCGTCGTCAAGCAATTTGTCCGGTTTTTTCAAAACACTCTCCGGAATACCTATTTTGCCAACGTCATGTAATAGAGCACCGAGTTTTATACGCTCAACTTCATCTTCCGGAAGATTAACCGCACGGGCAAGTGCTTCCGCATATCTTGAAACGGATGTAGAGTGGTTCTTAGTATATGGATCTTTTGCATCAATGGCTCCTGCTAATGATGTTGCCATTTCAACAAGGTGGTTATGTGATTTTATTTGTTCATTATTAAATTTGTCAAGAAGTTCTTCTTCAAAATTAATACCGATTTGGGCATGACGTTTTGTCAAAATTTCCGCAAAAGAATTCAGCGCAACATCATCCCAGAAATTGAAGTCCAGAGAACTTATAATTGCAGACATACCTTCTTTATATCCTTTGGCCTGCGAAATATACATTGCCTGTTCTGCCAAAATAAGAAGCTTTTCCTGATCTTTTGTACATTCCGGAAAAGTCGAAATACCAACCGCAACTTTAACCGGTCCGACATCATCCACAAAACAGCAGGATAAACAATAAGTGATGTATTCCGCAAGATATTTTGCCTCTTTTGTATCGGTATTCGGCATTATAATTGCAATTTCATCACCGCCGTATCTGCCTGCACTGTCTGACGGTCTTATATTCTGCTTAACTTTTTCCGCAACAAGTTTTATAACTTCATCACCTTTGGCATGCCCGAGCTCCCTGTTAATTTTGGAAATGTTATTAACATCAAGCATTACAACTGACAGGTGTGTTTTATTATCTTCTGCCTTTTGCAATTCCGATGACAATACTTCCTGAAAACCTCTGTGGTTGTATAAAGATGTTAATGTATCAGTATTGGCGTATTTGTTTGTCCTTGCCATTAACTCGACATTATGCATGAACATAGCAAGGTAATTCGCAAATAATTCCAGAAGGTTTACATTAACGTTGGAGCTTTCCTTACCCAAAATCAAAACCCCGATACATTGATTAACCGATATCATAGGAAGAATTAATGCACAGGAGTTCTGCATATACGGAATATTTAAAAATTTTATATCATCCTGTGAAACTGCCATTGAATTTTTGAAACATCTTATTACAGGATTATTTTCATCAGATAATAAGATTTTCGACGAGTAGGTTTCTCCCCGTTTTGTATATAATTTTAAATTTATGCATTTGGATTTTTCATGGAAAACACCAAAGGCCGTAAAATTGCAATCCATTTTTTCATTAAATGTACTGTTAATAGAGCTGAATGCCTCATTCAATGAGCCGCTTTGTTTAAAATTCTCTCCAAGCTCCTGCAACAAATCGGCATAATTAATAATCCTGTCATTTGTTGCAACAGGATTAGTTATACCGCCTGAATACATCCTGTTAGTCGTTCTGTAGGTGTTAAAATTATTGATTTTAGCAACTATACTATTGGTTGTTTCGGAAAACGGATTCGTAATTTTTTTAGTGGTTTCTTCAGTTTTTTTAGGCGCAACAGTTTTGACAATCTTATCAACAATAGGATTGGATGCTGCTCCTAATAATGGATTTGAGCTTAAAGACTTCTTTGAAGTCTGTTTATTATTATTTTCTACCTTATTTTTTTCCAAAACTGAGTTCCACCTACTTATCATAGTAAACCGCCAAGCTGAATTTTTTTGTTAGCCTGACCCGTAATTTTAACATTACTTAAAATAATTGTACACTATTTTTCCTCTGATTCAATACGCTATTTAGAGGGCAAACTGCTTAAATTATTAAATGAACACATTAACCCTATCTTCGGTATAACTCTTTTTTTATTATTTTTCCAGTGATTTTATTTAAACTTTTACAAAAATTAAGAATCATTCTCATAATTCTAAAAACTTTTGTATTATAATAAAAATTCAATGAGGAGCCTAAAATGTTTGAAGATTTTATAACAAATCACGGAATGATAATTTCAGGAGCAATTCTTTTGATTGCATATATTTTTATAGCCACGGAAAAAATCCAAAAATCAGTTGTGGCGCTTGTCGGCGCAGGATTAACACTACTTTTGGGACTTCTGCCTTTCCACGGATATTTTAATGAAGAAACCGGAACTTATATAAAATCCGTATTTGAATATATTTCTTTTGACGTAATATTTTTACTTATAGGAATGATGATTTTAGTAGATATAGCAAGCAAAAGCGGCGTTTTTAAATGGATGGCGCTTGAGCTTTTGAAATTAACAAAAGGTCATCCGAAATGGGTACTTTTTACTTTAGCCGCATTTACGGCTTTTGCGTCTGCATTTTTGGATAATGTAACAACAGTTGTATTAATGATGCCTGTAACTTTTGTAATAGCAAAAGAACTTGACATTGACCCTATACCGTTTTTAATTACAGAAATATTAGCGTCAAATATCGGCGGAACCGCAACACTTATCGGCGACCCTCCGAATATTATAATAGGTGCCAGAGCCGGCTTGAGTTTTATGGATTTTCTGTATGAATTAACGGATATTGTGACTTTAATTTTTCTGGTATGTACCGGAATACTTATATTTATGTTCAGAAAAAGCCTTGTTTCAACTCCTGAAAAAATGGCGCATATCACAAATCTTGACAATTCAAAAACAATTACAGATAAACCTCTTATGATACGTTCAATGGTTGTTTTATCCCTTGTAATTTTAGGGTTTGTAACCCACGATATAACAGGAATTCCGGCGTATGTATTTGCACTTTTCGGGGCTGCCGTATTATTGATATTTGAAAAACCAAAAGAAATTTATGAAAACGTCGAATGGA
>CALVBW010000015.1 GCA_944325945.1 Candidatus Gastranaerophilales bacterium | reverse complement strand
ATCTGGCCTGTGATGCTGCCATACCCATGACTTGTTCCCTTTCGTTTTTTTCCTTGTGCTCATGTTTACGGCAGTTTTATTTTTTTCTTTAATTTTTGAATCATTTTTCTTAATATTTCGTTACAATAATTGCCATAATACACTAATAACAAGAAAAAAAAGAGATTACACAACGTAATCTCTTTTTAATGATATATTATATAAAGTCAAATATTTACTTAATATTTGAGAATGTCCATGCATCAAATGTCGGTGTTTCGGAGATTTTCATCTCTTTTTTAGCCGTACCTGCGCAGGAATCATCGTGAGCAATAGGTTTGTACAGTCTGTTGTAGTATTCAATAACCATACGATCAGAGTTGAAGTAAGCTTCGGATGTTCTGATTGCCTGTCTCATTAATCTTGCCCATTCCTGTTTGTTTTCATAGTAAGTCGGAATAATTTGATTTTCGATAATATCCATCAAGCATTCGTGGTCTTTCCAGTGGCGTTCTTCCCATGGCATTTCGTCATCGAGTTCAGGATATTCAACAGTATAACCGTTAATTCCGTTAAATGTACCTTCAACTGTCCAGCCGTCGTAGATTGAAAGGTGAACAGCACCGTTTGCGTTTGCAGACATACCTGATGTGCCTGATGCTTCAAACGGTCTCAACGGTGTATTTAACCATATATCGGAACCGCGTTTAAGCATTCCTGACAATTGTAATTCATAACCCGGAAGAACTACAACATTTTTCAATGTATGGGATTGGTTAAGAAGTTTATTGAACATTTCTTTACCCATTACATCATCCGGATGGAATTTTCCGGCGAATATAATTTGGACTTTGTTAGAGTCAAGAAGTTTATTAATTCTGTCTTTATCCATCAAAATGAGCCAAGCACGTTTGTAATCGGCAAATCTTCTTGCCCAGGTGATGGTTAATACATCAGGATCAAATCTTTTGCCGGCAACATTTGCAACATATTTGAATAATTCACATTTCATTTCGCGTTTGACAGCAAGAAGCTGTTCCGGAGTGTGTGCTTCTTTAATTCTTTCGTCCTGCCAGTAGTGCAGATTTACGGCGTTTGTAATTGCACGTATCGGACATCTGCCGTCAACCCATTCCCACATCTTGTTTGCAACAAGTCCGTGAAGCTGTGATACAGCGTTTGCAATTCTGCTCATTCTGAGTGCTGCAACTGTCAGTGAGAAATTTTCACCGCCTAAATTTACTGCGGTTTCTCTTGAACAACCTGCAAAGAATCCGCCTTCCAGAAGTGTGTCTACCCAGTGAACTTCATTACCTGCAGCAACCGGTGTGTGTGTTGTAAATACGGTTTTCTTTTTAACTTCTTCAAGGTTGCCGTTATATTGTCTCAAAAGTTCAAATGCAGCAGGAAGTGCGTGACCTTCATTCATATGGATAACATCAAAATTGTATCCGACTGCCTGAAGAATTCTGACACCTGCAATACCTAAAACTGTTTCCTGTGCAATTCTTATTTTTTCATTACCGTCATAAAGTTTATAAGAAATACTTTTTGCCCAGTCACTGTTGCCGTCAATATCGGTTGTCAATAAATATACCGGACAGGTTCCGAAAAGTTCCGGCTCTACTTTGAAAGCCTTTACTTTAACTTTTTCACCGAATATATCAACTTCAGTAGTTACGCCTATATCTTTCAAAAAATCATAATATTTTCTGATATATGCTACTTCTACCTGACCTTTATGGTCAATTCTCTGGTCATAATAACCGTATGACCACAGCATTGTAACACCTACCATCGGTAATTGAAGATAACCTGCTGATAACATGTGTGATCCTGCGAGGAATCCTAAACCGCCTGAATATGTGCTTAATGACTGATCCATAGCGATTTCCATTGAAAAATATGCAACGTTTGGTAATGACATAACCTAAACCTTTCTTCTTGTGTATTAAACGATTTTTTTATTCCTCTATAACAAGAGTTAATAACAGCATACCACAAAATTTTTCTTGTCAAAGTTTTTAATATTTAAAATATATATAATCCTTTAGAATTAGTTCACAATAGCTATTTTCGCCTTTAAAAAACTTAACATTACAGATTATCAGCTGTATTTTTCAGCAATTTTTTTAATAGCGATTTTGACATGGGCATAATTAAGCCCGCCCTGCATATACGCGACATAAGGCGGTCTCATCGGGCCGTCTGCAGATAATTCTATTGTAGAGCCTTCAATAAATGTACCGCCTGCCATAATAATTTTATCTTCATATCCAGGAACATATTCAGGAATGGGTGTTACGTAACCGTTGACAGGCGAGAGTGATTGAATTGTTCTGCAAAAATGTTCAAGCGGTTCCGGTGCATTGAAAATAATATTCTGAATTATATCAGAACGTTCATCGTCAAATTTGGGGTAGGAGTCAAAACCTATGTCCTCAAAAATTTTCGCGGCAAGAACAGCACCTTTAACCGCATCAGCAACAACAGACGGTGCCATAAACAGTCCCTGAAAAATAAGTCTGTGCTGGTTAAACATTGCACCGCCTTCTGCGCCGATTCCGGGTGCCGTAAGACGATTTGCAGCACGATTTACAAATTTTTCTTTACCTGCAATATATCCGCCGGCTTCAACTATTCCTCCGCCGGGATTTTTAATTAATGATCCTGCAATAAGGTCAGCACCTGCCTCAAGCGGTTCAATTTTCTGCACAAATTCCCCGTAACAGTTATCAACAAAGCAAATGCAGTCAGGATTTTTACGTTTTACTGTTTCACAAATTTTGCCGATTTCTTCAACTGTTAAAGATTTACGTGTTGAATACCCTTTTGAGCGCTGGATTAAAACCATGGTAACAGTATTGTCAATTGCCTGTTCAAGTGCCTCAATGTCAACTTCATTGCCGTTTTTCAAAGGAATTTCGTCATATTGAATTCCGTGAGCAATAAGGGAATCTGCCTTTGTATCTTCATCACCCGCAGTTCCAATAACCTCAAGCATTGTGTCATAGGGCGTTCCGGCTGCTGAAATTAATTTGTCACCCGGTCTCAAATTACCGAACAGGCAGCATGCGAGAGTATGGGTTCCAGATGCAAAATGCACGCGGGCAATTGCTTTTTCTGCTTTGAAAACATCCGCAAAAACTCTGTCCAGAACTTCTCTTCCCAGATCATCATGCCCGTAGCCTGAAACTGTGTAGAAATGTTCCGGAGCTACTTTATTGGCAACAAAGGCATTCAGGACTTTTTCCTGATTGTAATCTCTTATTTCGTCAATTTTTTCAAATTGTTCTCTTAATTCATATTCCGCTTTTTTAATCAAATCTTTGCTCATAATATTTTTATGATATTGCAAGCAAAAATAAAGGTCAATGCGGTTAGATAACTCGTAAAGTGAAATTTTTATTTTTTGGTTGACAATTAGTATATGTTGAGAGCAATTTTAATAATACTTTCTATGCTTATTATTCCTGTATTTGCAAGTGATTACAATGTTTATAGTCCGCATAATTATAAGCTTGAGACAAACAGTGCGGAAAAAATTCTGTTTATAATGGATTTTTCAAACAGTATGACAGAATATCTTGAAGGGAGAGAAAAAGTCGAGCTTATGATAGATACAATGTCAAAAATTCTGCCTAATATCGGACCGGAAACCTCAGTAGGGTTGAGAGTATACGGTCATAAAGCCGGGTTTACCGCAATGGACGCCTGCAGGGCTTCCAGCTTGTTAGTACCTGTTTCACAGTCAAGTTCGGCTGCGGTTGCGGAAGCTTTGTATTCTACAAAACCAAAAGGAATGACGCCTATAACTTATTCTTTAAAACAAGCCGTAAAAAATGATTTTCTCGGGTTTAGCGGAAAAAAGCGCATTATTCTTCTTACAGACGGCGGTGAAAATTGTGATGAAAGCCCGTGCGAGTATGCCATGGAGCTCATTAAAACGCGAAAAGACATTCATATTGACGTTATTGCATTTAACATAAATGATGAAGATGATTTAGCGCAATTGCAATGCGCTGCATTAGTTACAAGCGGAAAATTTTATACGGCAAATACGGCTGCCGAACTTGCGAAAAGTCTTTCAAACAGCATTAATGCCCGAAAAGATGTGGATGCAAAGATTATTACAGACTACTAAACGGATTATCTGCATCCGGGATCATTTCTATCCACTAAACCGTCAAAATCATTGTCAATTCCGTCATAACATGCGCCGATAGAGTCTTTACTTTCTGCGGCAGCATTTTTTGTCAGGTATTCGTCGGGGATTTTACTCCATAAATAAAGAAAATATGTTTTGTATAATTTTGTCAGACGCGGGCAGTTAATAATCAATAAATTTTCGTCATTTTTATTTTCTCCGCTGTTTGAAAAATTCATGGAACCTGTGATTATGTATTTGTCGTCAATCAGTATAGTCTTGGAATGTAATTTGCCTGCGTAATTTTCGGTTTTCAGCGGAATTTTATTTTGACGTAAGAGAGCATACTTTGTATTTCTTGTTGAAACACTGTTTGCGTCTATTATTATTTTCACGTCAACATTTCGTTTTTTAGCATCAATGAGAGCATTTGTAATTCCGTTATGTGTAATCAAAAATGCCGGCACGTAAATATATTCTTTCGCAGAGTTTATCAGCGGAATAATTTTTTCCGAGATTTTATCATACGGTGAAAATAATACCTGTATTTCGGAATCTTCCAGTGTAAAAGTGTCGGGTAAATCGGGTTTGGTTTTTAGTTCATGAAATTTACCTGAGAGCATTTGCTCAAATTCTGCGGTATAAAGTTTCGCAATATCCTGCGAGTTCAAAATAACGACAGCATTTGCATTATAATCCGAAAGCCCGGTAGCACTTATGTTCATTGAGCCTGTCAGGACAGTTTTTCCGTCAAAGATAAAAAATTTATTGTGCATAAGGTTGTTTGTGTAAGCGCTTTTTCCTTTGACATAGTCGGAAGCATATTCATCTGCAAGCTCCAGCATTTTTTCCGTTTCCGTATAGTAATCCATCTCAGGCGAAGATGATTTGTCAAATACCATTCGGATTTTTACGTTACGTATTTTTGCCTGCTTGAGTGCATCATATATTTTGGGGACTAAATCCATACCATAAACGGCAAAATCAATTGTGTTTTCGGCTTTGTTAATTTCTTCAACAAGTGCCAGACAGACTTTTGTATCGCAATTTCTGTCGGGTTTAAGTTTTGTTGTGAAATCTGTCAGAATTAGTTCAAGCTTGCCGTCCGAATGCACAAGCTCCGGTGTTTGAACTGCCTGTAAAATATTATTTTTAGAGTGCTTTTTGTCAGTTTGTTCTGATTTTTTTGTGACAAAACAAAATTTACAGGGCAAGGCGTCTTTCGGAAGTTGTTTTTTGGGAATTATTGAATGGTTTGAACTTAATAAACCGTATTTGCAGTCAAGTTTATGGTATTTACCGCTTTTTATATTGTAAATTACAAGATCAAGGTTACGTGCAATTTTTAACTTTTCATCAAATTTCTTTCTGTTGAGTTTGCCTTTTTCTGCTGCATAACCTTCATCCACAAGTATATCTAAATATGATTTATCATTTAAATATATATCCGCATATCTGCAATCGGGATTTTTTCTGCCGGTAAATTTAACTTTAACAGGCTGTGCAAGTATAAGACTTGAGGCAAAATTATCAGCCATATATCCCAGAGAAATTGTATCTTTGAGTGTTAGAGCGTAAGTTTTTGCAAATTCCGGCACATATTGACCGTGTGCGAGAGAAAATGCCTCTGCATCAGGCAGGCAAATTGTTTCGTCATCTTCTATAATTCCGTTATTGTTTACGTCAACCTGTATTTTAACCGGATTAAGTATTTTTAATACAGGCGAAAATGATTGTTTAGAATAAGTAAAGATTACAAACCCTGTAAAAAATATTAATATTAAACATACTGCAAAATATTTTTTCATGATTCCAGATTTTTATAATTTGTAATTTCAAAACCCATTCTGCGTATTTTATCTTCCAATTTTTTATCCAGAGTTATGGCAAATTCTGCTGAATGAGAATTTTGTATATTGCCTGTATAGCAGCAAGGGTGGATAAGAGCCTCTGCAATGCAGTCATTTTTCAAAACTTTCAGGCCGTATTCTACTGTCATTGAATCCATCATGCCGGTATAGCCGACGCCTATAAGATAATCATTCGTTTTGATATTGAAGTTTTTCAGTGTTTTTTTATTAATACAGGTAAAATAATTTAAAAGTAAGATTTTTATTATATTAATAAAATGTGGTATATTAAGGTTTTTCTGCGTTGAAGGCACCGGGTAGATTTCTTCGTGCTGCGTTCTTACATAAGGAATTCCGTATTCATCAGCTAATTTGCAGACCAGTTTGAATATGGCAGGAATCCCGTGAACATGTACGTGCGAATCAATATGATCAGGTTTTGTGTATTTTTTTATTAATTCAATCTGTGCGCGAAATTCAGCCTCAAGTTCATTTAAAACTTCTTTTTTGTTTGAATTCAGCATAAAATACAGGTAGCCTTTGTTGAATTTACCGTTTTTATCAGTCAGAAATCTGCATTTAGTGAGTGAATAACCTTCAATGACATTTAAATGTACACCTGTACCGAGTCCGGAGCACTCGGGCAGAATATCATTTACAGCTGCCGAAAAAGCTTTTCCGTTTGCGCAGAGGCTTGCGGAGGTCAAAAAGCCGTTATTGAATCCGTCCAGCACTGCTTTGTTAAATTCTTTTGACATGCCGAAATCGTCAGCATTCAGTATAAATTTTTTCCCCATAAAAAATTCCTTGCATTTATTTTACAACTATTATAGTATAAAAACAATGAGTGAGTCTAAACCGATACTTGCAATAGTAATTCCATGTTTTAATGAAGAATTATGTTTGAATACAACAATACAAAAGCTTCTCGAAGTTCTGCATGTCCTCTCTGATAAAGGTAAAATAAGCGAAAAAAGTTATCTCTATCTGGTTGATGACGGTTCATCAGATAATACGTGGAATATAATTTCCGATTTCCATCAGAAAAATCCGCTGGTCAAAGGTGCAAAATTTATAAGAAATTTCGGAAATCAGAAGGCTTTGATTGCCGGTTATGAAAGTGTCAGAGCTCTCGGCTGTGACTGCGCAATTTCAATTGATGCCGACCTGCAGCAAGATGAGTGGTCAATAGAAAAATTTGTTGATAAATTTATTGAGGGTGCGGATATCGTATCAGGAATTCGTAACAGTCGTGATACAGATACTCTGTTTAAAAAAACATCTGCAGTTTTGTTTTACAAATTAATGTATGTTCTCGGGGCAAAAATTCCTATGAATCATTCGGATTTCAGACTTGTCAGCAAAAAAGCGCTTGATATTATGGAGCTTTATCCTGAAAAATACCTGTTTTTGCGCGGATTTTTTAATGAAGTCGGTCTAAAAACAGCTTATGTGAATTTTGATGTAAAGCCGCGTATGGCAGGTGAATCAAAATTTAATTTTGTAAAACTTATGGGACTTGCATTAAACGGGATAACCTCTTTTAGTGTTGTTCCGTTAAGAATTGTTTCTGTTCTCGGATTTATAATGGCATTTGTAAGCTTTTTAATCGGTGCGGAAACTGTGTTTGAAAAAATATTTTTCCATAATACACCGAACGGCTGGGCAACAACTATACTTTTATTATGCTTTTTCGGCGGGATACAGATATGCTGTCTAGGGGTTATTGGTGAATACGTCGGACAGGTATACCGAGAAGTAAAGGCACGTCCGAGATATATTAAAGACACTGAATTAAAATAAAAAAGCCGCGCCACTGTCTATCGAATTTGAAAAATACCGCATCAATAAGCAAAATCTCTTTTTAAAAATACTATACCCGCAAAGGTTGCCTTAGTGCTGCTATGTTTCCATCCTGACACGGTTCGACATTTTACGCCATAATAAGTTTAAACGTCAACAATTTTATTTATATCTGCTGTATTCCGCAAACCCTCACAACAGGCTCTGCACCCCGCATTAACTTCGGGTCGAGAGATCGTAAATCCCCGTGGAGCGCGGCTTGTTTTTATTATAACATAAATATTTTTAATCAACAATTTTCACGCTTAATGTAGGTATATTATTGTAAAAATACGGCAATTTGTCACCGCTTGTTGTGTGTGCAACCCATAGAACGCCTTTCGGCATCGATGCTAAGCGTTTTTCAATGTTTGAGCTGCTTTCAAATTTTCCAACAGACAAATTACTTATTTTTCCGAGATCACCAATATTTACTATTGTGCAAATACCTTTTGATTTATAATATGCTTCAGCATTTTCCAAAGCTTTGTATACTTCTTTCAAAGGCTGTTTTTTGTCAGGATACTTTAATTCTTCTACGTGTATACCGAGTGCCCTTGCGTGTGTTAAAAAAGCCTTGATATAATTTTTTAATTTATTTTTATCGTTATCAGCTATTATCAAACCGGTTTTTAATTTACGGTTCAAAAGTCTTGTGTCGCCCATTAAAATGGCCTTCATAGGGTACAGGATATTTTCCTTCAAAAGAGCGCTTGTGCGCATACCAAAATCAAGCTTTCCGAGTCCTGAATTCGGGTTCTTTAATTCAACAACACTCTGCGGAATTGTGCTTTTTGTAAAGAATTTTTTAAGTGACAAAATTGCAAGACAAACTGCTACAGCCCCTCCTATATAATCTATTTTATGGTTGTTAAACCCTTTCGGAACATAATCTTCTTTAGCAGTATACAAAAAAGGATACAACGCTTCTTCCTTAGAAAAAGTTTGCCCTGATTTAAAATTAGGACTTGAAAAAGAGATACCCGTTACTTGCATGATACTATTTTAAACCGGCTGAGAATTTTTTTTGCTAGATTATTAAGTTTTTTTAAAGATAGCTTTTATATATTAATTCAACAGGGCAATGCAAACAACACAGCTGCAATTTATCCTTACATTAAGGAGGTAAAAATGACACAACGTTTGGAAATGTACCGCTGTGAAATATGCGGAAATCTGGTGCAGGTGCTTCTGGAGGGCGCAGGGGAACTTGTTTGCTGCGGTCAGCCTATGACATTATTAGAACCAAAAAATGTTGAAAATGAAGGCTTAGAAAAGCACGTACCTGTGTTTGAAAAAAATGCGGACGGCAAAATAAAAATTCTTATCGGCAGTACCCCTCATCCGATGCTGGATGAACACTATATAGAATTTATTGAAACTATACCGGAAGATAAAAGCCATATGTATCTTGAATATCTGAAACCCGGTGATGAACCTTGTATTACTGCAGAAAATAATTTTAAAACAGCTGTTGAATATTGCAATATTCACGGTCTGTGGGAGGGAAAAAATGATTAGTGATAAAGTAAAAGACATTTTAAACGAACAAATTAACAAAGAATTTTATTCGGCTTATCTTTATCTTGCAATGTCAGCCTTTTTTGACGATAAAGGGTTATACGGTTTTGCAAACTGGACAAAGGTTCAGGCAAAAGAAGAAGTTGATCACGGAATGATAATTTTTGACTATATGGTCGACCGTGATACAAAAATTCAGTTAAAACAAATTGACGTTCCTGAAAATGATTTCAAATCTCCTGTTCAAGTTTTTGAAAAAATTCTTGAGCACGAGCGTTACGTCACAAGTTCAATAGAAGCTATTGCAAATCTGTCACTGGACGAATGTGATCTAGCCACAAGAAATTTCATCAACTGGTATTTGAAAGAGCAGGTTGAAGAAGAAAAAAATGCAACTGACATTATTACAAAATTAAAATTATTCGGTGATGAAAAAGCTTCACTTTATTTGTTAAATGAAGAACTTGCAAAACGCGAATATCACAAACACGAATATGATTAAATATTTCAAATTTGTAAACAATTTGTCTTTAACACTATAATAGATTATTATTATAGTGTTATGGGTAAGATTGTAGTAGTAGATGATGAAAAAATGGTTACATCAGCTTTCAAAACTTTGCTGAAAGTTGAAGGTTTATCTGATGCTGTGTTCTTTAATAACCCTGAAGAAGCCGTTGAATATTTAAAAACAGAAACTCCGGATATAATTATTTCAGATTTTATTATGCCTGAAATGAATGGTCTGGAGTTTTTAACGCAGGCTAAAAAGATGTACCCCGAAGTAAGTATGATACTTTTAACCGGCTATGCAGATAAGGAAAATGCAATTAAAGCGATTAATGAAATCGGCCTGTATAAATACATTGAAAAGCCGTGGGACAATGATGATTTAATAATAAATATCAAAAACGGCATTGAAAGAAGTCATTTGCTTGAAAATCTGCGTGAGAAAATTTCCGAACTTGAAACAGCAAAATCAAAACTCGAAGAATATTCTCAAAAGCTTGAACAAATGGTTGACGAGCGCACAAAAGAATTAACTGC
This sequence comes from Candidatus Gastranaerophilales bacterium, assembly GCA_944325945.1. Lineage (GTDB taxonomy): Bacteria > Cyanobacteriota > Vampirovibrionia > Gastranaerophilales > Gastranaerophilaceae > SIG32. The sequence continues at coordinate 47,092 of CALVBW010000015.1, read as the reverse complement.
CGCAAATGCAAAATTAAGCGGAATTATTAATTACTGTGCTGACGGTATTATTATAATTGACAATCTTGGAATTATAGAACAGGTAAATCCGGCGTGTGAAAATATGACAGGTCTTTCAGCTCAAGCCCTGTGTCATATGAGATTACAGGAGATAGCATATTCCGATAATATTGATTTTAATAAAGCCGGACATAATAAAAACGGTATATTCGGACTCGGTAACGACAAATCAGAAATACTTATCCGTGACTGCTACATCAGGAATTCGCTAAGTGATAAAAGAATACCTGTAGAAATTAATTTTGCATCAATTTCTACGGACGGCAAACCGCGCTATGTGGGTGTTATTCGTGATGTTAGCCTGCAAAAAGATACCGAAAGATTAAGAGATGATTTTATTGCAACCCTGACGCATGATTTGAGGACGCCTCTTCTTGCGGCGATACAAACACTTAAATTTTTCCTCGACGGATCTTTGGGTGAGCTTGAAGATAAGCAGAAAGTGCTTTTGTCTACTATGCTGCAAAGTAATGAGGATCTTCTCGGGCTGGTTAATGCGCTTTTGGAAGTTTATAAATTTGAAAGCGGCAAGCTTACTTTGTGCAAAACTGTTTTTAATGCAAAAGATTTGATTACACAGTGTTATGATGAATTAAAACCGCTTGCGGAACATAAAAATATTGAATTTGTATTGAATTGTGATATGCCGGATGACACTGAATTATGTGCTGATAAGGGCGAGATTAAGCGCGTTATGATAAATCTTTGCGGTAATGCTGTAAATTATACAAATAAAAACGGTAAAATTGAATTATTCGCAAAAGCGCAGTCAGGAGATTTTATATTTTCTGTTTCAGACAACGGAAACGGTATTCCTAAAGAGGATATTCCTCATTTATTTACGAGATTTTCTCAGGGAACAAGTAAAAAACGTTCGACAGGAACTGGTCTCGGATTGTATTTATCAAGGCAGATAGTGGAAGCACACGAGGGCAAAATCTGGCTTGAAACAAAAATGACAAAAGGCAGTGAATTTACTTTTCTGCTGCCAAATGCTGTTGTAAAGAATTTGAAGAATGAAAGACAGGTTGTTAATGGCTAAGATAAAAGTTTTAATTGTTGAAGATCATGATATGGCAAGAATGGGCTTGTCGGTGATTTTGTCAAAGAATTCAGACATAGAAATAGCTGATATGTCTGCAGACGGTGAAGAAGGTGTGGAAAAAGCCTTAAAGCTCAAGCCGGATGTTGTTATTATGGATATAGGTCTTCCTACAATTGACGGTATTGAAGCCACGAGAAAGATTAAAAATTCAAATCCTGATATAAAGGTTTTAATGTACACATCCCGCGAAGAAGAAGATGACATATTTGATTCATTCAAAGCAGGTGCTGATGGTTATATTACAAAAGGTGCCACATCAGATCAGACGGTTGCCGCCGTTATTGCTGTGTCTGAAGGTGCAGGCTGGCTTGATCCGGCAATCGCAAAAATTGTTTTAACTAATATAAGAAAGTCATCTGATGTAGAGAAAAAACGCGGTGTAATTAATTACAAATTAGGAAAGAACTTATACGGGCTGACAGAACGTGAAATGGAAGTGCTTGCATTAATTGTTGACGGTATGAGCAACCCGCAGATTTCCGAAAAATTGGTTATTACTCTGTCAACAACTAAAACTCACGTTCACAGTATTTTGCAAAAACTTTATGTTGAAAGCCGTTCAAAAGCGGTGGCAACAGCAATGAAAGAGGGATTGGTATAATTGCGTAAAAGTGTTTTACTCTTAGCTGCGGTTTTGTTTCTAAATTCGCTCTGCGTGTCGGCTTTTACTTTTAAGAAAAAAGATGCACGTCAAAAAGAAGCGGAATATATTCACAATGTTCTAAAGCAGGAAGAAAAAGAAAAATATGAACGCAAAAAACTTGATTACAAACCTTCCGGATTTATGACTGTGGAAGAATATGAAGCACTTTCAGTGTACAGGGATAAGATGGAAGATAAGGTCGAAATCCCTAAGGTTCAAAAAGGTTCGGATATGAAATATGTGCCTCAGCCCACATACAGAATAGTCCGTTATAATGATCCTCCCGGTAGTCCTGAACTAAACATAACAAAAAGATTCTATCAATTAAAACAATATAACGGGCAGGGAATAGCCTCTCCTGATTTTTCAATTATGGTTTACCCTGTTGTTTATTACTATCCGAACAGCGCTTCTACGGCTTCTGATTTATTCGTAATCAAGCTTGAAGATGACGGGACAAATTTGAGTAAAATGCTCAGAGCAAATGTTAAAAAAAGACTTCCAGACCCTATAGTTTCAACTGAAAAGTCAATTGATAATTTTTATGCTTTTAGAACGCTGACGCCTATTGATTTTTCAACAGACGGGACAAAGCTTTTGTTAAAAGAAAAAATCGGCAGTTCAAAAGACGGCATCTGGAAAACAAATGCCATTGTATATGATTTTGATACAAAAACATCATATAACCTTGTGGAGCTCAGAGATGCAATTATATATTACTGGAAAGAAAATGAAGATCTGAATCTTGATGAAGCACGCTGGGATATATACCCTCTTGGTTTTTTAAAAGATGAGCCGGACAGGGTAGCTGCTTATGCTTATGCCTATACAGGTAAAAAGCCGATTTTTCTCGGTATATGGAGTATAGATTGTCATGGTGAACAGACAAGGCTGCTTTCTTTTGATTTAAATACTGTTGAATTGAGTGTAAATGGCTTTAAAATTGTACAGGACGGCGTTGTTAAGCCTGTTGTGTTAGAACAGGAAGAAAAAGCCCTGAAACATTCAGAAGAAATGCAGGCAAAAGCTGATAAAAAGAAACAAGAAGCCGATTTCAAGCAGATGGAGCTTGAATATAAACAAAAAATTAAACAGATGGATGCAGAATTCAAAGAGCAAATGAAAGATTACAACAAACAGCAGAATATCGGCGGCACAACAACGTTTAATGAAGCTCCGGCAGAATTTAAGGAAGTTAAAATTAAAGAATTGCAAAAAGAAATTAAGCGTGGCGAAAAAGACCTTGAAAAACAGCTTAAATATATCCAAAAGCTCGATAAAAAATTGGAGAAATTGTAAAATATAGAGCGCAATATGACTTATGTAAAAAACAATATCACGACTGCCGCATGATTATTAAACAGCCGCTCAAAATTTTTTAAAAAATATTACTTATAAGTTTTTGCTTATTCTTTCGTGAAAGGTGTTTAATCCTGTATTCTTCCTTCTGGGCATCGGATTTATTTGCAAATTCTTTTTGCCATACGATTTTAACAGGTTTATTTGCCCGGGTATACTTTGCGCCGTGCCCTTCAAGATGTGCTTTAAAGCGTTTTTCCACGTCATCCGTATAGCCGCAATACAATGTATTGCGCTCAGTCAGGAGTATGTATACGTAATATTTTTTCTCCATATAAATATTTAAACAAAAAAGAACGGTCATTATAACCGCTCTTTGATGTATTTATAATTTTTTTATTAACAAACAGATGAAAAACCGCCGCCTCCGCAAGAACCACAGCTTCCTGCAGAAAAACCTCCTGAAAAACCGCCGCCTGTAAAGCCACCGAGTGTAGACACAGCATTTGAAAAACTGCTTAAAAAACCACCCATTGCAATTGAGTCATCGCCTTCTGATGTTGTATACATGCTGTAATCAACGGAAAACGGGTTGCTGGATATAAATTCGTCATATTGTCCCATTGTCATCAAACCGTTTTCAAACAACATTGCCAATGATCCTGCAGTTTCAACAGCTTCTGCGGGCTTTTGTGCTTCTGCAACGTAACCTTTGTCCATTTTTGATGGTTTTGATAATGTGATCATCTTAATACCTCGTTCGTCTTACATATATATAAAGTCATTAAATTTATCCGTATTTCAGCATGGTCATTTTTTGTAACATTAATTAACATATAAATCTAAAACCAATGATTTAGCGGAAAATAAACCTTTGGATTGATGATAAATTGTGTGCATGGCTTTAGTATAGTAGTTGTAGAAGACTAGGGGATAGTTGTGAAAAGAATATTTTTAGTATTAACAATTTTATTTATGGGACTTGCGGTTAGTGCATCGGAAAATTATCTTCGTACTGTTGTGGTTGAAGGCACAGATGACGGATACAATATAATTTTAAAAACAGATGCCTTGCCGGAGATTAAAAAGACTGTCAAAGGCAGTGATAATGTTATACTCGATGTAAAAGGCATTACAACATCTGCTTCAGTAAATGCTATTTATAAAAGTACTGCTAATGTAAACGGGTTAATCGTTGAAAATATTTCTGATGATGAATTAAAAATCTATATACAGGCAAAAGATATTGCAAAAGCCACAATTCTTGCTCAAACTTCAAACGGGGAACCTGCTATTTTAAGCGAACGGTTTCCAGCGGAAAAAGTTTTGTGGTCTGCGGCTGTTCTGGTTATTCTTGCTATGCTTGTCAAATCTGCAAAAACTATAGCGGATTATGAAAATTCAATTCTTATCAAAAAAGATATTAAAGACAGAGAAATTGAGCTATACAGGAATTTTCAAAAAGAGCTTGCCAGTATGCCAAAAATTAATTGCAAAATTAACAATGCTTACGCAACAAATATTATGCCGCGTTCAAGACGCAACTACAAAGAGCTTGCAAGAAGATAATATATTGGAGTATAGCTGTAAACAGATTTTTTCGACGATGCTCCCGCCTCAGGCTTTCTATTGTCTCAAAAATATTTTACAGCTTTACTATAATCAGTTTGCAAAATAATTTCTGATAATCTTCTCGATTCTTTGAGCAGCTTTTCCGTCGCCGTAAGGATTTTGAGTCTTTAATCTTGAATCCGCTCTGGATTTTGACAGGACTTCCTCGCTGCAGTCAATAATTTTGTCATAATCTGCACCTACAAGAACAGAAACACCTGCGTCAATACCTTCCTGTCTTTCTGTTTCGTAGCGCATAACCAGCGTCGGACACCCGAATGACGGTGCTTCCTCCTGAATTCCTCCTGAATCCGTCAGAATTAATTTTGCATTTTTCATCAAATATACCAGATAAGGATAATCCAGCGGTTTTAATAATTTAATCTGCGGGTATTTGCCAAGTCTGGAATGTATTTTATCGTGCACATTCGGGTTTGGATGTACCGGAATAACAAAAGTATGATCGGAATACTCTTTCACAAGATATTCAACTGCATCCAGAATTCTGTCAATTCTGGCACCGTGGTTCTCACGCCTGTGAGCGGTTATTAAAATAAGCTTATCATTAACTGGCACATTATTCCGGTTGAAAAATAGTGCTGATTCATTTAATACATCATCTGAAAGACAAAAAAGAGCGTCAATAACAGTGTTACCTGTGACAAAAATTTTATCAGGTGAAATATTTTCTTTCAAAAGCGCTTCTTTATTTTTTTCAGTAGGCGCAAAATTCAATTCTGCAACGCGGGTTGTCATCTGGCGCATAATTTCTTCCGGAAACGGCTCATAAATATCATAAGATCTTAAACCTGCTTCTACGTGAAATACGGGAATTTTGCGGTAATAGCTTGCAAGCGCTCCGCACAAAACCGTCATTGTATCGCCCTGAACAATTGTTGCATCATATGTATTTTCTTCAAAAACTTTATCCAGTGCTGATAAAATTCTGCATTGGACAGAAATCAATGATTGATTTTCCCGCATGCAATCAAGATTTATATCAGCTTTGAGTCCGAAATATTCAAGGGTTTGATTTGAAAGTTCTTTTTGCTGTTCGGTATTGCAAAGAACCACATTATACTTGTGCCGTTTGAGTTCCAGTATAACCGGTGCTAATTTTATTACCTCCGGACGTGTGCCGAATACTACCAATATATTTTTCATAATTCAAAGTGTATTATAAACAATAGTGTCATGCAAGATTAACAGACTAATTACACAATACGGGGATTTACTAATTTTTTTAAAATTTATAATTAAATTGCGGAGGAAAATATGATTGAATTATATGTTTTAGAAACCTGTCCATATTCGCAAAAAGTAATGAATTTTTGCGATGAGAATGATATTTTGTATAAAAAATTTGATATTACAGCGAAAAACAATTATGAAAAACTTTTAGAATTAGGCGGTATTGATCAGGTGCCATTTATGTATGACCCTGCGTCTAACACAAAAATGTATGAATCTGAGGCTATTATTGCCTATATTGAAAAATATATTAACAGGTGAAAAATGTACGAAAAAAATAATTTATTTGAATATAATGAATGTATTGGCAGAGGAATGTGTTCGATTTTTCCTACTATTTCTTCGTTTCAGGAAATTATGCTCATAATTTTTAGGAGTGTTAGTTATTATATTGTAAAGCTCGAAAGAATAGGCGAAAATTGTTCTGAAATAAAAAATAAAGTTATAGAAGGTGTTTCCAATCTTATATCTACCACGGGATATTCTGATGAACAACTTTTGAGCATAATTATTACCGCTTATAATAACTTGATTAAAATAAGAAAAAAATATCTGAATTTATGCAAAGAAAAAAATATTACTCCGCGAGATATAAAACTCACTCTAAAACTTTCTCCTGATATGGGTTTGTCTGAAGTTTTATCTTTAGGACACAGAGCTATAAATGACAAGAATAAAAAAATGAATTCAATTCAAAAATGTTATTCGGAATTGTTATTCGTTTTGATAAAGAGCACCTCATTGAGTGTTGTTAAGCTTTTTGATTATTCAGATACAAATGAAGAGGCAATAAATAACATACTGACAGCACTTACCTTGTATAATTTCGGGACATTTCCGCTTAAAAAAGCAAAAAACATGATTTCCAATCTTGCGGAAACGGATTTAAAATTGTGGAGACAAAGAGAAAGCGCTCAGATTGAAAATTTTGGACATTTATCCTCCACAACAGTTTCGCTTTCTACAAAACCGGGAAAAGCAATTCTTGTATCAGGTTCCTGTCTTACTGATTTGAAAAATATTCTGGATTCTGCTGGCGACATTGATGTTTATACACATGGCGATTTGCTGATAGCGCATGCTTTTGAACAATTTAGGAATTATAAAAATTTAAAAGGGCATTTTGGAACCTCAAGTGACAACTGTGTGCTTGATTTTGCAACATTTCCCGGCTCAATAGTCCTGACAAAACACTCGGCTCAAAATATAGAATACTTGATTCGCGGGCGATTATTCACAACTGACGACTTTTCTCCAAAAGGCGTTGTCAGAATATTAAATAATAATTTCGAACCTGTAATTGAGGCAGCAAGTGCGTCCAGAGGATTTTTAACAGGGCGTAAAAAAGATTCGTTAATTGTAGGTTTTGACTATAAAATATTAAGACAAAAAATAGATGAATTAGTGAAAGATTTGAATACCCGTAAAATAAGACATCTGTTTATTTTTGGTATGTCAAATTATTCGGAAGAACAACGGGGATATTTCAGCAGATTTATAAAATATTTGCCGTCAGACTGCTATGTAATAAGCTTTTCTTATAATTGTGATTGCGATAATCTCTTATACGTAAATATTGCAAACAATTTTCCGTTACTTACAAGCGTATTGAGCATATTATTTGATAAATTTTCTATCAAATCCGATAACTTGACGATTTTTTTGACAAAATGTGATTCAAATACAATGTCAATTATGGTAAATCTAAAGCAGCTTGGCGCAAAGAATATTTATCTGGCTAACTGCCCTCCGACCATTATAAATCCCGCTGTAATGAACTCATTTATGAACCTGTATTCAATAAAGCCTGTTACGGATGCAAAAACTGATTTGGACAGCATTTTAAAATAACAAAAAAGCCCCTTTCGGGACTTTTTTGTATTTATAACCAAAATTAGTATCTATAGTGAGCAAATGCTTTGTTAGCTTCTGCCATTTTATGGGTGTCTTCACGTTTTTTGCAAGCGGCACCCTGACCGTTTGAAGCATCAATAAGTTCGTTGGTTAATTTATCAATAAATGACTTACCGTGACGTTTTTTAGCTGCTTCAATAAGCCATGAAGATGCAAGAGCAAAGCCTCTGTCAGCTTTAACTTCAATAGGCACCTGATATGTTGAACCACCGATACGTCTTGCCTTAACTTCCAAAAGCGGAGTTGCATTAGCAAGAGCTTTCTGGAATAAATCCATCGGTTTTTCATTTGTTCTTTCTTCAATTTTAGTCATAGTTGAATAAAAAATCTTTTCAGCTAAAGATTTTTTACCGCGTCTCATAATTCTGTTGATAAATTTAGAGATATCAACACTGTTGTATACCGGATCCGCCAACGGTACTCTTTTTGCCGGTTTAGAACGTCTTGACATTACTTACCTCCCTTTGCTTTTTTAGCACCGTATTTAGATCTGCTTTGTGCACGGTTTGCAACACCAGCAGTATCCAATGTACCTCTTACAATGTGATATCTTACACCCGGAAGGTCTTTAACCCTTCCGCCTCTGATTAGAACAACGCTGTGTTCCTGAAGGTTGTGACCGATACCCGGGATATATGAAGTAACTTCAAATCCGTTGGTTAAACGTACTCTGGCAACTTTTCTAAGTGCTGAGTTTGGTTTTTTAGGGGTTGTAGTGTAAACCCTTGTGCATACTCCGCGTCTTTGAGGACAATCCATCAAAGCAGGAGATTTTGTTTTGTCAATTAGCTTTTTGCGTTCTCTGCGAACAAGCTGGTTAATTGTAGGCATTTTTTTCTCCTTTGTTTTATATTACTTACATCAGACAGAAAATTTATTTTAACCTGAAACCCTTACTCATTCCGGTTATTTGGGGCTGGAATGTAGTTTCATCAGCAGGGGTTTTGATTTATGACTGCCGACTTAACATTTTCAGCGCTATAGTATTTACACAACGCCCGGGCCCCTTTTCTGCCCCGCTCAGCCGTCAAATCCAGCACGAAAATTTCGACTGAGTGTAACTCTATCTAACAACAAGCATGGATAAATGTCAATATTTTTGGGCTATACCAATTTAAAATCGCCATTTTTCTTAATATGTTCAACAAGCCCGCCGTCGTTAAGCAATTTAATCATAACCGGCGGAATCGGTTCAATTTGGGTAATTGTGCCGTTCGTAAGATTTTTTATTATACCTTTTTCAATATCAAGTTCAAGTTCATCACCTGCATCAATTGAATCAGTATCGCATTCAATTGCAAGCAGCCCGATATTTATTGCATTTCTGTAAAAAATTCTGGCAAAAGATTTTGCGATAACCGCGCCGACACCGGCCATTTTCATGATTAACGGCGCATGTTCACGTGAGGAGCCGAGTCCGAAATTATTCCCCGCAACAACAAAGTCCCCCGGTTTCATTCTTGATGCAAATGTTTCATCCGCATCCTCAAGAACGTGTTTGGCAAATTCCGGCAGATTTGACCGCAGATGATATAATCTTCCCGGTGCTATATGGTCTGTAGAAATGTTGTCGCCGAATTTGAATGCTTTTCCTCTCATGATTCCTCCTATTTACATCAATTGTACTACAAATTTATTTAAAACTATGATATAATTAAGAAAAATAAAGAGGTTAAATATGTATTTCAGCAGAAAATGTAAAATTACTTTTATATGCCATGGTGCAACTATATATTCAGAAGAAAACAGACTGTCAGATGTTGAAAATTATCCGCAATTGAGTGAACTCGGTCAGGATGAGGTAGAAAGAATTACGGAATATTTGAGAAGAAGAGCTGTTAAAAATGATGTTATTTACACCTCTCCGTCTGTACGTACTATGCAGACAGCAAAAATTATTTCAAAGTTATACAAAGAAGAACCGGTTGTTCTGGAAGATTTACACCCGAGAAAGTGCGGTAAATTAAACGGTTTGACCTTTGAACAAATAGAAAATAAATACCCTGAGCTCTTGGAAAGCTGGTTTAATAATCAGGAATACGATGAAAAACTTGAAGCTGAAAGCATAAAAGACTTTATCGCACGCGTAAAAAAAGTTATAGACAATGTAGTTGAGCAAAATGAAGGCAACAGGGTAATTATTGTCACCCATCCGGATGTAATTCAGGCGGCTATTTGTGCAGCGCTTGAAATGCCTGCAAATAAAATTGCCAAAATATTCATCAGAACAGGCAGCGCAACTCAAATCAGCTACTATGAAAAATGGTCAAGCCTTGTTTATTCAGACTACACACCTATTTTCTAATAATAACCGTTTACTTTCCTGTATTAAAAATTCTTTACCCGGTTTGGTATCTATAAAATCCCACGGCAGCGGCATTTCATAAGGATAATTTTCCGTAGCATAAAAATCCGTGTTAATTTTATTTTTAGCTGAGCTTTTAAAAGAACCGAGTGAAAAACCGTTTTTATATGCATCAAGTATAAAACCCGTTAAATTTTCGTCGCCGCGTGACAGTACAGCCTGATAATAGTCCCATTTTATGCTTGAAAATTGAGCTTTTATACCTAATTTGTGCAACTCTTTTTTCAGATACTGAACCTTTTTTTCAAGGGATTTGGTATCTTCTCTGCCGCACCATTGAAACGGCGTATTAGCCTTTGGCACAAAGCTTGAAAATCCGAATGATATGTCAAAACCTTTATGTTTTTCTTTAATTTTTCGGGCAAGTGCAATCATCTCGTCAAGATCATCATAAGTTTCTGTCGGAAGCCCGAGCATTCCATAGAATTTGAAGCCTTTTAAGCCGTTTTCACGCGCAATATCAACTGCTTTAAATATTTGATCTTCCGATAAATTTTTATTTATAACCCTGCGGAGTCTCTCGCTTCCCGCCTCAATTGCAAGCGTTGTATTTTTTTGTCCGGCAGCCACAAGTGTTTTAACAACTTCCGCACAAAAAGCATCAACACGCATTGAGGATATGCTCATGCTGATTTTTTTGCCGGAAACTATCTTGTCATAAATATATGAACAAATCTTTTTAAATTGCGGGTGCGCGGTTATTTGTGCCCCGAGAAGCGCTATTTTGTCCGTGTATTTTAAACCGAGTTCAATTGTTTCAATAATTTTTTCGTAACTTACGAATCTTACGGGTAAATTCAAATACGACGCAAGACAAAACCCGCATCTATTTGCGCAGCCGCGCTCAACCTCTACAATAAATGTATTTTTAAAAAAAGAATTATTGCTTAATACCGGTGTATAAATGCACTCATCAAGCCGTTTGGTAATCTTTTTAACAAAATTTTGTTCTAAAGACGGCACATAAATCCCTTCGATTTGTGACAGAATCTGCAAAATTTCATTTTTAGATTTTGATTTATTGTCTTTACAAATTCTTGCAACTTTTAGATTTAAATCTTCTCCGTCGCCTATTATAAAAAAGTCAAAAAATTCGTTATATGGTTTTGGGTTTGCGGTTACGACGGGTCCGCCGGCAAATATAAGCGGAGAAGATTCGTTTCTGTCTTTCGATTTAAGCGGAATTTTATGGTGTTCAAGCATTCCGAGAATTGTAAATATATCCATATCAAAAGAAAAAGAAAATCCCATAAGGCTTACATTTTCACGCGGCACACGGGTTGATACCGTATCTTGATAAACTGCCTCGATATTCAAATCGTCAGTTTCATCAATGGATTTAAACATCCATAAAAAGCCGAGTGATGAAAGCGCGAACGATTCAGGACCCGGAAAAGCCATCCACATGTTGAAATCCGCTTTTTTATAAGGATTTCTGCTATACAAATAAATATTATCCTGCGTTTTCTTCAAAATCTTCTTTGCTCCTATTAATCGGAATTAAATACAATTCGTCGATTAACACACATAAAGTTGCCGCAATGGCAGGTGCGAGTATAACGCCCCAAACACCGAGAAATTCCTGCGCTACAAATAGTGAGAAAAACACCATTAAAGGATGAAGTGCCATAAATTTTCCGAATAAAAACGGTCTTATCATATAATTTGATATCTGCTGCACAATTAAAAAAGCCGCAACTGCAAGTATAACTTTAACCCATCCTGCTTGAGCAGCAACAAGGATTATCAAAGCAACCGCTATTGTAGGCCCTAAAAGCGGAATTATATCCAAAATACCTGATATCAACCCGAGAAGCAGTGCATAATCTATTCTTAAAATAACAAGTGATAACATAACCATTAAGCCAACGGTTATCATGGATAAAATTTGTGCCCTGACGTAACTGCCGACTTTTAATGTTATTGATGAAAGTATGCAGCTTGCCATATCTTTCAAGTTCGGCGGAAAAAATTCCAAAAATTTAGTTCTCAGATAGCTTTTATCAACAAGAAGGTAAAATACAATCATAAATATTGCAAATGCAACTACAATGACCTGCGTAAAGCCCATTGTAATATTCCAGGATTGGCTGAAAATATTTTGCGCGAGGTTTGAAGATGAACCGAGAATTGAATTCAAATCAACCATATCCGAAATACTTTGTCCGTTGAATTTTTGAGCCAGAATAAAATTAGTAAGCGCCGTGAGTTTTTCCGGAAGCATTGTAACAAAAACGCGGATTTCTTTGTATGCGATTATAAATATCGGTAAAAATAAAGCTATAACCGCGATTAAACCGCCTGATATAACAATCGTTGAGGCTAAACCTCTGCTCATTCTGTTCTGCAACTTGTTTACATAAGGATTTAGAGCTGCCGCAATTACATATGATGCAAAAAATAACAGCAAAATACCTGATATTTTCGGCAGAAACAGTAATAAAATTATTGTTAAAATTAAAAATACAACGTTTTTCGTTGTCCAAAAATTCTTTTTAAACATATTACCTCGTTTTTCTTAATTTTATACGAAAAATCGGTTCATGGCAATAAGCAAGGGAATAAGGTAATAGGTTAATAAGTAAATAAGTTGTATCTTTCATTAATCTGAGCGGGATTATTCAATATCAATTTTTATATAACACTTATTCTCTTATTACCTTATTTACTTATTCACTTATGTTAATTTTTGTAACAAAACACCTCAAATGCGGCAATATTACATGATATATATACTTTATATATTTAACGAGGATAAACACGAGGACACAACATGGGTTACTTATTAGGCGCATTCGGAAAATTGATGGCCGGCAAAAGACTCCGAGATTTGCAGGCCCGAATGACAAGCGTTCAATCACAATTGAGACGCGCCACTCGTGATATCGCAAACATGGAGAAAACAATTAATGCTCAGGCAAGACAAATGAAAAACTCCATGAGAATGTTTAGTACAATGCAGATGTCAGGTATGCAAAACGGATTAAATGCATATCTGGCAGGATTACAAAACAGTATATTTGGTGATTTTACGGCAACCTACGGCAATGATGCTTCAAAATGGAGTGCCGAGGTACAAAAATTATATGCATCAAAAACTTCTGAATATCAAATGCAGGCACAATTAGCAAACAACAGTATGGGTTCTATGCAGCAAATGCTCCAGACATCTATGATGCAGCAACAGCAGCAGGTTGAAAATTATGTCGAAATGATGAAAGAAGCTCAACTCGAACCTCTTAAAGATTTAGAAGACGACTTGATGGCAGAAAAAGATACACTTGAAACACAAATACAACTTGCAGAAGCTGATTATAAAGGCAACCAGGAACAAGAAAAAGCAGGCGCTCAAAATTTAGTTCCTAGATATACCGGTCAGGGTTAATGCTGAGTGAATAAGGGAATAAAATACAACTTATATTATCCTATTCTCTTATATCAATAGCCTTGACGGGGCACTCAATTGCAGCATCAATGCAGCTTTCTTCGTTTCCCGTTATGTAAAAAGGATTTACAACGGCAAAATTTATGCTGATTTCAAAAACTTCGGGATTAATCGCTGAACACACGCCGCAGCCAACACATTTTGAAGATATACTTACACGCATAAATAAATTATGTACTACTTTTCAAAATAATTTATGCTCTGAAAGTTTAATCTTCATTGGTAACTACCTGAGCACCGTTTTGCTCAATCTGAAGAGTCTTTATAACCGCCTTTACATTTAAACTTGCCCAGGTATCCTTAACTATGGAGTGAATTTTATCGAGATTATTTTTTTGTGAAATTATAACTATAGATGGTCCGGCACCGCTTAAAACACAGCCGAGAACATTTTCTTCATGTTTCAGATTTTCAATAATTTTTTCGAGTCCAGGAACAAGTTTTGTTCGATAGGGCTGATGAAGTTTGTCCTGAAGTGCTAATTTCATTAGTTCAGCGTCTTTTGTATCTATAGCCTTAACAAACATAGCCATACGAATTGCATTAAATACAGCGTCTTTCATAGGAACGTCTTTTGGCAGCACCGAACGCGAAATATCAGTTGAAAGTTCATAATCAGGAACACAAACAGTAATAGACCATTCTTCCGGCCAATCCAATTTTCTGTAAACAATACTGCAGTCGTCTTCCTGTGAAGAAAGCACAAGCCCTCCGACAATTGCAGGTGTTATATTATCGGGATGACCTTCAACCTCTGTTGCAATTGATAATAAAGCCGCTTCATCCGCCGGTTTTCCTAAAAGTTCGTTAGCAGCAAGCAAACCGCCGACAATTACCGATGCACTGCTGCCTAAACCGCGTGCTATCGGAATATTAGAATGTATTGTTATCTTTAATTCGCTCGGGGACTGTCCTATAGAGTTATACAAAAGCTCAACCGCTTTATATACAAGGCTGTTTTCATCTAATGCAAGGTGTTCGATTGATAATTCATCAACTGCCGCATCATCGGATATAACGTTAATTTCCACCCCTGTACCGGGTAAAACGGTTTCTTCTATTGTAATTGTATTGTATATAGGCAGTGCCATTCCTAGACAATCAAAGCCGGGGCCTAAATTTGCCGCTGTAGCCGGCACTTTTACACTTATTTTCATAATTTCCTCTTAATAATATTATACCAAAAAGATAAAAAAATGCTAATAATAAGATTTTTTACATATTTGAACTATTTATAAATAAGGCTATAATTGCAGTATGTACGAATTATACCCATATTTTACAAACGACGGCTCAGTAGGTCTTTATAGTCCAAAAGACGACGATATCTACCATTCTACCTATGGTGCGCTCTCGGAAGCTTACGAAAAATTTATTCTGCCTGCTAATCTTGACGCGTTTTTAAAAAATCATAATGAAATAAAAATTTTAGATATTTGTTTCGGAATCGGTTATAATTCAAAAACTTTTTTAAATTATTTTTTCGAAAATTTTGACAAAAAATTGTCTGACTTAAATACCACTATCGACACGATAGGTACCGATAACAAATTTTGCAAAATTTTTATACAATCTGTAGACACAGATAAAAATTTAATATTTTTATCACCGTTCATAAGGAGTGAAAATAAAAATTTATTTCATAACAAAATAAATTTTGAGCATGAAAAAATTTCTAAATTACTTTCAGCGCACACAAAATCAAAGTATAAAATAAATAAATTTATAAATATAATATTTTTGAAAAAAATCATAAAAAATCATCCGGAAATTTTTGAAGATGACGAATTTAATTCAATAATCACCTCCAAAAGATACCGCAAATATTTAGACCCGTATATTTGCCGTTTATACGCGTTTTATAAAAACAAGGGGTATGTATTTACCCCGTGGCGACGTTTAAGCGCCTTCTTACATAATATATATTATAGGTATCTATCAACAAGCTATAAAAAGGCTGTAAAATACCTGAAAATAAACGATTTTAATTTCGACGCAAAAATAGGTGATGCAAGAGAATTTATTTTAAGCGATAAAAATTTGTATAATTACATATTTTTGGACGCATTTACGCCGGCAAAGTGTCCTTGCCTTTGGACTGTTGATTTTTTTAAGGAGCTTCACAAGCATCTTGATGATGAAGGAATGATTTTAACATATTCAAATTCAGCCGCTGTGAGAAACGCATTTATTCAGGCAGGATTTTGGACAGGTAAAATATTCAACAAAGAGCAGGGCAAGTTTACCGGCACAATTGCAGCAAAAAAATTGGATCTTATAAAAAACGGACTTTCAGAATACGAT
Organism: Candidatus Gastranaerophilales bacterium; assembly: GCA_944325945.1. Lineage (GTDB taxonomy): Bacteria > Cyanobacteriota > Vampirovibrionia > Gastranaerophilales > Gastranaerophilaceae > SIG32. Next base: position 31,095 of record CALVBW010000015.1, on the reverse strand, counting down.
TTAGGGCTTATAAAAACAAAAGCAGGTATTGTTTACAGGGATGAAAAATTATCGCTTGATAACGGGGCTATAATCGCGGCTCATGAAAAAGAAGTCGCAAATAGCAGCCTTATGTCCAGTTCCAAGTTCATAAAAACATTCAGAGGTGTAAAATGAAATACGACGTAATTGTTGTCGGCGGCGGGACTGCCGGCTGTGCAGCGGCTTATACGGCAGGCAGACTCGGTTTAAAAACCTTATTAATCGAAAAAAACATACATCTTGGCGGTACAATCACGTCCGCGCTTGTTGTTCCGGCAATGAAATCAGGCGAACATCAAATTAATACTGATTTTTACAATGATTTAATTGCCGAATTGCACTCAATCGGCGGGCAGGCTACTTATCAAAACAACCCCGGATGGTTTAATCCGGAACTCACAAAAATTGCTCTTGATACTCTAATGGCAAAAGCCGGTGTGGAAGTGTATTTTGATACCCATATACGTGATATAAAGCTTGAAGGACATAAGATTAAGTCTATAGTCATTTCAAAAGAAATGTTATCGGTATATAACGACACGATAGAACATGACAATAAAACATTATCGGTATCTATCGACGCGAAGTATATAATTGATGCAACAGGAAATTGTGAAATCGGAAAACTTTGCGGCTGCGAATTTTTAGACGGAGAAAATGAAAATCAGCCTGTAAGTTTGCGGTTTATGATGGGCGGAGTGGACGTTCCGCTTTTTGCAGAGTGGTTAAAGGAGTATGATACAGACAGAAACGTTACGACTGTAGAGGACATAAACGGTTTTATACACCTTTCTACCGCATATACATGGGATAAGGATAAAAGATGGGCGCTGAAGCCGCTGTTTGCCGACGCTGTAGAAAAAGGTATACTGAAAGACCATGACAGGAACTATTTTCAGATATTTACGGTAGCCGGAATGCGCTCTACAATTGCGTTTAATTGCCCGCGAATTATAGATTACACAAAGACTCTGGACGTTGCGAATATGTCAAAAGCCTTGCAGCTGGCGAGAAAGAACATATTCAGACTGGCGGAATTTTGCAGAATATATTTCCCGGGGTTTGAAAACGCATATATATCAAACATTGCGGATATGCTCGGGATAAGGGTTTCAAGGCGTATTAAGGGGAAATATGTTTATACAATTGACGATCTAAAATCAGGCAAAACCTTTGATAATCCGGTTGTTATATCAAATTATCCTGTTGACGTACATTCGGAGAAAAAAGACAGCTCAACGCTGGATATGGTGAAGGATTATCAGCTCCCGATAGAGAGTTTGATGTCTGCTGACATTGATAATTTATTTGTGGCTGGCAGGTGTTTATCGGCGGATTATATGGCACAGGGAGCGTTAAGGGTGCAGGCAAGCTGTTTTTCAATGGGTGAAGCGGTTGCAAAATATATTAAGTCTAATCTTTCTTAATCTTTTGAAGCAAAAGTTGTGCTGCATTTAAAAGCGGGTCAATAGTAGGTGAAAATGGCGGGGCATAAGTCAAATCATTTTTTGTAAATTCTTCAACTGTCAGTCTGCCGATTAGCGCACCTGTCAGCGCGTTTATCCTTTTGTCAGCGTCACCCGCACCTATAGCCTGACCGCCTAACAAAAGTCCAGTCGTTTTATCGGCAATGAGTTTTAGTGTAATATTATTCACATCAGGCATATAACCGACCCTGTCATACTTTGTTACGACAGTTGACACAGGCTGAAATCCCGTTTGTAAGGCTTTCTTTTCTGTATATCCCGTCATTGACATTGTAAAAGAAAGGCATCTTACAACGGCAGATCCGAGAACGCCTTCAAAATCCTCGTCGCCGCCTGCAAGATTAATTGCGGCAGCACGACCTTCTTTATTGGCGGTAGAGCCGAGCGGAATCCAGACTTTTGAACCGTCAATTAAAAGTGTTTTTTCAGCACAATCTCCGCAGGCATAGATATTTTGGATATTTGTCCGCATGTGCTTATTAACCTTTATTGCGCCTGTTTCGCCGATTGCAATACCTGCTTCTACTGCAAGTTCTATATTTGGTTTTACACCCGTGCATATAACAACCATATCAGTGTTAAATTCCTTACCTGAGCCTGTTTTAAAGCCCGTAACCTCGTCCGAATCATTTGAATAAAGTTCTGTCACCAGCTCAGACGTCAAAATTTCAAATCTATTGTCTGAAATACTTGTCAACTGCTGCTGAATAAGTTTTGATATGTCATTATCAAAAACAGGCAAAATATACGGAGCAAATTCAACAATAGTGACTTTCAGCCCTAATTCTACGAAAGCCTCTAAAAGTTCAATTCCTATATATCCGCTGCCGATAATCGTCACGTGCCTCGAATTTAAAGCTTTTTCTCTTATTGCAATACCGTCTTCTATACGGCGCAAAGTGAATACATTTTTCAAATTAATGTTATCAACCGGCGGCATAACAGGTCGTGCACCGGTCGCAATTACAAGATTATCATATTCTGCCAGATATGCTCTGTTTTCAGCCAAATCCTGAATCAAAACCTGATTTGTGCCGGTCAAAATTTTTATTGCACGCGACCTTAAATGAATATGTATCCCCTGAGCCTCAAATTCTTCGGGAGAACGCACGAAAAGTGTTTTGTAATCTGTAAAATTACCCTGAATATAATACGGCAGACCGCACGCCGAATATGAAACATGCGTATCATCAGTATATAAATCTATTTCCGCGTCAGGCAAAAGTCTGCGAGCTTTTGCTGCAGCTTTGGCACCTGCGGCAACCCCGCCGAGTATTACTATTTTCATAAGCACAATTTATGAAAAAAATAACACATAAACATTCCACAGCGGGCTAATTTATACCTGATGTATTTAAAAACATGCCCTTCATAAATTCGCAGTATGCGTCAATTTCTGATTGATACTCCTCTGCCGCATCAATTAATGTTTTTAATTCCTGAATTACATCTTCTTTTTTAAATTCTTCATTCATAAAAATACACACCCCGTATTATCTTCTTACATGAATACTTACGGAATGTGTATTTAAAAACTTTAATAAAATATTCAATTTTTTACATAATTTAAAAAATTATGCAAGAATGTTTAATTTTTTGGCGTTAAAACCTCCGTTACTTTCAAAATTAATACTGCCCTGCGGATCAAATTGCTCCACATCAAATCCTTTATTTTCAGCCTTTTTATTATTTCCAACCTTGTTAATACCTGATACAGCGACAAAATTATTGTATTCTGAATAACTTATAACACCGTCGCCGTCTTTGTCATATTCATCAAACGTCAATTGATCCATTGAGTTCAATGATGCTCTTGTTAAACCCTGTGTGATAGCTAACATATCAAATCGCTCCTCTCTTATTTATATAAAGTTTCTGTAAAAAATGCGATTTCAAGTGTTGTAATTTTTGTTACAAATCTTAATTTTATTGATGTTATAATTAAAAAACAACAGGAGAGGGAAATTATGACTACACAAATTATTGAAGCAAAAAAAGGTAATATTACCGAAGAAATGAAATATATCGCGTTAAAAGAAGGTGTAACCCCTGAATTTGTGCGTGAAAAAGTTGCTCAAGGACGTGTTGTAATATTGAAAAACAACCGTCGCGAAAACGTAATTCCGACAGCCGTGGGCGAGGGGATGACAGTCAAAATTAACGCCAATATCGGAACTTCAATGGAGCGTTCAAATGTTGAACAGGAGCTTGAAAAAGTCAGAATAATTGAGGCAACAGGCGCGGATGTTTTAATGGATTTGTCAACGGGTTCGGACATTGACGGCACAAGAAAACAAATTATTGCCGCAACAAAACTTCCTATCGGAACGGTTCCTATGTATCAGGCCGGCAAAGAAGCCATTGACGAATTCAAAGATATTTCAAAGCTTTCAAAAGACAAATTATTTTCTGATATAAGAAAGCAATGCGAGGACGGAATAGATTTTATAACAGTACACTGCGGAGTTACAAAATTTGTAGTTGAACAAATGGAAAAACAGGGCAGAATAATGGATATAGTGTCCAGAGGCGGTGCAATGCTTGCGGCATGGATTAAGGCAACAGGCAAAGAAAATCCGCTTTACGAATACTATGACGAATTACTTGAAATAGCCCGTGAATATGACTGTACGCTTTCACTAGGAGACGGTTTAAGACCCGGATGTATTGCGGATGCGGGTGACCGCGGTCAGGTTGCCGAAACAATTGTGCTCGGTGAGCTTGTAAAACGCGCAAGAGATTTCGGCGTTCAGGCAATGGTTGAAGGTCCCGGGCATGTTCCTTTGAATAAAATTCCGGCAATGATAGAAACTGCAAAAGTTTTAACGGATTATGCGCCTTTGTACGTATTAGGACCGCTGGTTACGGATATTGCACCGGGGTATGATCATATTACATCAGCCATCGGCGGAACCCTTGCCGCATATCACGGCGCGGATTTTTTATGCTACGTAACACCTGCCGAACACATCGGGCTTCCTGATGCAAAACAGGTCAGAGAAGGAATTATAGCAAGCAAAATTGCAGCACACGCAGCAGATTTGGCACGAGGAAATAAGCAGGCTTACAAGATGGATTTGGACATGGCAATTGCACGTAAAAACCTTGACTGGAACGCTCAACGCGCAGCAGCTATCGACAAATGCACTCTTGAGGATATTAATAACGGCGAACCCTGCACAATGTGCGGCAAATATTGCAGTGTCAAAGTGTTTAAAGAATATTTTAACGACTGCAAATAGCTTTATTCCTCAATATAAACGAGTTTTTTGCGTAAATTCCACTGAATAAGCGTCAAAACAAGGATTACAACAAATAGAACGTAGGCAATGGCAGATGCTTTGCCTACGTTAAAATATTCAAACGCATTTTGATAAATCGCATAAACAAGTACGTTTGTGCTGTCCAAAGGTCCGCCCTGCGTCATAAGATAAATTAAATCAAATATCTGGAATGAGCTTATTGCCGTAATTATTACAACAAAAAATATCGTTGGCGACATCAACGGCACCGTGACATTTTTAAATGTCTGAACAGGCGATGCTCCGTCTATTTTTGCCGCTTCAAACAAGCTTTGATTAATCGTACTTAACGACGACAAAAATATAATCATATTGTATCCGATAAGCTTCCACACAGATACAATAATCAAAGCCGGCATGGCAAATCTCGTATCATAAAGCCAGTTTATGTGGATTTGTAACAAATTATTCAAAATTCCTATATTCGGGTCAAAAATCCACTGCCACACAACGCCTATTACAATCATCGGCGTTATAAACGGCAAAAAATATGCTGTTTTATAAAATTCCGACCCTCTGATTTTATTGTTTAAGATTACAGCGAGAATTAAAGGAATAATTACCCCGAAAACAGAAGTCGATACCGCAAAAACAACAGTGTTCAAAAATATTTTATAAAATAATGGTTCCGTGAAAATTTCCCTGTAATTATCAAATCCGGCAAATTCAATCGGGTTAATCAAATCCCAATTACAAAAACTCAATCCGAAAGAACAAATCACAGGAATTATAATAAACACAAAAGTTCCTGCAAGTGCCGGCAAAATAAAAAGCCACGCAGCATAATTTTCTTTATTAAATATTGCATGACACAACTTCATGATATAATTATACAATGAGGGAGAGGACTTATGCAAAAATATGAACAGGCTTTCGGCAAAAACGATATAAGAGGGATTTACGAAAAAGATATTACGGAAGAATTATACTACAATATCGGAATAGGATTTATTGAATGGTTAAAAGAAAAATCCGGAAAAAAGGCGTCTGATATGACATTAACTGTCTGCCGCGACGCAAGGCTGCATTCGCCGTCGCTTGCCGGTGCTTTGATTGCCGGGATTACCTCAACGGGTGCCAAAGTTATTGATTTAGGACTTGCGCCGACACCTATCGGATACTATTCGGAAGTCACAATGCCTGAAGTTATATCTGCTATGATTATTACTGCAAGTCACAACCCGTCTGAATATAACGGGCTTAAAATGACTTATGAGCACCAAACCCTTAACGAAAAACAGATTAAAGAAGTCAGCGACCTGACATTCGCAAATTGGACAGATAAGCAAATGCCGGCAAATGCCGAACTTATAAGAACGTATGACATAATTCCGGATTATATAGAAGATATGAAAAAGCGCTTCGGGACAACAGGCAAAGGTATTAAGGTTGTTGTCGACAGTGCAAATGCAACCGGCGGGATTGTCGGGCCGAAATTGTACCGTGAACTCGGCTGTGAGGTTGTTGAATTGTTCTCTGAACCCGACGGACGTTTTCCAAACCACCACCCGAACCCGAGCGATTTAAAAACACTTAAAGATATTGAAAACGCGGTTGTTCAAAATAATGCAGATGTCGGGATTGCATACGACGGCGACTCTGACAGAATCGGCGTTATTGATACCGAAGGGCACCCCCTCACCGGTGACAAACTGCTTTTAATCTATGCAATGGATTTGATTTCTTCCTGCGGGGAAAAACCGACTGTTGTGTCAGAGGTTAAGTGTTCTCAGGTGCTTTATGACACAATTAACCAAACAGGTGCAAAAGCGGTTATGTGCAAAACCGGACACGGTTATATTAAAGAAAAAATGAAAGAAACCGGCGCAATTCTTGCGGGCGAAATGAGCGGCCATACGTTTTTTAAAGACAGATACTACGGTTTTGACGACGCAATTTACGCAGGCTGCAGAATTATTGAAATTATTGCCAAAAACAAAAAAAACAACCCGAATTTCAAAATTCAGGAACTTTTGAAACCTTTTGACGCGGTTTATACCTCAAACGAAGTTCGTTTCCCCTGTGCAAATGAACTTAAAAAGCCTGTTCTGGAAAAATTAAAAGAATATGTAAATACGCATAAAGATATGTTCGGCACTGAAATCAAGGATATTGTGACTTTAGACGGCATGCGAATAGTTTTTGACGGCGGTTTTGCGCTTATCCGCCAGAGCAACACGGAACCCGTTTTCACCCTCCGTTTTGAGGCTAAAACAAAAGATGAATGCGAACACATCCAAAAATGCATGCTTGATAAATTGGATGAATTAATTAATAAATAGCAAAAATATTATTTACAGGTTTTATAATTTTCAAAAGGAGATTATATGCAGGTAAATAAATGCAATAACGTTAATTTTACGGGAATATACAAGATTCAATTTAACGATAAAAATATAAAAGAAATTTCAGAACGTGTTATTCCCATGTATGAAATTATCAGACATGAACCCGTTGCATATTTTCAAGGTAAAAATCCTTATAAATTAATCACGGATATATTAATCGATAAAATCGCGGAACTTTCCGGCGGGTCAAAAGAATGGCTTAAAATGAACGCTGAAAATCACAACCTGAAAGTAGATTTACTGGATGACGACGTATTCCACATTATAACAACAAAAAATGACATAGAAAGTTTACAAAATTATATTGTCGAGCAGGCAACTAAAAAATTAACTTTTATGGAAAGACTTAAACAAAAATTTAAAAAGCCTGATACACCGGAGATAAATGAAAATCTGCCGTTTCATTTACAGGTACTGCAGGCTGTCATTAATCAAATTAAAAAGAGAAATGCGGAATTTAATGACTTTGCAGACGGAAAAGTGATTGAAGTAAAGACGCCTCAAGAGCTTCTGCAAAAAATGCTTACCGAAAAATAACACCCTGTTTCACTCTTTTACAGATACACACAGGGATTTATATAAGTCACAGCATACCACGCTTGCAATTTATTTTTTTTTATGTTAAATTAGTATCTGTCAGAAAAGTTACTCACGAATATTTTATCAATAGCTAATTTTTAGCTTGTTTTTGATGTATTCGTACCCGATAAAGAATTTACACTAAATTATGAAAGGTAAAAATCAATGGATTTAGAAAACAAAGACGAATTAAATGTTGAAACATCTGAAGAAGTATCAGCTGAAGAAGTAACAATTGAAGAAACTAAAGCCGAAGAAACTACAGAAGAAACAAAAACAGAAGAAGTAAAAGCAGAAGAACCTGCTGAAGAACTTCAACCTGAAGAAGGCAAACCTTCAAAAAGACGTTCTCGCGGTACTAAAAAACCGAGAATTGAAACAATTGAAGAAAAACCGCAGAGCGAATGGACTGAACAGGTTGTTCAGATTAACCGTGTAACTAAAGTTGTTAAAGGCGGTAAAAAATTAAGCTTCCGTGCAATTGTTATTGTAGGAAACAAAAAAGGACAGGTTGGTATAGGTTGTGCTAAAGCATCTGAAGTTATCATCGCTATCCAAAAAGCAATTGCAGACGGCAGAAAAAATCTTATCACCGTACCTATTTTCAAAACAACAATTCCGCACCCGATTTCAGGTAAATCAGGCGCAGGTGCCGTAATGCTCAGACCTGCTTCTCAAGGTACCGGTATTATCGCAGGCGGCGCTGTTCGTCCTGTTCTCGAACTTGCAGGTATCGAAAATATTCTTGCAAAATCATTAGGTTCAAAATCACCTTTGAATGCGGCATACGCTACTATCAATGCATTGAAGGCTTTGACACCGTTTAATGAAGTTGCTAAAAAACGCGGTTTGACAATGGCTGAATTGTTAAATTAATCGGTTAAGTAATTGACTATTTAAGATAATATTATTAAATAAAAGGATATAAATTATGGCTAAAACAAAATCAAATACAGTAAAAATTAAACTCGTAAGAAGTTTAATCGGAGCATCAGAAGCTCAACGCAAAGTTGTTGCAGGACTTGGTTTAACAAAAAAAGATCAGGTTGTTGAGCATTCCGAAACACCTACCATAATGGGTATGGTAAATAAAGTATCACATTTGTTAGAAGTAACAAAATAATTTTTGTACAGACTGCGTACAGTTACTAGTGTAACGATAGTTAATAGCGAGCGGTCAAAATAAAAGAGGAAACTAAAATGACAAATATTACATTAGAAGATTTGAAACCTGCAGAAGGTTCAACCCACAAAACAAAACGCGTAGGACGCGGAAGATCATCAGGCAGAGGTAAAACATCCTGCCGCGGTCATAACGGTGAAGGTCAACGTTCAGGAAGCAGCTCTAAAAGAGGTTTTGAAGGCGGTCAGATGCCGGCTTACAGAAGACTTCCGAAATTGAAAGGCTTCCAGATTATAAATAAACTTAATTACGCTGAAATTAACGTTGGCAGAATTGCTCAATTGGGACTTAAAGAAGTTTCTCTTGAAACATTAAAAGAAGCTAAAAGAGTTCACCCGTCATCTGACGGCTTGAGAGTTCTCGGTAACGGCGAAATCAAAAAAGCTGTAACCGTTAAAGCAAGTTATGTTACACCATCAGCAAAAGAAAAAATTGAAGCCGCAGGCGGAAAGGTTGAGTTAGTATAATGGCACAGGGTATTAAAATGCCTACAACTGAAGATTTGATGTCAATGTGGCAGGCTTCTGGCTTGAAACAAAAAATCATCTTTACATTTTTGATGATTGCCGCATTCAGACTCGGTGTACAAATGCCTTTGTTCGGAATTAATAATCAGATTTTCTCAAATATTGCTCAGGGCAATAACATAATCGGATTTCTTGATTTATTTTCCGGCGGTGCGTTGGGTACGGTGTCTATATTTGCATTAGGTATCGGACCGTTTATTACATCATCAATCATTATTCAGTTGGTTTCTGTTGTAATTCCTTCACTGGAAAAATTACAGAAAGAAGAGGGCGAAGCAGGCAGAAGAAAATTATCGCAGTATACACGTATATTTACGGTTGTACTGGCAATATTCCAATCATTAATATTTATGCTTTATTTGCATCACCTGCCGGGTGCAGTATTGCCGAATATTAATCCTGTAATGTTCTTTGTAAGTTCGGTAATTGTATTAACAGCAGGATCTGTTCTTGTTATGTGGATTTCTGAACTTATTACGGAAAAAGGCATAGGAAACGGCGGATCTTTGATAATTTTTGTCGGTATACTGTCAGGTATTCCGGTATATGCATCAAGAACAGCTCAAATGGTAATGAACAGCACTGCTTTGCAGCTCGGATTAGCCGTACTTCTTGCAATATTTTTTGCAGCTATGGTATTTATCGTAGTTATGCAGGAAGCAGTCAGAAAAGTTATTATTGTTAATCCGAAAAGACAGGTCGGAAATAAAGTTTACGGCGGCATGAATTCATTTATTCCGTTCAAGCTCAATCCGGGCGGCGTAATGCCGATTATCTTTGCGATTGCGATTTTGCTTTTCCCGTCAACTGTTTTAAGTTTGGTCGGACAGGCAAACTTTAAATCAGAAGCCGTTAAAAATGTGGTTATGTCATTAAATCACTGGCTGAGTCCGGACGGAATCACATATTATGTATTGTATTTCTTGTTAATTGTTGCGTTGACATTTTTCTACGCGTCAATTATGCCGAACATGCAGCCTAAAGATATTGCAGATAACCTTAAAAAATACGGTTCTTCAATCCCCGGTATAAAACCCGGCAAACCGACTGCGGAAGCACTGGATAAAATTTTAACAAAAACAACATTTATCGGTGCTATGGGACTTGGTATTATTGCACTTGTACCGTCACTTGCAAGTTATGTTACAAATATCAAAACTTTACAAGGTATCGGCGCAACGTCCTTAATCATCATGGTCGGTGTTGCTCTTGACTTGATTAATCAGGTAAGAACGCACCTTCTTGCAAGAAACTATGAATCTTTCTTGAAACAATAGTGATTTACTATAACAATCAAAAAATAGCCTCAACTTTGGGGCTATTTTTTTGTGTTTTATTTTAGCTATTTCAGGTAATGTTTTGCGTAAAAAATCATTTAAGATAAATATGTAAATCCTCAACTCTTCTGATTGCTCAGCTTTGCCTCTCATATTTTGGGAGGCTTTTTTTGTGTTTTGTTAAGTTGCTGACAAAATTTGACAAATCGGATATAATAATATATGTCATTCCGAGTAAGAGATACTTCGCTCGGTATGACTACAGAATGCGAAGAATCGCAATGAAAGGATAAGTAAAATGAGAGAATTAATTTCAAAAGATCAAAGAATAATAATGGTTCCGCATGACTTTAAATTTGCGAATAAAGGTGTAATAACAGAGGTTGCGCCGGATTATTTTATGCTGGAATTGGATTATGCGCCGGAGGGAATACTGAAAAGCAATTACTGCGAATTTTATACCCAGACAAAATACGGAACACTTTATTTCGACTCTTATGCAAAAGAAATTAACGGAAACACTCTTAAAATTGCAAGTCCTGCAAAACATAAGTTTTTACAAAGACGTCAATATACACGTATCAAATACATACTTGATTTAGACATGTTTGACGGCGGAAATGCATTAAAGATTACAACTCTTGACATATCTGCAGGCGGTATGAAGTTGAAAACCTGCGAAAATATAAACATTGAAAAAGATTACAAAATTACGCTGCCGCTTTCTGAAGAACAAAATATTGAATGCAAATTTTCACCTATTCGTATTGAAAAAAATAATGAAGGCGGATACACGGTTTCAGGCAGATTTGAATTCAATTCAAGCCATGACAAGATGACTATGATTCAATACTGTGCAAAACGTAATATAGAAATTAAGAATAAATAATAATGAGCCTTGTAAAACTTTTAAAAAAGCGGAATAAAAAAATACTTTTTACAACTCCGTCGCATTCCCAGAAATTTGCAATTTATAAACCGTTAAAATCAATGTATAAAATTGATATTTCGGAAACTGATGCACACAATCCGCAGGAAGCACTTTCAAAGGCCGAGAAACGCGCGAAAAAGATTTACGGGACAAATTCCACATCATTTTTAACAAACGGCTCAACAAGCGGTATAATAGCCTCTGTTTTAACATGCACAAATCCGGGCGACAAAGTTATGGTATGGAATAATGCGCACCCGTGCCATTTAAATGCAGTAAGACTTGCAGGTGCTATTCCGATTTTTTATGATGTTGAAATGAACGAGGAGTGGGGAATTCCTGCTGAAACCTCGCCCGATATGATTGAAAATTATCTGAATGCCTATGATATTAAGGCTTTAATAATTACGTCGCCTACATATGAAGGTATTGTATCCGATATCAGAAAGATTAAATCAATTTGCGAAAAGCATAATGTATATTTAATTGTTGATGAGGCACACGGGGCATTATATCCGTTTTCACAAAGGCTTCCGGAAAGTGCGGTAAATATTGCTGATTTCACCGTTCAATCGCTGCATAAAACTGCAGGCGGACTTAATCCGACAGCACTTTTACACTGCATGTGCAATCTGCGGATTGAAAAAGCATTAAATATGATAAACACAACTTCTCCATCTTATCCGCTTCTGGCTTCAATTGAAGATACAATTAACTACCTGAACAGCTGGTGGGGACGACGTAAGCTTGATCAATTAATTGATGAATTGGAAATTCTAAGGGATGAATGTGATACCTGCGAATTTTTCGGAGATGATTTAACAAAAATTTTGATCAAGGTTCCTGAACTTTCCGGGGAAGAACTGTCCGAAATTCTTTTTGATGAATATAATATTGAAGACGAAAAAACAAATGAAAAATCAACTATGCTTTTATGTGGAATAGGAACTGATAAGAAAAAGTTACAAAAACTTAAAAAAGCATTATTAAGTTTGTAACAATTTGTTAATAAAAAAGCACAAAATATTAAAGTTTTAGGGTAATAAAGCCGATAACCGTAGTAAGCGAACAAGGAAAGGACGAACGCCAACTATGGGAATGGCAGCTTCACAAGCAAGATTATTATCAATTACATCTCGTATGGCTGATAACGAGCTGAGGTCTCAGATTATCAACAATTCGAAGATGCGCCTTGCTACTGAAAGTTCAAGAGTCAGCGAGGAATATATTAATGCTTTGAATTCTGCCACAATGATGATGTCAAATTATGATTTAGCAGGCGAAGAACAATACCAAAAATTAAGCTTTAATTCACTTACATCATACAGCTCATACAATAACCAGTACGGTCTTGTAAATGCAAACGGAAAACTTCTTGTTTCAGAAGCCGATGCTGCAAACTTCAGAGCTGTTAAAGAAGATGGCGGCGGTTTAGATGAATTTTTAGCAAAATACGGGCTTGAATACACTTCTACATTCTTTAGCTCAGATACACTCGGCGGAGATCCTGTGCCGATAACATATATTGATGATGACGGAAACGAACACGACCTCGGTTCTTATTCAATTCAACAATTGAAAGATATGTACGAAGGTACAAACGGTTATGACAAAAGCTACGATGACTGCTTCCAAACATCAGAATACGTAAACTTCTCAGAATACTATAACAATATGCTTATGGCTGATGCGAATTATAACGCAATAGTCAGTGAAACACTTTCAGAACAGCTTTTTGGCGATAATACAGGCTGGGACGCAAATTATAATAAATATGTAAATACGCAAATAACCAGTTTTGCTGACTTACAAAATGGTTTTACTTTTTTGAAAAATAAAATTGAAGACTTGCAAAATTCAAATCCACCTAAGTTGAGCAAAGATAACGAGTGGGCACAAAGTTTGCTTGCAATACTTGATCCAGCAAAAGGCGGCGTAACTTTTGCAGGCAATTATGCAACCTCAACAAGTCAAATGGAAGTTGTCTATAACGATAAAGATGGCACCTATACAATAAATGACGAAATCGTGATTACCCCTACAGAAAATGAAGACGGAGAAACTGATTTTTCATTTGTTATGCTTAATGAACCTGAAGGAGCCACATCAAGTTGGGAAGTCACAAATTATAACCCTCAAACAAATGAATTATCTTTTATATATACATCATCAGAAACCGAACAGGATGAAGAAACTGGTGAAGAATATGTTGAAGATACCAAATTTGAATACACATTAAAACTTGGAGAAGATACAGCTACTGTTAAACGATATTACGAAAATGCTGAAGAATTGCAATCATTATTAATAGGCTTGTTCAGTGAATTTGCAAATGGTATAAGTTCGGAAGTAAACCGTGATGGTTTTGTTGATGGTAATGCTCAAGCAATAGCAGCAAAAAATGAATATAATGATGCATTAGACCTAATGATAGGACTAACTTTTGGAGATTTAAGCGATTTACCTGAAGCAGAAAGAAACGAAAAACTTGAATTAATAAAGGCAAACAGATCAATTTTTGCTGATCCGGCACTTGTAATCAAGTTTGCGCAGGAAAACGGACTTGATACGACACAGGCATTTGAACCGGTTAAACAAATAGCAATTCTTGATTGTTTATTTGATATCTACGGCGAACCTTCATGGGGCTGGATAGACGTTAATAATTCGGAAGAAAATGCTGATGCAAAAGTTCAATGGTACACAAATCTTTATAACCGTATGGAACAAGGTTACAGCGTCATAGAAAAAGGTCTTGCATCCAGCAATGAATGGATTGAATTTGCACTGGAAAACGGCATTGTAACCATGGAACAGGTTGATTCAAATAACGAATGGGTTTCTACAATGTATACAAATATCAGCGATATTACTGAGGTTACCGATGATGTAGCAGTAACACGCGCTGAAGCTGAATACAATAAAGCGATGAATAACATTGAAAATAAAGATAAACGTTACGATATGGAACTTAAAAATATTGATACGGAACACAATTCATTGCAAACCGAATATGATTCTGTTAAATCAGTAATTGATAAAAACATAGAACGATCATTTAAAATATATTCATAATTATAATTTCCCAATTTTTTCCCATACGACCATAAAAGGTCGTTTTTTTTATATCTTTATAAAGATATAAAGATTATGTAAGGAAATCAGAAAAAGCATGAATTTTGAATTATAATAATAACAAAGGAAGGAAATGAAATATGGAAACAGTAAATGAGATTCTTAATAAATTAGAAACAGCAGATAATACAACTAAAAATGAACTTGAAAATGAACTTGTTAATATCGGATCATCCGCTGTACCTCAGCTTGTTGACCAATTACAGGTTGTGAGAGGTATTAAACGCGGTGTAGTTGCAATGACTCTTATCAGAATCGGCAATGCTTCCGTAAAATATTTAAAGAAAGCTGCTGAGATAAATAAAGATTTTGAATGGGTTGCTGAATACTTAATAAGAGAAATTCAAGGCGTTCAAGCAGCATAAATTTTACTAAAAATATTTTCAAAAAGCCGGTATAAATATACCGGCTTTTTATGTTAGAATAAAGTCATGAAAAATACAGCTTTAAAATACACCTGTTTATTTGGAGGAGGCGCAATTCGAGGAGCAGCATATGCAGGAGCAGTAAAAGCCCTTGAAGAATTATGCATAACCCCCGATAACGTTGGAGGCTCTTCTGTAGGCTCAATTGTAGCTGCACTTATGGCAGTAGGATATAACGCAGAGGAAATGAAAGAAATATTTCTTGATGTAAATTTTGACCTGTTCAGAGATTTTCAATTCGGATTAGGACCAAAATTCGCACTGAGTAAAGGTGAAGTATTCCTTGAGTGGATAAGAGATCTGATAGAACAAAAATTTTACGGAACAGATTACGATAAAGGGAAAAATAAAGCAGTAACCTTCAGAGATTTGAAAAAAAATCTCTACATAATTACAACAGATTTATCAAATTTTGAATGCAAAGAATTTTCAAAATTTGAGACACCTGATTTTGAAATTGCGACGGCAGTTCGTATTTCATGCGGTATGCCCGGTTTGATGAAACCTCTTGAATACAATAACACTCTTCTTGTTGACGGTGATTTGCAAAAGAGCGTACCGATGTGGAAATTATCCAAAAACTTAATGTCTGAGGACGAAAGGATTCTGGAATTTCGTCTGGAAGGAGACTATGAAGGCTCTGACAAAAATGCTCTGGATTATGTAAACACGATTTACAGCTGCATAACATCAATTGCAACCTCGTTTATTGTTGACTCTTACGGCAAAAAAGATAAATATGATTATATAGTAATTAATACCGGCGACGTAATTGTAGTTGATTTCAATTACCCGAAAGAAAAACGTCAGGATTTGGTTGACAGCGGCTACAAGCAGACCATGGAATATTTCACAAAAACTCTTCCTCACAAAAAAGAAACTTTGCTTGACAGTTACTACATGCTGAATAAAAATTTAAAAAAAGTTGCAAAATTCATTGAAAATAAAAAAATTGTTAAAGCTAAGCATGCTCTGTCAGATATCTTCGTTTTCCTCTGCGACATGCAAGATTATATAGACGGCAATGTCACAAATGCAATCAGAGAATTTAACCGTCAATTCTGTCATAATCTGCGATATCCTGCACTTTTCGGGAAAGTTAGACTTCTTGATGAAAACACGATTAAAAACAACCTTAAAGTAATAATTGATTTGATATCAGACAGAATTTACGAGCTTGAGTCCTATCTGATGAAATTTCCCATTTGACAACAAAATACTTTTTGAGTATTATAACTCTATGCGAATGCCACGCTCAGGCGGCGAAACTCCAAAAATTTAATCGTGTATTAAATTTTTGCTCCAGTGGCGGAATCGGTAGACGCGTTGGACTTAAAATCCAATCGGGTTAATAACTCGGTGCCAGTTCAAGTCTGGCCTGGAGCAAACTTAAAAGACCTCGAAAGGGGTCTTTTTTATGCCAACTTTCACTACGCAGGACTAAACTTGCCTTTCGGCTCGTAAAGAGCTGACGGTTCACGTGGTCTTTATTTTATTAGACAGAAACATTCTGACCTTGCAAAATTTCATCAATACCTGACCAATCGAATTTATGTGAATCAGCAAATTCCGAAAGTTTATGCTCATTCAAATGTTTCATATTATTAAAAATACTGTCAAAATCTTCCGAAGCATTCATGGAAATAATAGGCAAACCTGCCTCATCAGCAAGTTTTTCAACCTTAACATCATAATTTATTGCAACAGATTTAACACCTGCCTTTAACGCCACAACCAGCGCATGAAATCTCATTGCAATCATATACTCAAGCCCTGTAATTTCTCTGACAACATCGCTGTTGGAAACACCTGAAATAAGTTCCGTTCTAATATTCGGATTAAGAGAAGTAATAATTTTTTGAAACTTTTTGCAGACATCTAAATCAATACTGTCCTGCAGAGAGAATATTTTGATATTTTTGTCGAAAAAATCCTTAACAAGCTGACGTGCAAGCTTGTTCAACAAATTTTCATTCATTGTGGGAAAATCTCTCAATTGCACACCGATAGAATTTTTTGACTTATATTTCGGACAATCCAAAGAAAAAATGGGATCACATAAAAGATAAGATTTTATCCCCATATTTTCAAGCAATGCTTGACTTTTAGAGTCACGTACGGAAACATAAGCACAGTGTTTCAATATTTTAGCCGTAAAAAATTTAGCAATTTTATTATTAATAGGTCCAATCCCCTGAGCAAAAATAATTACCTTTTTTTTGTATCTGAGAGCCGTAAAAATAACCCACAAATAATAAATTAAAGATTTAAGACTGGTAACATCCTGCAACAGACTTCCGCCGCCTGATATAAGAATATCCGACTGTTTTAAAAGCCCCGTTACCTGATAAAAATCAAAAGAATAAATCGAATTCACGAAATAATCCATTGAAGTCTTGCGCGGATTAGAAGACAAAACAACAATATCTAACCCGGAAGACTTCAATTTTTGGACAAGAACCGACAAAATAGCCTCGTCGCCGAAATTACCGAACCCGTAATATCCAGAAATCACAACTCTTTTAGTCATCTAAACACCCTTAAAAACAGAATATACTTCATCATGATAAGGAATAGACTTAATAGCGCCGATACCTTTTGCCTGCATGCCTGCAGCAATAGACGCAAGTCCGGTAGCTTCAATCGGAGAGCAGCCATGAGTTAAACCATGCAGGAAAGCACCGTTGAATACGTCGCCGGAGCAAGTAGTATCCGAAACATCCAGAGTATAAAATTCCGTAAACGCAATATTGCCGTTATAACCGGTATAGTAACCCTTATCCTGCCCTGATTTAACAACGACGGTACTTACACCTTTATCCCAGAGATATTTTATTGCAGCATCAATAGACTCAATTCCGAGAATTGGCATGTCATGCTTTGCGCTCAAAAAGAGGATATCAATATTTGAAATAACATCATCGAAATATTCTCTTGCTTCGTCAAGAGACGAAATAGCCTTAATAAAATTCGGGTCATAAGCAGTCAAAAGCTGCATATTTTTTGCATATTCAAAACTTTTTTTCACAGCATCGCGGGCTGAAAGCGAAAGGGATTGAGTAATCCCCGTGCTATAAATAATTTTCGCACTGCCAAGATAATTTTCAGATATATCATCAACAGACAATCTGGCAGGTGCAGTTTTTTTACGGTAGAACGCGAATTCTTTTTCCGTATAACTCGGTCTGGCAATTAAATAAAGTCCGTTTCTTTCATCAGCGAACGAAACCTGAGAAATATCAAGCCCCTCATGTCGCCAGCCGTCCAGCAAAAAATCTTTAAAAGCATCATTGCCTAATTTTGTAATAAATCCGACCCTTGAGCCCAATCTAACAGCAGTAACAGCCGTTGCCAGAGCATCACCGCCAAAATACTTATGAAGGCACTCAGCATCTTTCAACTTTTCATCAGTGGATAATTCCACCAAACTTTCACCAATAGCGATTATATCTAATGTTTCTTCCATCAAAACCTCTTAAAGCCGTGCAACAGCTTCTTTAACCCTTTCGGTAATTTCAGAATAAGTATATCCGTCATACAAATCTCTGCCGACGCCGACAGCCAGTGCTCCCGCATCAATATAACTTTTTACCTCTGATAATTTAACATTTCCCTGAGGCATGACACTTAAAAACGGCATCGGTCTTATTAAATCTTCAATATATAAAGGTCCGCCAAGCGCAGTCACGGGATATATTTTAACCAGAGGAATTCTGGCTTTCCATGCCTGATAAGCCTCATTTGCAGTAGATGTTCCCGCGATATAGGGAATTTTTTTGTCCTTTGAAAGTTTAACAAGATTCATATGAAAAATAGGTGAAGAAAGCGACTTTGCACCTGCCTTAATCGCGGCATGCGCCTGCATTGATGTAATAATTCCGCCCGCACAAATATCAGCATGCTTTGATACAGAATTTATTGCGTCATAAATCAGCGGTGATACGACATTCACTTCCATAATTTTAAGTCCGCCCTTTAGAAGTGCTTCCACCGTATTAACGACAATATCCGGATTATTGCTTCTTATAATCGGAAAAATTTTTTGTTTTGCAAGAGAATTAATTAAATTTTCGTTCATATACTATCCCTTTTTCAAAATTTATTATATCATAAAATCAGGTAGGTCTATGAAAAAGTTAAACTCAAAATTATTTTTTATAAAATCGGCATTAATTCATCTGTTTTTGTCTATACTGGTAATCCTGATATCATGGCAATTTTTCGAACCGGGCGCATACAATTTTATGCACAAATTTTTCACAGCCCGCACAACAGGATCTGATAACATTGTATTAATAGTAATAGACGACAAATCAATAGAGCAATACAGATGGCCGTGGCAAAGGAACCTTTATGCGGAAATTTTCGAATATCTGAATTCCTATTCAAAACCAAAGATTATTGCATTCGACGCAATTCTGTCAAGCCTTGACAAAGAGCGTCCGGAAGCTGACAACCAATTATTTAATACAATAAAAAATATTGATAATCTCGTAGTAGGATTTAGTCCGCTTATGCAGGATTATCCGCCTGACGTCGACGGAAAAGCTTACAGCGAAAAATTTGATAAGAAATTTAAAATAAATATAGATGACAGCGCATATAAGTATAATTATTCAAAATACAGAAGCCTGTCGAGATTTCCGGAGCCGTATTTTAATTCAATAAAATACACCGGTTCCGTCAATACAACTGCCAATACAGGCGGATACATTACCCTGAGCGACCAGATTATCAGCGTAGACGGCAAAATGTACCCGTCACTTGCGCTCAGAATATACATGCTTTTAAATAATACAGATACTCTTTCATTATTTAAAAATAAAATTCTTGTAGATGAAACAAATTTAACCATTCCTGCAATCTACACATATGACGGGATTGATAACTACACAAAATATTACAAAACCTACCCTAACAGTGAATATTCACACAAAAAATATTCGGCAATTGACGTTATAAATTCAGCAAGAAATTTAAAGCAGGGCAAAAAACCTGTGATAGATCCTGAAGAATTTAACGGGAAAATAGTTTTTGTCGGGGCAAACGCAAAAGCGTCAGCACTCGGTCTGGAGGACGCACTGCCGACCCCGATTATGCAGAAACACCCCGGCGTAGACATACAGGCTACAAATCTGGATAACCTCATAAACAATGATTTTGTAAGACAAACATCAATGACACAGGATGTCATTATTCTTGTTGTACTGTCTATTCTGGTATTCGTCTTAATTGCAAAACTTACATTTTTCCAGTCACTGGGAATTCTTATAGCAATTGCGCTCGGATATATAGTATTTTCGGCATTATGCTTTATGAACGGAATAGCACCGAACGTAATAACGCCCCTTGCAATACAGTTAATCACAATGATATTCGGATATTCATTCAGATTCATACTTGAAGGGCGGAATAAAGAAAAAATCAAACAGGCAATGGGCAAATACCTGTCGCAGGACATTATGCAAAATGTAGTTCAAAACATTGACGATATAAAACTTGGCGGTAAAAAAGCCGTTGTAACCGTATTATTTGCGGATATAAGGGGTTTTACAAGCATAAGTGAAAAATTAACCGCCGAAGAAGTATCAGTTATTTTGAATGAATATTTTACGGAAATTGAACCTATAATTACCAAATATAACGGAGTAATCAATAAATTCATAGGCGATGCTGTCATGGCAATATTTGGAGAGCCGAT
Source organism: Candidatus Gastranaerophilales bacterium (assembly GCA_944325945.1). Classification (GTDB taxonomy): domain Bacteria; phylum Cyanobacteriota; class Vampirovibrionia; order Gastranaerophilales; family Gastranaerophilaceae; genus SIG32. The sequence goes on along the minus strand of CALVBW010000015.1, from coordinate 10,179 downwards.
TCAGGACATAAATCATGCTAAAAATGCCGTTTTATGCGCAAATGAAATGCTTAAAAAAGTTGATGCCCTACGTGACAAATGGCTGTTTGAAGGCAAACCCAAAATAGAAATCGGAATAGGAATTAATACCGGCGAAGCTTTTGTCGGCAATATAGGTTCCGAAAAACGTCTTGAATACACGGTTATAGGCGATATGGTGAACCTTGCAAGCCGTATTGAAAGTTACAATAAGGTTTACAAAACCAACCTTTTAATAAGCAGTTCAACCTACAGCTACGTCAGCAATATTGCGGATGTAATAAAAATAAGTGAAGTTACAATCCGCGGCAAATCCAAAAAAATGGATATTTATGAGGTTTTGAGGATAACATAATTGGAAAATCTTGAGAAGATAAAACTTGCCATAGATGTTGAAATAAAGCACCGCTATATAGATATTCACGGGAAAAAACAGGCGTTTTCAAGTTTCATAAAAAATATCGCAAAAGAAAATTACAAAACCTCAAAAAAAAATCCCAAATGGGCTGTAATGGTTGAGACTTTTGAGCATTACCCGTTCGCATCAGTGCCGGAACGGCGCCGTGCCATTGAAAGTCTTGTAAAAGTTATCAAATCGGAGCTTAACCGAACACAAGAGCCGCAGACATCCGCTGCAAAACGGCCTGCTAACCAAACAGACGTCATGTACATAAAAGGTGTCGGACCGAAAGTCGCGTATAAACTCAATAAATTAGGGATATACACAGCACAGGATTTGATAATGTATTTTCCGAAAAAGCACGTCGATTATTCTTCCAGAACACTTATACGCGATTTGAAGGAAGGAACGACAACGACCGTTTTCGGATACATAAAATCTGTTTCGGCATTCAATACAAAAAACAATTTATCTGTTGTAAAAGTCACGGTAGCAGACGAAAGCGGCAAATTTGAGCTTAATTTTTTCCAATCCAAAAGCAACAGATTTATGCTGGAAAGAATTAAGGCACAATTTCCGCAAAATGCAGGAATAATGGTTTCGGGCGCCGTCAAAATGAACAATTACAGCCATAAATTAACAATAGACAAACCCACTTACTCTATCATGACGGGCGAATTTCTGGAAAATTCCGCGTCAAACCTGAATGTAGCGAGAATTGTTCCTATATATACGGTTTGTGAGGATTTAAGCATAAAAACTTTAAGACGTGCGATTTTCAATGCAATTCAAATATATAAAAACGAAATTATCAATATAGTTCCTGCGGAAATCCGTGAAAGACTGGGACTTTTGGACAAAAAAACAGCCGTGGAGCAGATACATTTTCCCGAGAGCATGGATATGCTGGAGAGGGCAAGGTTTACACTGATTTTTGAAGAACTTTTCCTTGTTCAGCTGAAATTAATCAGACTCCGCGAGAATACCGCAAAAAATACAAAATCCGTTGCTTTAAATATCAAAAAAGACGGACTTGTTCAAAAATTCATCCAAAGCCTTCCCTTTGAACTTACAAAGGGACAAAAAGACGCAGTAAACGAAATCTTAAATGACCTGCACTCTGAATCCCCAATGCAAAGACTTTTGCAGGGAGATGTCGGAAGCGGAAAAACCGTAGTCGCAACAATTATGCTTCTTGCGGCTGTTGAAAACGGCTATCAGGGCGCAATTATGGCTCCGACGGAAATTCTTGCCCAGCAGCATTACAATAATATGATACAATGGCTGACGCCCCTTGGCTTGAGCGTCGGACTGTTTTTGGGAAGTCACGGCAAAAAAATCCGCACAAAATTTGAAACAGCGCTCAGGAGCGGTCAGATGAATATTGCAGTCGGAACTCATGCGCTTATTCAAGATAATATTGAATTTGCGAACCTCGGAGCAATTGTTGTCGACGAACAGCACAGATTCGGGGTAAAACAAAGGAACGTTTTGAAGAAAAAATCACAAAACCCGCAGATTTTGACCATGACCGCAACGCCAATCCCGAGAACCCTTGCGCTGACCGTTCACGGTGATTTGGATTTGACGATAATCAATGAACTTCCTAAAGGCAGGCTGCCTATTAAAACCTCACTTACCGGCTCCCATAGAGGCGTCTGGGAACTTGTAAGACGCGAATTAAATTACGGCAGACAGGCATATGTTGTATACCCATTGATTGAAGAAAGCGAAACACTTTCGGCAAAAGCTGCCACAATTGAGGCTGAAAAACTTCAAAATGAAATTTTTCCTGATTTTAAAGTCGGACTTCTACACGGAAAACTCAAAAACGACGAAAAAGAAGAGGTCATGGCAGATTTTAAAAATAAAAAATACGATATACTCGTTTCTACAACCGTTGTGGAAGTCGGTGTTGACGTACCGAACGCAACCGTTATGGTTATCGAAAACGCGGAACGCTTCGGACTTTCGCAATTACACCAGCTGAGAGGGCGTGTAGGCAGAAGCAGCCTGCAGTCCTACTGTATTCTGGTAAGCGCAAGCAGGTCTCAGGAAACCCGCGAACGCCTTAATATCATGACGCAGACCAACGACGGTTTTGTTATTGCGGAAAAAGATTTGCAATTACGCGGTCCCGGTGAATTTCTGGGTACACGCCAGAGCGGTTTGCCGGATTTAATTATCTCCGATATTGTCCGCGATGCCAAAATTCTTGAACTCGCCCGTAATGAAGCAATAGACTTTTTACACGAAAATAATATCGACGACTACCCGAATTTAAAAAATGCAACATCACTTGAACTCTTTACAGGGTTAGATATATAGCTTTTTCGGGCATAATATATTAACAGGGACGGAGAATGAAATGTTAAGATATGTAACATCCGGTTCATTATTTTAGCAATTATATAATTTATATATACTTTATATATATAAGTTTAAATCAGGAGAACTGTATGGCAATCAGAAATGTAATGACATTTAAAAGACAACCGGTACAGAATGTGACGATAAATCGTTACATAAATGTACAGCAGCCTACAGTTAAACAAAGCAGCGGTATGGGGCTGGCATGGGCATTTTTCGGATTAAATGCAGCCACAACACTCTTTAACGGTATATTTGATATATTCGGAAGCGGTAAAGCTGCGGGGACATTACCTGCAAAACAAGAACCGCCAAAAGACGATACCGAATTTAATAACCTGAAAAAAGTAGGTAAAGATTTTGGTTATGAAGTAATCAAAAACAGTGATGGGAATTTCACCGCATACAAACCCGGTGAAGGGTTACCTATTACAGGAGATTACAAATACGTTTTAGAAATACTTCTAAAGAATAAAAAAGATACAATCGACTCCGACTCTGATTCGGATATTGATACTGATACTGATTCAGATATGGATACTGATACTGACCCTGAAGTAAAGGTAAAGGGCGATCTGAAAGAATATGGCATTGATCACGATGAAGGCAGCACAACTTTAGATATCAAAAAAGGGTATACATGGTTTAATATTGTATCTGCAAAATACGATATACCTGATGGGGTAAGCGCAAAAGACGTAGCATTAGCACTTGCCGCAGCAAACTCAGGAGCAGAAGGCGCTGACGCAATGAAACTTGCTCGTGAAGGTGTATTCTTCAAAGTCGGTGACCTTGTTGATTTACCTGACACTTTAACCGTCAATGGTCAAAAAATTTCACTCAAAGGTGATCATGAAAATCAGGCAGTAACACCGGATAATTATAGTTTTGTGAAAGCAAGTCACTGGAGCGCAAAAGTTACTCAAGTCGGTGACAAATGGTACGTGACTGAAAACGGTCAACGAATAGGCCAAGCATATGATACTGAAGCAGATGCTATCGCAGCTAAAAATGCTCTGATTGATGCTCAGAACGAAGAATAACATTGTAAACAAATGTAAATAAACGTATTAAAAAAGACAATTATATATCTAATATATACTTTATATATATAAGATAATATAACCAGAGAGGTATAAAAATGGTACACGGACTTTACAGACCCTGGATGGCCAAACCGCGAACAACAATCATAGAGAACAATTACATAAATGTAGACCGTGGCGCGCATCATCATTGCGGAGGCGGTAACGGGCTGTTGTGGGGTATATTCGGGTTGCAGGCACTTAACTCGGTGCTTGGTGGTTTATTTGCGAGACCCGGTATGTCTTCATATAACATGGGTATGTATGGCGGGATGTATAATAGTCCTATGATGTACTGCGGCTTTGGAGGCGGAGGAGGAACATATCCTGCCATAGGTACGGCAGGAACCCCGCAAACAACACCGCAGGACACTTCTTTGACTAATCTTACCAAAATAGCAACAGACATGGGGTGTAAAGTTATACAAAACAATGACGGTACCTATACAGCATACAGAACCGGTGAAGACGGCGGCGAAATTAAAACAGGTACATATGAAGAAGTTCGTGACGCAATTCTTGGAACAACGAAACCGAGCGATCGTGCCACATCTGACGCAGAAGAACTTGCAGAAATAAAAAGATTATCGCAGGAATTACAGGAAAAATCAGATCAAATAGAAGACTTGCAAAGCGAAATTGATGCTTTGAAAGAACAAGGCAGTTCCCAAACAACAACTACTACAACCACGACAACTCCTGCTACAGGTGCTGACAAAGGTTCTAGAACACCGGCAGGAGCATCCGACAGCAATATACCAGAAGCAGCCTGGGAACGTGTTGATGCAAATACAACAGCTTTCGGGTATAAAACAAGTGAATCGCTTGGCGGCGAAGATTACAAAGATTGCAAAACTGCAGATGCCGTATTACAACATCACCTGAATATAGTCGGCGGTAAATACAACACGCCGATGGATCCGCAGCAGCTTGTTGCACAAATAATTAAAATGAATCCAAGTGTATTCAATTCCGACGGCACTGTTAAAGAAAATGCCGACTGGTCTAAGCTTGATTTACCAAATAAAGAATGGCTTGTTGCAAACAGTTACCTGAGCGAAAATACAAAAAGTAATGCCACCAGCAGTACAAACTCACAAAATACGAAATATGATATTTCACCTGATCCGATAATCGGAGGCTGGAGTGGAATAATATAAAACAATAACACATAAAAAAGCCCTACGGGGCTTTTTTATTGCCTTTAATCATAAAATATGTTAAAATTGTTTTATGAATAATAAAAGGGAGTAGTTATGGATCATTTAAAGGTAGCAATAGGAAGCGATCATGGCGGGTTCAATTACAAACAAAAGATTATTGAATATCTTGAAGCACGCAACATTGAATACGTTGACGTCGGAACCCACACACCCGAGGCTTGTGATTATCCGCTTATAGCACGCGATGTTGCGGAACTTGTGGTTTCAGGGCAGGTGGATAGAGGAATCCTTGTTTGCGGAACCGGTATCGGCATGTCAATCGCAGCAAACAAAATCCGCGGAATCAGAGCTGCTCTTTGCGGAGATACATATTCCGCAAGAGTTTCCAGAGCACACAATAACGCAAATATTCTCTGCCTCGGAGAAAGAGTTATAGGCGAACATTTAGCGCTTGATATTGTAGACGTCTGGCTTAAATCCGGCTTTGAAGGCGGACGCCACAAGCGCAGAGTGGATTTGATAGAATAAGAGGGACAAAGTGGCAGAAGTTGATTCAAAAAAACTGGCATGTGTTATTGCGCGCGTGCTTGACGACAAATTAGCAAGCAATATTTCTATACTTAACATAAGTAATATCTCATCTCTCGGAGATTATTTTGTAATCGCGTCGGCAGATTCGCCGACTCAGGTTAAATCCTTGATGCAGAACGTTAAAGAAATGATTAAAAAACACTTTGAACGCTCGCCCGTCAGAATGGAAAATGACCTGAAAAACAGGTGGAATCTTCTGGATTACGGCGATGTAATCGTGCATATTCTCCACAAGGATGAGCGCGAAACTTATGCTATCGAAAAATTCTGGAGCCACGCATTCAGTATTCCGGAAGACGTCTGGATGGCTGAATCCGAGGAGTATAGTGAGTATAAGTAAATAAGTAAATATGGGAATAGGGGAATAAGTTGTATCATAGATTAATCTGTGCGGGATTTTTCCAAGATTGCTCTAATATAACACTTATTTCCTTATTTACCTATTCCCTTATTCACTTAACTTTTCTACACAATTTTACAAAACGTGAAAAATAGGATAAAATAAAAAGCATGGACAGAGCAGAATTAGATAAACAAATTAACGAAGCCATTATGGAAATGGCAAAAGATCCGCAAAACGCGGCAGGTTACCATAAACTTGCAGAATTATACATGCAGGAAGAAAATTACGACAAGGTTATGTCGGTTTTGGAAAGCTTACTTGCTATTCATCCCGATGATATTCAGGCATTAGTCGGTATGGGGACTATGTGGTTCTATGAAAAAGATTTCAGAAAATCACTCTCTTACTACAATAAGGCACTGGAAATTAACCCGAAAAACTTCCTGATTTATTTCAATATCGGTAATGTTTTTGCAGAATGGAAAAATTTTCCGAAAGCACTTTTTTACTACAACCGCGCAATTGATTTGAATTCTACTAATCCTGAAATCTACAACGCTATTGCGCTTTTGTATGCGGATTTTGAAGATTACGTTGAATCAAAAGCATACTACGAAAAAGCACTTTCGCTTGACCCTGAAAACCTCACGGCGTTGATTGATATGGGTAATGTCTGCTTTAAACTTTATGATTACGAAACTGCACTGGAGCTTTACAAAAAAGTTTTTGCGCTTAACCCTGACAACAAAGTTGTTGCAATCTGTATCGGTAATACTTTGACGCTTATGAAACAGCGCGAACAGGCATACAGCTATTTTGAAAAAGCGCTTACAATGGAAGGCGATAACTACAAGGCTTACATTTGTTATGCAATTGCGCTTTCCGAATTTAAAGAATACAATATGGCTGAAGAAATGTACAAACGCGCAATAAAACTAAATCCTGATGAGAAAAACGCTTACGTACTGCTTGCAAACCTTTATACTAACTACAACCGCATAGATTTGGCGATGAATATGTATAAAGATGCTTTACACGCAAAACCCAACGATGCTGAAACTTATATGCTTCTTGGTAATGCTCACTATCTTGACGGTGATATTGAAAAAGCTATTGCGTCTTACAGAGCTTCAATAAATATTGAACCGGAAAATGACGAATACAGACTCGTTTATACTCAGGTTCTTGATGAATATATTGATAAAAAACGCAAGGGAGAGATTCAAACAGCATAATGAGCGATTTTAGTTCAAAACCTTTTATGATAGAACGTATTGTTGCAGCATTAAGTTACATCACAATGGGGTTTGCGGGCTTTATCTGGCTGATTCTGGGTATTTTTACAAAAGCTCAGCTAAGACCGTTTATGCAGTACCATATTTTTCAGTCGATTTTTATCTCAATCGCGTATTTTTTGTTGTGCTATCTGCTGGGATTTATCTTAAATATTTTAAGCTTTATCCCGTTTATAAATACACTTGTGGCACAGATTACGTTTTTCTTTAACGCGCCTGTTTTCGGGTATTATTCACTAATTCAGACGGTAATTTACGCAATAATTTTATATCTTGCAATAACCTCATTTATGGGGAAATACAGCAGAATACCTTATATCTCCGACATAATCGACCAGAACGTCAGAAGATACTAGATAGTGTGCTGCAAAGTTTCAAGATTTGCCCATGACCGTTAGGGAGAGGGAACAGTAATCAGATCCCGCAACAAGTGCGGGATGACGTTTGTAGGTTGACAAAAGTCAAAGGTGCTGTCCTGCCTCAGGCAGTGCGGGATGACGTTTATAGGTTGACAAAAGTCAAAGGTGTTGCCCTGCCTTCGTCACCCTCTCCCCTTGAGGGGGAGGGGAAGGGTGGGGAGCTCAATCAACTCTTTTTCGTCAAAACAATTGCGTTGGAAAGCGCAATGCCGCCTTTCACCTGCGGATTATTAACCACTTTGCCGTTGACATACATAACAGTAGAGCCGCCGCCGTCAAGGTTCATTGCATTAACACATCCTGCTGATTTCATAAAATTGGCAAGCTGCATTAAGGTCAGACCGACTGAACTCCCTTCACGTCCGTCAACAGCAACGAGAATTAAGTGATTATCCGCAGTGTAGCCGATTGCGCTTCTCGGATTTTTGCCGCCGATTGCGCCGAGCTTTTGTGCAGTCATATCAACAAAAACTTCGTTATTTTTTACAAGATACGGACCGCCGCTTATGATGTGTTTAACATTTTTCCATTCAGGAATTGTATTCAAATCAAGTTTTACCCTGTCGCCAACTTTAAATTCACCCAAAATAGAAGAAGGGCCTGCAATTACATAGCCGTCTTTTGGAATGTTAAGACGTGATGTGGAAATTTGCGTTATTTTGTTATCAGAAACGGCGATTTGCAGGCCATATTTAGGAGTGGGTGCTGCGAGGTTACCCCAATCAGGGGTATATGCCAGAACATATGTCGAAAGCATTCTCGGCTGATTTACGTTATCAACTTTAACCGTATTTTTTCCGGTGCCGAAAGATGCATTCAATTGTACTCTTGCGATATCATAACCGTCATCAAAAATCCCCATAGCTACCCTGTCGTAGATGGGACCTGTGTACAATTTTTCATTAATCATTAAAGTTCCGAGCGGAACACCCGTCTGGGGTTTGAAATATGTACCGTTTAATGCGATTATTGAATTTGTGTTTTTGGCAATTGATGTAATTGTGCTTTTATTTGAAAGTGTATCAGATGCAAGTGCAGGGGTGAGGGTATAGTCTTTTGCAAGTTCGGGATTTACTTCAACAACATTAATCTTCACCGGCCTGCCGTCATAGTATTTTGTCATTTTAATATGCTTTACCCCGCTGTCTATGTCGGCTATCAACGCATTAGGATATTTTTGCCGGACTTCTTCGTCAAAATTCCTTGACTTAACCTCATCCTTGACCTCGCGCATAATCTCAATAGATTTTTGACCGGTATCAAGAACAGGAACGTTTGCAAGCATATCACGCGCCATAATAGGTAAGAATGCTGATTGTGCCGCAGCTAAAGCCATAACAATTATAAAGTTTACAGCTATACCAAAGACGTTCAAAATCCGCTTATCATTGCACAACAATATAGTATCCATAGCTTTACCTCATCAATTAAAGTAACTGGATACCTTTTTGTTTATAGAGTGGGGTGGGGAATAACACTCTCTGGTACTATTATTATTCCCTGAAAACCCGCTTATATAACAGTTTTAACAGGAATTTCGCCGATTTTTTACAAAACTAAATAGAGGCAACTTTACACTTATTACCACGGATAATCATCGGTAATTTTCCAGCCGTCAAGTTGTATAAGAGCTGCACACGCAAGGGCATCATATATACTACCTGCAGGATTTTCCCTGCATAAATCATACAAAACACTGCGTGATTTTTCGTAACCATACGGCACTAACTTGTTTTGAATTGCAGATACCTGGAACATAAACAAATCGCGTCCCAGAACATTAGGTCCTTTTTTAGCATTTACATCAACAAAGATAATCGGGGTTGAAAAAACAAACTTAGTTTCATCATTTGAGTCTCTACCACCGTTATAAGCAAAAAACAGAGTTATACCATTATTTAATTCAACAATATAACGGGATGTGTAATTACTAAAATATATTCTGCCGTCTTTTGTTGTATATTCCGGATAACCTGCATCTTTACTTTGGACAAATCCGTAATTTTTTGCAACACGCAGGTAAGGCAAAAAGAACTTCTCCGTAAAATTTACTGTATATTCTTTTTGTGCATCAAGCCAATTTGAAGTATCAACAGATGAGCCATATAGAGATTGATATCCCCAGCGCGATACATCACCATATTCAACCTGCGCCATTTTAACCGCATTTGATAATGTACTGTATGTCTGAGCGAGTCTTGTTCCGAATTCACGTTTTTGATATTTTGAAATCAAAGTAGGAATTGTCATTGCTGCTACTATCCCGATTATGGCGATGGTTATTAAAACCTCAGCGAGGGTAAACGCAGCACGACGAATATTGTCCGACATGTCAACGTGCGTAGCACACTCGGCGAGGGTGAAGGCGGCTTTTTTGTCGGTAACTTTTCCTCGCCCCTTGTGGGAGAGGACGCAGTTGTGCGAACATAGTGAGCTACAAATGCGGGTGAGGGGTTTAAGATTGGCAAAAGGTTCCGACCCCTCACCTGAATTTC